>NZ_DASVQG010000227.1:0-29075 GCF_036389215.1 Jatrophihabitans sp.
GTTGGTGGCGCAGCACTATTACAGCCATCGGCTGCCCCGGGCCGGCGATGCGGGTGAGTCCCCGGCCGCGCTGGAGATCCGGCACGGCAGCCGGATCCTCGACATCACCGGCCAAGTCACTGCCATCCAGCACGGGGTGTCGACGTTCTGCCGGCGTACCGGCGGCATCGACGGGCAGTCGCTGACGGCCTCGTCGGTGCTGTCGGTGCTGCGGGCACTGCTGAGTGACCGGCCGCTCCTGGTGCACGCCCCCGCCCCGGACGGGCTCCCCGGCGGGTATCCGGTACTGGCCAGCCGGGACGGCTTCGAGCTGAGCCTGCCCGAAGGCCTGAGCGAGGCCGACGCCATCCTCATCAACCAGAAGGGCCAGTACGCCGACGGGGTGCGCCACATCGACCCCGTCACCGGCACCGCCACCATCAGGCCCGACAAGCTGGAGATCCTCGATCGGCACTTCAAGGTCAACCACGACCCGATCGAGCCCTCGGCCGCCTGGCAACGCGCGCATGAGATGCACGAGTCGTTCAGCGCCCTCCAGCTGGCCCGGAGCGCGGCATGACGGCGCAGCTGGTGATTGACCAGTACGGGCAGGGCTTCGCCGCCCGCTGGGACGAACTGGTGGACTGGCGGCGGCGGCTGGAGTCCGAGGGTGACTTCCTGAACCGGATCGTTGCCGGCCCCTCGCCGGGTCGAGCGCTGTTCGACATCGCGTGCGGCACCGGAGTGCACGCGGCCCACTTCGCCGCCACCGGTTACCAGGTCGATGCCAGCGACGGCAGCGCGGAGATGGTCGAGCGTGCCCGGATCAACCTGGCAGCGTCGGGGACGGACATCCGGATCGAGCAACTGCCGTGGGAGGACCTGAGGCCGCTGTCGGTACCGCGCTACGACGCCGTGGTGTGCCTGGGCAGCTCGATGCCGCACGCCGGTCCGGACCAGCGCCGGGCCCTGCTGCGCCGGATTCACGACCTGCTGTCCGTCGGCGGCGTGCTGCTGGTCGATCACCGCAACTTCGACTACATCGTCGATCACCAGCAGATGCCACCCGGGCGCAGCGTGTACGCCGGCAACGTCGACGTCTCGCTGGTGGCAAGCGACCAGGCCACCACGAGCTTCGGCTACCGCTACGCCGACGGCTTCTTCCGGACGCTCACCGTCGAGTCGCTGCGGTTCGCCCAGTTGCGCGATGATCTGCGCAGCGCGGGCTTCGGCCACATCGACTCCTTCGGCGACCAGCGACCGGTCGAGTCGGCCGATGACTCCGGCTTCTTCCTGCACCGCGCCGTCCGCACCGCACTCGACTGACAGCCACCGGCCCGCACGAAGGAGAGCCCAGCATGACGGCACCAACCGGAACGCCGGCGCAGCGATGGTCGGCAGTCCTGCTGATCGCGGGCTTCGTCGGAGTGACCTACGGCTTCGGCATCTACGTCTTCAGCCAGCTGCTGCCGACGATGTCGGATGATCTCGGCTTCTCCTACGCCACCGCCGGCCAGATCGCCGGAATAGGCCAGTTCCTGTTCATCGTCTTCGCCTTCGCCGCGACCTGGCTGAGCCACCGGTTCAACGGCGCCGTGGTGGTGGTCGGCTCGGCGGTGCTGTGCACTCTGTGCCTGATCGGCGTCGGCCTGACCAGCAGCACCGTGGTGCTCACCGCCTGCCTCGCGGTGGCGGCCGGGACCTCGGCCTCGGTGTACGTACCGATCGTCGAGATCGTGCCGCGCCTGATCGGTGACAACCGGCGTGGCACCGCGCTCGGGATCATCTCCAGCGGAACGACGTACGGGGTGTTCGTCTCGGCCGCCATCATCCCGGCGCTGACCCATACCGTCGGCTGGCGAGCGGTGTGGTTCGCGGTGGCAGGCACCTCCGTGGTGCTCATCGTGATCGCCTGCCGGCTCTTCAACCGGCTGGGCCTGTTCTCAGACGCTGCCGACCCGGCCGGTTCCGGAGCCGCCGGCAAGGCCGCTACCGCCGGCCCGCGACCGCGCCGCTCGCTGGCCGCCGGTATCGCCTTCCTCAGTGTCTGGATAGTCGGCATCTGGGTCATCAAGTTCATGAACGGGTTCTCGTTCATGTCGTTCCAGAACTTCCTGGCGCCGCTGCTGCGCGACCACGGCGGGCAGTCGATCGAGTACTCCTCCGCGGTCTGGATGACGATCGCGGTGGTCGGCGCGGTGGCCGGCTTCGCGGTGGGCCGGCTCGGCGACCTGCTGGGCCTGCGCCGCACGCTCACCCTGTGCTACGGCATGTTCCTGGCCAGCTGCCTGCTGCTGCACGGCGCGCAGTCGGGCTGGATGCCGTTCGCCGCGGCAGCACTGTTCGGGCTGAGCTTCTATCCGATCTACGGCCTGGTGCCGGCCTACGTCGGACGGGTGTCGACGGTGTCGCAGGCGACGTTGATCTTCGGGCTGGCCAATGTCTTCCAGGGTGCGGGCGGCGTGGTGGGCAACCTGGTCGGCGGATCGGTGGCCAATGACACCGGGTGGTTGCCGAACTATTACCTGCTGCTCGGCGCCGGTGCCTTCATCCTGGGCGCCGCTACCCTGACCTTGCCGTCGGACCGCCGCACCCGGCACGCCGGTACCGAAGCAGCGACGGAGCTGCCCGACCCGGCGGCGGGCACCCGCCGGCACGCCGTCGACGCCCACTAGCCAGCGCTCACCAGCCACCGCCCAATGGCCACCGCCGGTCCTGCCCCCGGCCGGCCCGGTGTCACGGCGTTCACCCGCCGGTTGGCCGCGGCCGGCGCACCCGGCGTAGCGTCCGATCCGACGAGGAGACGATCAGGCATGAAGAAGCTCATCAACGACCCGAACGATGTCGTCGCCGAAGCGCTGCTGGGCATCGAGGCCGCGCACCCCGAGCTCGCCGTCGACCATCGGCAGCGGATCGTCTCGCGGGCCGACGCGCCACGCCGGGGAAAGGTCGGCCTGGTCTCCGGGGGCGGGTCGGGGCATGAGCCGCTGCACGCCGGATTCGTCGGACCCGGCATGCTGGACGCTGCCTGCGCCGGCGAGGTGTTCACCTCGCCGGTGCCCGACCAGATCCTGGCCGCCACCCGGCTCGTCGACGGCGGGGCCGGCGTGCTGCACATCGTCAAGAACTACACCGGCGACGTCCTGAACTTCGAGATGGCCGCGGAGCTGGCCGCCCTGGACGGCGACCTCCGGATTCTCACGGTGGTGACCGAGGACGACGTCGCGGTGCGGGACAGCACCTGGACCGCCGGCCGGCGCGGGGTCGGCGTCACCGTCCTGCTGGAGAAGATCGCCGGAGCTGCCGCCGAGCAGGGCCGGCCGCTGGAGCAGGTCGCCGAACTGGCCCACCGGGTTGCCGGCAACGGCCGCAGCATGGGCCTGGCCCTCACCTCGTGCACGGTTCCGGCTGCCGGCAAGCCGACCTTCGAACTCGGCGAGGACGAGATGGAGCTGGGCGTCGGGATCCACGGCGAACCGGGCCGCCAGCGGGTGCCGTACGCGCCGGCCCGCGAGATCGCCGCGATGCTCGTCGAGCCGGTGCTGGCCGACCTGCCGTTCCACCGCGGTGACCCGGTGATCGCGTTCGTCAACGGCCTCGGCGGCACGCCGCTCATCGAGCTTTACCTCATGTTCCACGAGGTGAACCGGATCCTGACCGGTCACGGTGTGCAGGTGGCACGGTCGCTGGTCGGCTCCTACATCACGTCGCTGGACATGGCCGGCACCTCGGTCACCCTGCTCAAGGCCGACGAGGAGTTGCTGTCGCTGTGGGACGCACCGGTGCGGACGCCGTTCCTGAGCTGGGGCTGACCATGACCGACACCGTGTCGATGGCGGATCTGGACAGGTGGGTACGCGCCTTCGCCGAGCTCGTCGCCGAGAACAAGGACAGCCTGACCGGCCTGGATGCCGCGATCGGCGACGGCGACCACGGGGCGAACATGGACCGCGGGATGCGGGCGGCGGTAACCGCGATCGAGGAGTCGGGCCCGGCCACCGCCCGGGAGCTGTTCACCAAGCTGGGCATGACGGTGGTCTCGTCCGTCGGCGGCGCCAGCGGCCCGCTGTTCGGCACGATGTTCCTGCGGATCGGCGCCGCCCTGGGAGACGGCACCGAGATCTCGTTGGCCCAGCTCGCCACCGGGTTGCGCGCGGGACTGGACGGCGTGCGTGCCCGTGGCAAGGCCGAGCCCGGGGACAAGACCATGCTCGACGCGCTGGCGCCGGCAGTGGCCGCGCTGGAAACGGCCGCGGCCACCGGGACGGCGAAGGACGAGGCGTTGCGATCGGCGCTGTCCGCCGCCGAAGGGGGCCGGGACGCCACCATCGCGATGCTGGCCCGCAAGGGCCGCGCCAGTTACCTCGGTGAGCGCAGCGTCGGGCACCAGGATCCCGGCGCCACCACCACCGCACTCCTCGTCGCGGCCGCCGTCCGGGCATTGTCGTGATCAGGCAGTGTCGTGATCAGGCAGTGTCGTGACCCGGGCAGTGTCGTGATCAGGCAGTGTCGTGATTCAGGCAGTGTCGTGATTCAGGCAGTGTCGTGATTCGGGCAGTGTCGTGAACGCTGGGGCGGTGGCCGGTTCCGGCGATCTGGTCGGGCTCGTCGTGGTCTCGCACAGCCGCGCGCTGGCCCGCGCGGCGGTGGAACTGGCCTCGCAGATGCTGCACGGCAGCCCGGTGCCGATCGCGGTGGCCGCCGGCCTGGACGAGCAGACCCTCGGCACCGACGCCGTCGCCATCCAGGCTGCCATCGAAGAGGTGGCCGGTCCCGCAGGCGTCGTGGTGCTGATGGACCTGGGCAGCGCGGTGCTCAGTGCGGAGCTGGCGCTGGAACTGCTGTCCGACACCGAACTGCGGGATCGGGTCGTGCTGTCGGCCGCGCCGCTGGTCGAAGGGTTGGTGGTGGCGGCGGTGGCCGCTGCCGGCGGTGCCGGGCGTCAGGAGGTGGCTGCCGAAGCGGGACGAGCGCTGATGGGCAAGGTGGCACAGCTGGAGGCGCACAGCCTGCCACCGGAGACCGAAGAGCCGTCGAACACCGAGAAGCCGCCGCACCCTGGGAAGCCGTCGAACGCCGATAAACCCTGGAACGCCGGGGAACCGGCGAGCACCGGCAGCGCGACTGAAGCGGTGGCCGAGTTCACCGTGACCAACCGGCACGGCCTGCACGCCCGCCCGGCTGCCCTGCTGGTCAGCGCGCTGCGCGGGCTGGACGCCCAGGTCGGGCTGCGCAACCTGACCACCGGCGCCGGACCGCTGCCGGCAGCCAGCCTCAGCAAGGTGGCCATCCTGGGCGCGCTGCACGGTCATCGTGTCCAGGTGCTCGCCGCCGGCCGGCAGGCCCGCGAGGCGCTGGACCGGGTGCTCGAACTTGCCGGGCGCCGGTTCGACGAGCCGGTGGACGAGTCGCCCGAGCCGGCCCGGACGCAGCAGACCGGTCCGCTGCCCGCCTCGCCCGGTATCGGCATCGGCCCGGTCCGGCAGCTCGGGCGCACCGGTGGACCCGCCGCCCGAGCCGCCGGCGACCGCGCCCAGCCGGGCAGGCGGGTGCCGGAAGGGCAACGGGTGACCGAGGCGCTGGCAGCGGTCCGGCGCGAGATCGAGCGGTACCGGGCGCTCGCCGAGCAGGCCGGGCCGCACCAGGCACGCATCTTCGACGCCCACCTGCTGCTGCTCGAGGACGAGGAGCTGCTCGCCGACATCAAGGCCCGGCTGGACGCCGGCGCGGACGCGGTGGCGGCCTGCGCCGATGCCGTGGCGGTCGTGGAGCGGCAGTGGGCGCAGTTGCCCGACCCCTACCTGCGCGCCCGCGCCGAGGACGTCCGCGCGATCGGTGCGCAGCTGGTCGCCGCCCTGACCGGCACGACGGCGGTCGCCCTGAGCGGCCCCGGCATCCTGGTGGCTGCCGAGCTCACCCCCGGCCAGGTGGCCGACCTCGACGCCGGCGCCGTGCAGGGCATCGTGCTGGCCTATGGCAGCCCCACCTCGCACGCCGCGATCCTGGCGCGCTCCCGAGGCATCCCGGCCCTGGTCGGTGCGGGTGCCGGCGTGCTGGAGCTGGCCGAGGGCAGCCTGATAGCCCTCGACGGGGCCACCGGCGAACTGGTGCTCGACCCGCCCGAGGCCACCGTGGCGCGGTTTCGCGGCCGGGCTGCCGAACTGGCCGACCGGAACAACAGAAACCGCGCCGCGGCCGGGGCGCCGGCCTGCACCGTCGATGGCATCCATATCGAGGTGGCCGCCAATCTCGGCTCGCACGCCGACGCGCTGGTGGCGGCCGCGAACGGCGCCGACGGTGCCGGCCTGGTGCGTACCGAGTTCCTGTTCCTGCACCGTGGTGCGGCCCCGGACCGCGACGAGCAGGCCGCTCACTACCTTGGGATCGCCGAGGCGATGGCCGGGCGCCGGGTCACGCTGCGCACCCTGGACGTCGGCGGCGACAAGCCGCTGAGCTACCTGCCGGTGCCGGTGGAGGACAACCCGTATCTCGGGCGCCGCGGCATCCGGTTGAGCCTGCAGCGCCGCGAGTTGTTGCAGGACCAGCTGGCTGCCATCTGCGATGTCGCACGGCAGGCTCCGGTCAGCGTGATGTTCCCGATGGTCAGCACCGTGTCCGAGCTTCGGGATGCCCGTCAGGTGCTCGACGACGCGGCGGGCCCGGCCGGGCTGCCGGACGGGCTGCGGGTCGGCATGATGGTCGAGGTGCCGGCCGCGGCGCTGAAGATCGCCCGCTTCCTGCCCTACCTGGACTTCGTCAGCATCGGCACGAACGACCTGACCCAGTACACGCTCGCGGCCGAGCGCGGCAACGCCGCCGTCGCGGCGCTGGCCGATCCGCTGGATCCCGGCGTCCTCAGCCTGATCGCGCACGTCTGCCGGACCGCGGCCGGCCTGGTTCCGGTCGCGGTCTGCGGGGAGGCCGCGGCCGAGGAGCTCTCGATCCCGGTCCTGATCGGGCTGGGGGTGAGCGAGCTCAGCGTCTCGGCGCGGTCGGTGCCCGCGGTCAAGGCCCGGGTCCGGGAACTGGACTTGGAGCGCTGCAGGAGCCTCGCGCGGTCAGCGCTGGAGGCCGAGGACGCCGCGTCGGTCCGCGAGCTGGTCTCCTCGACGCTGCCGGCCGGCTCGCTCGGATAGCCAGCCGTACCAGCGGTCCAGCCCGTCACCCTGGGTGGCCGAGACTGCGATGACGGCCGCGTTCGGGTTGACCAGCCCGGCGTCGTGCTCGAACCGGGCGACGTCGAAGTCGACGTAGGGCAGCAGGTCGACCTTGTTCAGCAGGATCAGGGTCGCCGAGGCGAAGATGTGCGGGTACTTCAGCGGCTTGTCCGCACCCTCGGTCACCGACATGATCACCACCCGGCAGTCCTCGCCCAGGTCGAACAGGGCCGGGCAGACCAGGTTGCCGACGTTCTCGATCAGGGCGATGCCACCGCGCGGGTCCAGGGTCTCCAGCGCGGTCCGCAGCATCGACGCGTCGAGGTGGCAGCCGGCCCCGGTGTTGACCTGCACCACGGGGGCGCCCGCGGCCTTGATGCGGTCGGCGTCGAACGTGGTCTCCTGATCTCCCTCGATGACGCACACCGGTGTCGCGGCGCCCAGTTCGCGCACGGTGCGTTCGAGCAAGGTGGTCTTGCCCGAGCCGGGCGAGCTCATCAGGTTGACCGCCAGGACACCGCGGGCCCGGAGCCAGTCCCTGTTGTGCCCTGCCAGCGCGTCGTTCTTGGCCAGCACCCGCTCTTCCAGCAGCAGCGTCTCGGTGCCGGCATGGTCGTCGTGGCTGTGGCCCTCGTGGCCGGGGCCGTCGTGGCCGTGGCCGTCGTGGCTGTGCCCGTCATAGCCGTGCCCGTGGTGGCTGTGCCCCGCATGGCTGTGGGCCTCGGCCGGCACATCACCGCGCACGTCGATCACCCGGACGCCCATCGGGTCCCCGCATCCGCAGGTGGCGCACATCTACCGACTCACCTCCACCGATACGATCCGCAGCTCGTCGCCGGCCAGGATCCGCACATCAGAACTGCCACACCCGCAGAGCAGGATCAGATCGTCCAGGGCGAACTCTTCCGCGCAGGCCAGGCAGCGCGCCCGCCCGGCCGGCTCGCTGATGTCGAGCACCGCACCGTCGACCCCGGTCCCGGCAGCCACCAGCTCGAAGCAGAACCGGAGCGAGTCGGCGGAGACACCGGACAGCTTGCCGACTTCCAGGCGCACCGCATGGACCTTCCGTTCGGCCGTGCGGGCGGTGATGCTGCCCAGCACGTCCTCGGCGATGGCAAGCTCATGCATAGATGTATGCCCCATTCGGCGTGGGCATGTTCGAGTCGCCCCAGCCTAAAGCCCGCGCCGCGGCAGCCACCCGATCAAAAATTACCGGATCCCGGAATCCCGGATTCCGTCCGAAAAGACCTCCGACGAGAGCCACCGGAAGTCCTAAGGTCAGGACACGGCGTCGTAGGTATCCGCGCTGCAGGGCGGCCACCACGGTGCCACCCAGCCGTGTGCCGATCTGGAATGGCGGTTCGACTCAGATGCCTACCGAGGAAGCCAAGAAAGCCGAAGACACCCTGATCCACGTGCTGTGGATCAACGCCGGCCTCAGCTGCGACGGCGACTCCGTGTCGTTGACGGCGGCCACCCAGCCCAGCATCGAGGAGATCGCCCTCGGCGCGCTCCCGGGACTGCCCCAGATCGCGGTGCACTGGCCGCTGATCGACTTCGAGTGCGGCCCGAACGGCGGCGCCGACGACTTCCTCGAATGGTTCTTCAAGGCCGACCGCGGCGAGCTCGAGCCGTTCGTGCTGGTCGTCGAGGGATCGATCCCCAACGAGCAGTTGCACGATGAGGGCTACTGGTGCGGGTTCGGCAACAATCCGGCCACCGGGCAGCCGATGACCACCAGCGAATGGCTCGACCGGCTGGCTCCCAAGGCCACCGCGATCGTCGCGGTCGGCACCTGCGCCACCTACGGCGGCATCCACGCGATGGCCGGCAACCCCACGGGCGCGATGGGAGTTCCCGACTATCTCGGCTGGAACTGGAAGTCCAAGGCCGGCATCCCGATCGTCTGCGTCCCGGGCTGCCCGGTCCAGCCGGACAACATGTCCGAGACGTTGACCTACCTGCTCTACATGGCGACCGGCCAGGCCCCGATGATCCCGCTCGACGACGCGCTGCGGCCGACCTGGCTGTTCGGCCAGACCGTCCATGAGGGTTGTGACCGGGCCGGCTACTACGAGCAGGGCGACTTCGCCACCGAGTACGGCTCCCCCAAGTGCATCGTCAAGCTCGGTTGCTGGGGCCCGGTGGTCAAGTGCAACGTGCCCAAGCGCGGCTGGATGAACGGGATGGGCGGCTGCCCCAACGTCGGCGGGATCTGCATCGGCTGCACCATGCCCGGCTTCCCCGACAAGTTCATGCCATTCATGGACGAGCCTCCCGGCGGCAAGCTGTCCACGACCGCGGTGGGCCTCTACGGCAATGCGGTGCGCCGGCTCCGCCACATCACCACGCACACGGTCGATCAAGAACCCAAGTGGCGCAAGCGCGGCCGGCAACTGACCACCGGCGCCACCCGAACCTGGTAACCCGCCCGACTCGACCCACTCGACACCGAAAGAGACGCCGATGACCGCGACGACTCCCAAGACCGGCGCGCAACACAGTGCCAACGGCCACAGCCCGAGCAACCTGGTGGAGATGGCCTGGGACCCGATCACCCGCATCGTGGGCAGCCTCGGCATCTACACCAAGATCGACTTCGACCAGCGGGTCGTCGCCGAGTGCCACAGCACCAGCTCCATCTTCCGCGGTTACTCGATCTTCATGAAGGGCAAGGACCCGCGCGACGCGCACTTCATCACCAGCCGGATCTGCGGGATCTGCGGCGACAACCACGCCACCTGCTCGTGCTACGCGCAGAACATGGCCTACGGGGTGAAGCCGCCGCACCTGGGTGAGTGGATCGTCAACCTCGGCGAGGCCGCCGAGTACATGTTCGACCACAACATCTTCCAGGAGAACCTGGTGGGGGTGGACTACTGCGAGAAGATGGTCGCCGAGACCAACCCCCGCGTCCTGGAACAGGCCAACCGCACCGACGCCCCGCACGCGGACGCGCACGGGTACCGCACCATCGGCGACATCATGCGCTCGCTCAACCCGTTCACCGGCGAGTTCTACCGCGAGGCGCTGCAGGTCAGCCGGATGACCCGCGAGATGTTCTGCCTGATGGAGGGCCGCCACGTCCACCCGTCGACGCTCTACCCGGGCGGCGTCGGCACCGTGGCCACCATCCAGCTGATGACCGACTACCTGACCCGGCTGATGCGCTACGTCGAGTTCATGAAGAAGGTCGTGCCGATGCACGACGACCTGTTCGACTTCTTCTACCAGGCAATGCCGGGTTATGAGATGGTCGGCAACCGCCGCATCCTGCTCGCCTGCTGGGGCTCCTTCCAGGACCCCGAGCACTGCAACTTCGAGTACAAGGACATGACCAACTGGGGACGCAAGATGTACGTCACCCCCGGCATCGTCGTGGACGGCAAGCTGGTCACCACCGACCTGGTCGAGATCAACCTCGGCATCCGGATCCTGCTCGGCTCGTCGTACTACGACGACTGGCAGGACCAGGAGATGTTCGTCAAGAACGACCCGCTGGGCAACCCGGTCGACCGCCGGCACCCGTGGAACCAGCACACCAACCCCAAGCCGCAGAAGCGCGACCTGGACGACAAGTACAGCTGGGTGATGTCGCCGCGCTGGTACGACGGCAAGGACTACCTCGCACTGGACACCGGCGGCGGACCGCTCGCCCGGCTGTGGTCCACGGCGCTGGCCGGACTGGTCGACATCGGTTACATCAAGTCCACCGGCACCAGCGTGCGGATCAACCTTCCCAAGACCGCCCTCAAGGGCCCGGTCGAGCTGGAGTGGAAGGTCCCGCAGTGGAGCAACACCATCGAGCGCAACCGGGCTCGCACCTACTTCCAGGCCTACGCCGCCGCGGCCGCGCTGCACTTCGCGGAGAAGGCGCTGGTCGAGATCCGCGCGGGCCGGACCAAGACCTGGGAGAAGTTCGAGGTGCCGGACGAGGGAATCGGCTGCGGCTTCACCGAGGCGGTCCGCGGCGTGCTGTCCCACCACATGGTCATCAGGGACGGCAAGATCGCGAACTACCACCCGTACCCGCCAACGCCGTGGAACGCCAACCCGCGCGACAGCTACGGCACGCCCGGCCCGTACGAGGACGCCGTGCAGGGGCAGCCGATCTTCGAGGAGAACGACCGCGAGCACTTCAAGGGCATCGACATCATGCGCACGGTCCGAAGCTTCGACCCGTGCCTGCCGTGCGGCGTGCACATGTACCTCGGCAACGGCACGAAGCTGGAGCTGCTGCACTCGCCCACCCAGTCCGCCGGTACCCAGTGACGTTGGCGGCACCGGCCGGTCAAGGTCCCGGCGGCCCCGGCGACCCGGACTGGCGCGCGGCCGGTGAGCGGATAGACACCCTGCTGGACGCCAGCTCAGCGGGTGGGATTCTCGCGCGCGAGCGCGCCGAGGAGCTGGTCCGGCTGGTCGCCGATCTGTACGGCGCCGGGCTGGAACGGGTGCTCGAGATCATGCACGAGCGCGGCCACCTCGACGACGACACCCTGGACGCCCTCGCCGAGGACGACCGGGTCGCCAGCCTGCTGCTGGTGCACGGCCTGCACCCCTACGGCGTGCTGCAGCGGATCGAGCAGGCGCTGGAGAGCGTGCGCCCGTACCTCGGGTCGCACGGCGGTGACGTCGAGCTGATCGAGGTCACCGACGACGGCGTGGTGCGGTTGCGCCTGCTGGGCAGCTGCGACGGATGCCCGTCCTCGTCGGTCACCCTCAAGCTCGCGGTCGAGGGCGCCATCGAGGCCGCCGCGCCCGAGATCAGCACCATCGAGGTCCAGACTCCCACGGCGGTATCAGCCGGCCCGGTGATTCCGATGTCCTCGCTGTTCTCCCGGGTGAGCGCCTCACCGGGTGACACCGGCGGCTCGTCCTGGCAGAGCGTGCCGGAGCTGCTCGCACTGGCCTCCGGCTCGGTCGCGCAGGTGCGGGCCGGCCAGGTCGCGGTACTGGCCTGCCGGGTCGGGACGGACCTGTTCGCCTTCCGCGACCGGTGCGCGCGCTGTGGCGAGCCGATGGCCGGCGCGACGGTGGCCCGCCGGCTCGGCGGCGGCGCCGAGGACGCGGTGCTCACCTGTGCCCGCTGCCGCGCGCACTACGACGTCCGGCGGGCCGGTGCCTGCCTGGATGACCAGGCGTTGCACCTGGAGCCGCTTCCCCTGCTGGCTGATGGCGTCTCGGTCTCGGTCGCCGTTCCGGCGGCGGTCTCGGCATGACGCCGGGCCGGCCCGGTGCCCCGCTGGCAGCGCTGCGGCGGGTCACCCGGTCACGGCCACAGCAGGCCCCCGGCGAGCGTTGCGAGATGTGCGCCGTGCCGATCGCCGACGAGCACTCGCACGTGGTCAATCTGACCAGCCGCGCGCTGATGTGCACCTGCCGTGCCTGCTACCTGCTGTTCACCGACGAGACCGCGAACCTGCACTACCGGGCCGTTCCGGAGCGCTACCTGTCCTTCACCGAGTTCACCCTGGATGCGCGGGCCTGGGACGAGCTGCAGATTCCGGTGGGGTTGGCGTTCCTGTTCCGCAATTCCGTTCAGGACCGCACGATCGCGTTCTACCCGAGCCCGGCTGGAGCCACCGAGTCCGAACTTCCGCTGCAGGCCTGGGAGCGGATCGTCGAGACCAATCCCGAGCTGTCGGTGCTGCGTCCGGACGTCGAGGCACTGCTCGTCCTGCGCACCGACCGCACAAGTACCGGCAGCACAAGCACCGGCAGCACTGGCAGCACAGCCGGATCCTGCTACCTGGTTCCGATCGACGCCTGCTACGAGCTGGTGGGCAGGTTGCGGATGCTGTGGCGCGGTTTCGACGGCGGCCAGCAGGCACACCAGGCGATGGATGAGTTCTTCCGCACGGTGCGCGCGCGCAGCCGTCCGGCCACGACGGTCATTTCGTCATGAGTGACTACGCGTTCTCCGTGGTCACCATCTTTGCCGAGCCATACGCGGCGGCGCCCCAACTGACCGCGCGGCTGCGGATCACCGAGGCGACCGGCCAGCGGATCCACGCGATCGCACTGCGCGCCCAGGTACGGATCGAACCGCAACGGCGCCGCTACGACGAGGCGGAGCAGCACGGGTTGCTCGGCCTGTTCGGTGACCGCGGCCGCTGGGTCGACACCCTCCGGCCGTTCCAGTGGATGCAGTGCAACACGACCGTGCAGGGCTTCACCGGCGAGACCGAGGTGGACCTCGCGCTGCCCTGCACCTACGACTTCGACGTGGTGGGCGCTCGGTACCTGCATGCGCTGGAGTCCGGCCCGGTGCCGCTGACCCTGCTGTTCTCCGGCACGGTTTTTCTCAAGGGGGACAACGGATTCGGCGTGCAGCAGGTGCCCTGGGACTGCGAGGCCCGCTACGACCTGCCGGTCGCGGTGTGGCGGGAGATGATCGAATCCTACTTCCCGAACACCGGCTGGATCCGGCTGGACTCCGACGTGCTCCGCTCGCTCACCGACTACCGCGCCCGGCACGGCCTGACCAGCTGGGAAGAGACCGTCCAGACGCTCCTGGCGCGCAGCGCGGACGAGGTGAGCTCGTGACACTTGACCAGGTACGCGAGATCGCCGATGCGGTGCTCTACGAGGGATATCTGCTCTATCCGTACCGCGCCAGCTCCGGCAAGAACCAGTCCCGCTGGCAGTTCGGCGTGCTCGGACCCCCGCAGGCCTCGGCCGCGAGCTTCAGCGAAGCTCCGGGCATGTCGATGCAATGCCTGCTCCGGCCACGGGACACCGACGCTTCCGGCGCTCCGGACGCGACCGTCACGATCCACCTGCGTTTCCTGCAACTTCAGGTCCGCCAGACCCAGCGGCTGGACGCCGGCGGTTACCGGTCGGTGGACTCGCTGCTGGTGAACGGCAGCACCGTGCTGAGCTGGGATGAGGCTGTCGAGCGCGAGATCACCCTGCCCGAGGTTCGAGTGGACCAGGCAGCCGAATACCCGCTGGAGTTTCCCGGCGGTGAGGACGTCGAGGCGGTGACCGACGAATCCGGCAGCGAAGTCGGGCGGATCGTCCGGCGTCGCTGGCCGATCACCGCGCGCCTGCGGACCAGCGCCGAGATCGACGACGGCTGCTACCGGCTGAGCGTGCAGGTCGAGAACACCCACCCCGAGCCGGTGACGGGCAAGGATGCCGCTATCCGGGTTTCCCTGATCGGCGCCCACCTGCTGATCCAGGCGTGCGGCGCCGATTTCGTCTCGCTGCTCGAACCACCGGAGGAGGCCGCCCGGGCTGCCGCGCGCTGCCGTCAGCAGCGGTGTTTCCCGGTGCTGGCAGGGGTGGCGGGCTCGACCGACATCCTGCTCGGTGCGCCGATCATCCTCTATGACTATCCCGAGATCGCGGTGCAGAGCCAGGGCGCGCTGTTCGACTCGACCGAGATCGACGAGATCCTCACCCTGCGGGTCATGACGATGACCGAGCAGGAGAAGGCGGAGGCACGGGCCACCGACCCGCGGGCCCGGGCGATCATCGACCGGTGCGACGGCATGTCGCCGTCGGACCTGCAGCAGCTGCACGGCATCCTGCGCGATCCGTACGCCGCGGCCCTGACCTCCCTTGAAACAGCTCTCCCGGAGACAGCTCTCCCGGAGACAGCTCCCCCGGAGACAGCTTCCCCGGAGAGACCGTCGGTGCACGGCTCACCCTTCGATCCGGTCGCCACCCTGCGCGGCACTGCCGATCTGCGCGATCTCGACCCGGCCAGCTTCGACACCGGCGAGGTGCCGTGGTGGGACCCGGCAACCGACGCGAGCGTGCGGCCCGAGGTCGACGCGGTGCTGATCAACGGCGTGCCGGTGTCCCGCGGCAGTGTGGTGCGGGTCCACCCGTCCCGGCGAGCCGATGCCCAGGACCTGTTCTTCGCCGACCAGCTGGCGCGGGTCAACGCGGTGCTCAGTGACGTCGACGGGAACGTGCATGTCGCGCTGGTGCTGCTCGAGGACCCCGCCCTCGACCTGCACGAGTGGTACGGCCGCTACTTCTACTTCGCACCGGAGGAACTCGAGCCGATGCCCGCCGAGACCGAGATCACCAACCGAGAGGAGAGCCGATCGTGAGAACTCTGGGAAGGTTGACCGCCCTCGCCGGCCTGGCCGCAGCCGCGGTCGTGGTCGCCGTCGGCCTGCAATCGATCCCCGACATCAAGAGATACCTCAAGATGCGTTCGATGTGAGGACGGAGGACGAGGAGCAGATGAGCGAAGAACCAGGCACCCGGCTCGAGGAGGAGCCGCAGGAAGCCCGCGGGCCCATGGGTTCCCGTGACACCGGCTCGGACGAACCGGGCGGCGGTCCGGTGGACCGCCCCGAAGGCACGTCCGACGAGGAGTCCGACACCAGCGTGCTTCCGCAGTCATCCCAACACCCCGATTCGCCGGACCTGCAGTCCGGCGGCGGCTGAGCCGGCAGGAGGGCCGACGATGACGCTTGATCCGAACGGTCCGGGTGACCCGAACGGGCCCGAAGGCGTCGATCCGGCGGGCAAGACCGTGCCGCCCTACGACGGCCGCCGGGAGTCCGCCGACCTGGACGGCAGCGAGCAGTCGACGCGCGACGGTGTCAAGGTCGGTGGCGCGACCGGCCCCGTCGAGGACGACGAGCCGAAGGCGCCGGAGCCGGCGAACACCCCGGGCGGCGCTACCGGTTCCCCGTCGGACGAGCAGCCTGCCAGCCGGCAGCCGGAGACCGATCTCGACGACGACATGGTCGGACCGTCCCACCAGGCCGGCACCCCGCGCGCGGAGGACAAGGCCTGACGTGGCCGACTGCGTGCTGGTGGCGGGAATCGGAAACCTGTTCCTCAGCGATGACGGTTTCGGGCCGGAGGTGGTGCGCCGGCTCGCGCAGCAGGATGACCTGCCCGCGGGCGTCAAGGTGGTCGACTACGGCATCCGTGGCATGCATCTGGCCTACGACCTGCTCGACGGCTACCGGGCCCTGGTGCTCGTGGATGCCCTTCCGGGCAGCGGCCCGGCCGGCGAGATCACGCTGCTGGAGGTAGGCCAGGACGACCTCGGCACCGGCGACTTCGATCCGCACGGGATGGCCCCGGTCGCGGTGCTGGCCAGCGTCTCGCAGCTGGGCGGCACGCTGCCACCCACCTATGTGGTTGGGTGCCGGCCGGTGAGCGTGGCGGAGGGCATCGGCCTGTCCGAGGCGGTGTCGGCGGCGGTTCCGCGGGCGGTCGCAGCCGTCCGCGCCCTGCTCGACCTGCGATTGGCGTCCTGACATGTGCCTAGGAATTCCCGGGCGGGTCGTGGAGATCCTGCCGGGCAACGCCGGGCAACTCGCTTTGGTCGACGTGCTCGGGGCCCAGCGCCCGATCAACCTCGGTATGCTTGATGACCCGAATCTCTCCCCTGGTGATTGGGTCCTGATCCACATGGGATTCGCCCTGGAACAGATCGACGAGGCCGGCGCGCGCAAGGCGCTGTCCGGCCTGCAGATGATGGGCAGCCCCGGTGATGGCGGCGGCCTCGACGGCGGCGGCATTCGTGGCGGGAACGCCGAGGGCAGGAACGTCGCGGGCATCGAGTGGGAAGCCGCCGCCGACACTGCCCACCGTGCCTGAGCGCGGCGCGCCATGTGTCTAGGGTTGCCAGGGCGCATCGTCACCGTCGGCGAGACCAGCGCTGACGGCGGCAGGGTGGGCCAGGTCGAGGTGGCCGGCGTGCTGCGCCGGATCGATCTGAGCCTGCTGAGCGGGCCGCTGCTGCCGGGGGATCACGTGCTGATCCACAGCGGCATCGCGCTGGAACGGATGTCTGCTGATCAGGCGCGAGAAGCGATGGGCCTATTCGCGCCGCCGGGGCTGCTCCGGGAAGAACTCGCCCAGGATCAGCGACTGCCCGGCTGAGCCGTTCGCCGAGGTCGGCGCGGGCGTGGCTCGTACCGGCGCTGTGCCTGCCGGTACTGCGCCTGCCGGTACCGTGCCTGCCGGTACCGGGCGTGCCGGCGCCTGGTCGGGCACCGGTTTCACCACCCGCTCCACCGCCGGCTCGGCCGGCTGCCAGCTGTGCGGGTCATCGGTGAGCCCGAGCAGGTAGGTGACGGTGCAGTCCAGCGCGATGGCCAGTTCCGGCAGCTTCGCCACGTCCAAACCTGAGCCGTGTTCCAGGCTCGACAGCGCCCGGTTGGTGGTCTGCAACCCGCACCGGGCCAGCCTGGTGACGATCTGCTTCTGGGTGAGGCCCAGATCGTCGCGGCGCTGGCGAAGGCGTTGGGTGATCAGCAAGTGCCTGGCTGCCACCTGGCTCCGGTTGCGCGCCTCACTCATCGACCCTCCCCAGCACGGGGCGCACCATCTCCGCCAGCGGATAGACGTCATAGCGGGCGAAGTTGAAGATCGGCGCCCTGGCCAGCACTTGCTCGAACTGCTCGTGGGAGTCGATGTCATAGATCCAGGCGCCACCATGGGCACCGACGACGTGATAGCGGGCGATCAGCCGGCCTTCATCCTCCAGGGCCGCTCCGTACTCGCCCATCCGGCCGACCGCCTGCGCCATCTCGCGGGAGAGCAACGACAGTTCCATCCGCCACAGCACCAAGAACTTCACTGCGATGCCTTCCTCTCGCGGGCCAGCCGCTCGTTCGTCGCGTCCAACTGCCAGCCTGTCCAATGCTGGAGCTCGGCCTGCTCGGCGGGCGTCAACCGGTCACAGACCCAGTCCCAGTGCAGTGCCAGCCACTCCCCTGGCCGCGGTGCTTCCACGAAGCCGCGGCCACCGACGCTCAGCCGCACCCGCTCCTGGGCGGGTGCCGCGAGCTCCAGGTGACAGCCGTCCCAACTCAGCCGCCGTGACCGGACCACGACATGCTCGGATTCCACCGCCTGCACCTGGCCCCACCGGATGCGACAGCTGTCCAGCACGTGCAGCGGCTGGCCGGAGGCCGCATTCAGCAGCCGCGACCAGGGGTACACCCCGAAGACGTGGAAACCGTGCGTGGGGGTTGCCTCGGGCAGCAGGTCAGCGGACAGATGACGCCAGTAGTGGCCCGCCCGGGAACCGAGAAAGTCGATCAACCTGCTGCCGAACGCCTGCTGGTCGAGATCGCGCAGCAGGGCGCTGCCGGTCCAGTACGCGCGTACCAACCGCTCATCCAGCGGGTCGTCGATGCCGGCGAGCTCGGCGAGCAGGGCGAGGTAGGGCCAGGCCCCCGAGAAACCCCGCGCGATCGCGGTGACATCGGCGTCGGTGTCCCCGGTGACGGCCAGCTCGAACAGGGTCGCCGTCTCAGCGGGCCCGCAATAGCCGAGGTCGTTGGGGGCAAAGGCGAAACGAGCGAACAGCCGGCTACCGTCGCTCACCTGGGTGAACCTCCTCTGCCTTGTCCGTGGGTCAACGTGATCACCGCACCTGTGGCCCGGGCAGAGCTAGCAGATTCTCGGGAGCTGCTCGCCGAGTGGCATGTCGACCACCCGGGTCCCTCCGAAGGCGGTCCTGGCCACCACCATGCCGGGATGCTCGTCGACGCACTCGCCGATGACGGCCGCGTCGGCGCCCAGCGGGTGTGCCCGCATCGCCGCCAGCACCGCATCGGCATGCTCGCGTGGCACGAACGCCACCAGCTTTCCTTCATTGGCCACGTACATCGGGTCCAGGCCCAGCAGCGCGCAGGCGTTGCCGACCTCCGGCGGAACCGGAATCGCCTTCTCCACCAGCCGCACGCCGATTCCCGCGGTGGCGGCGATCTCGTTGAGCGAAGTGGCCAGTCCGCCGCGCGTCGGGTCCCGCAATGTATGCAGGTCCTGGGTGACCGCGAGCATCGCCGCGACCAGTGGATGCAGCGCGGCGCTGTCGGTGCTGATCTCGGTGCCGAACTCCAGCCCCTCCCGCACGCTCATGATCGCGATGCCGTGCACGCCGATCGATCCGCTGACGATCACGACGTCGCCGACCATCGCTCGCTGCGGCCGGATGTCCACGCCGGCCTGGATCAACCCGACTCCGCTGGTGTTGACATAGACCTGATCGCCATGACCGGCGTCGACCACCTTGGTGTCACCGGTCACCACGGCCACCCCGGCATCCCGGGCGGCCGCGCCCATGTCCTGCGCGATCCGCCCGATCACCCCGAGTTCGGTCCCCTCTTCCAGGACGAACCCGCACGACAGGTGACTCGGCACCGCGCCGCTCATCGCCAGGTCGTTCACCGTTCCGTTCACTGCCAGGTGCCCGATCGAGCCACCCGGGAAGAACAGCGGCCGCACCACGAACGTGTCCGTGGACAACGCCAGCCGAGCGCCGCCGAGTTCGAAGACCGCGCAGTCTCCGGTGCCGGCGTCGGCCTGGTTGCCGAACGCCGGCACGAACAGGTGCTCGACCAGTTCGGCCGACATCCGGCCGCCGCCGCCGTGCCCCATCACCACGGTGGGGCTGTCCCGCAGGGGAACCGGGCACGCCCAGCCCTCGAGATTCAGCGGGTTCAGGGAGGGAAGCACCTCAGCCAATCGAACTCACCACCTGGCGGCCGTCAGGCGTCGGAGCCCCGCCGAGGCGGCGGTACAGGTAATAGGCGGCGCAGGCGCCCTCGCTGGACACCATGGTGGCTCCCAGCGGGTTGCGGGGCGTGCACACCGTGCCGAACGCCGAGCACTCGTGCGGCTTGATGAATCCCTGCAGCACTTCACCGCTACGGCAGACCGAGGACTCCTCGGTGCTGATGTCCCCGACCTGGAAACGGTATTCGGCGTCGAACCGGCGGTACTTGGCCGACAGCCGCCAGCCGCTGTCCGGGATCACGCCGATGCCGCGCCAGCCACGGTCGGTCACCTCGAAGACGTCGGCGAGCAGCCGGCGCGCCGCCGGGTTGCCCTCCGGCGGCGCCGCGCGCGGGTAGGCGTTGTCGAGCAACGCCGTGCCGTCCTCGAGTTGGTGGACGGTGCGCCGGATGCCCTCGAGGATGTCCAGCGGCTCGAACCCGGTGACCACGATCGGCACCGAGAAACGCTCCACCAGCGAAGGGTATTCAGAGGTGCCCATCACGCTGCAGACGTGACCTGCGGCCAGGAAGGCCTGCACCCGGCAGGTCGGCGATTGCATGATCGCCTCGATCGCCGGTGGCACCCGCACGTGCGAGACCAGCATGCTGAAGTTCGGCACGCCCAGCCGCTCGGCCTGATAGACCGTCATCGCGTTGGGCGGAGCGGTCGTCTCGAACCCGATGCCGAAGAACACGACTTCACGATCGGGGTTCTCCCGGGCGATCTTCAGCGCGTCCAGCGGCGAGTAGACGACCCGGACGTCACCGCCCTCGCTCTTGATCCGGAACAGGTCCCGCCCACTGCCCGGCACCCGGAGCATGTCCCCGAAGGAACAGAAGATCACGTCCGGACGGGCCGCTATCGCCAGCGCCTTGTCGATCAACTCCAGCGGGGTCACGCAGACCGGGCAGCCGGGGCCGTGGATCATCTCGATCTGTTCAGGGATCAGCTGGTCGATGCCATTGCGGATGATCGAGTGGGTCTGCCCGCCGCACACCTCCATGATCGCCCACGGACGGGTCACGGTGGCGTGGATGTCGTCGAGCAACCGCTTGGCCAGCTCCGGATCGTTGAACTCGTCGATGTACTTCACGGGGTCACCTCGCTCGGCGCGTGCAGCTCGATGCCTGACTCCTTGGCCGCCCGTGCCCACGGATCCCCGAATTCCATCTCGATCTCTCCCATCCGCTCGAACAGCGCAAGTGTCTCCAGCGCTGACTTCTCATCCAGGCGTTGCAGCGCGAAGCCGACGTGCACGATGGCGTAGTCACCGGTTGCTATGTCGGGCACGAATTCGAGGCAGACCTCCTTGAGGATGCCGCCGAAGTCGATGTTCGCCATTCGAGTGCCGTCCTTGTCCCAGATCTCCAGGACCTTGCCCGGAACCGCTAAGCACATGGTGTTTCTCCTTTACTGGGCAGGCGATTGACTCGACGCTGGGACACGGGCCGCGATGGCGATCTGGCCGAGGGCGAGGCCGGCATCGCTCGGCGGGACGAGGCGGTGGCGCAGCACCCGGAAACCGTTGAGCTGCAATTGATCCACGCAGAGCGTGGTGAGCAGGACGTTGAGGAACACCCCGCCGGACAGCGCCACCGTGGACAGGCCGGTGCGGGCCCGCAGCGTGGTGGCCAGGCCTACCACCAGCTCGACCACGGCGAGGTGGAAGCGGGCGGAGATGGTGGCGGCCCCGACGCCGGCCAGCACGTCGGCGGCCACCGCGGCGATCACCGGTCGCGGGTCGGCCTCCAGGGCACCGTCATCGCCGATCAGCCCGAACGGGTAGGCCTTATCGCAACCGGAGATCGCGTCGTGTGCCAGTGCCTCGAACAGCATCGCCGCCTCGGCCTCGTAGGCCACCCGATGGCACACCCCCGCCAGCGACGACACCGCGTCGAACAGCCTGCCCATGCTGGAGGTCTTGCTGCATCCGAGGCCGGTCCGCAGTTGCCGTGCCAGCACCGAGCGCTCGGCCGGCGAGCAGGCCGCGACGCTGGGCAGCGCCGGGTTCCACTCGACATCAGCCGACCGCAGGTGGGACAGCGCCATCCGGCACGGATTGCGCACCCCTGCATCGCCACCGGGCAACCAGCTGTAGCGAAGATGGGCCGCCCGCTCGAAACCGTCGTAGTCCGCGACCAGCACCTCGCCGCCCCACACCGCGCCGTCCTCGCCGTAGCCGGTGCCGTCGAAGGCGAAACCGATCACGGGCTCGGTGCCGTCGTGGCCGTTCTCGGCCATCGCCGAGGCGATGTGCGCGTGATGATGCTGAACCTGCCGCAGCGCCACCATGCCGGCCTTCGCCGAACCCGCCGACCTGGCTGCCCACGCGGAGCTTCGGTAGGACGGGTGCCGGTCGGCCACGATCACTTCCGGACGCACGCCGGTGATCGACCGCAGGTGGGTGGTGGCCAGCTCGAAGGCCTGGAGCGTGGCGAGATCGTCCATGTCACCGACGTGCGCCGACAGCCATGCGTAACCGCCGTCGGCCACGCAGAAGGTGTTCTTGAGGTCTCCGCCGACGGCCAGCGAGGGCCGGACCGGCACCGGCAGGGCCACCGGCATCGGCGCATAACCACGGGAGCGGCGTACCGGCAGTTCCAGGCCGCCCGCGACCCGCACCACCGAGTCATCGCAGGGCACCCGGATCGGCCGGTCGTGCGCGAGCCACGCGTCGGCGAGACCGGCGAGCCGCACCCGCGCCTGGTCGTCGTCGAACACGATCGGCTCGCCGCAGACGTTGCCGCTGGTCATCACCAGCACCCGCGGTCCCGGCGGATCAGCGGGCAACCCGAACAGCAGGTGATGCACCGGCGTATAGGCCAGCAGCACGCCGAGGTCGGAGCGTCCCGGCGCGACCGCGGCAGCCAGGACCGGGTCGCAGCCGTCGCGCTTGGCAAGCAGCACCACCGGGCGCCGAGGATCACCGAGCAGCGCGGTTTCAGCCGGTGACATCTCGGCAATCCCGCCCGCGGCGGAAAGGTCGGCCACCATCACGGCGAACGGCTTGTCGCCACGGTCCTTCCGCTTACGCAGCGTGGCCACCGCCTGCTCGTCGGCGGCGTCGCAGGCGAGGTGGTAACCGCCCAGTCCCTTGACCGCGACGATCGCGCCGGCGGCCAGCAGCCGCCGGGTTTCGATCATCGCCGCGTCGCCGGCAAGATCACGCTCGGCGGGACGATGCAGGGTGAGCGTCGGGCCGCACGCCGGGCACGCGACGGTTTGGGCGTGGAAGCGCCGATCGCCGGGATCGGCATATTCAGCCGCGCAGGTGGCGCACAGTGGCAATCCCGCCATGGTGGTCGCCGGCCGGTCGTAGGGCAGCTCGACGACGATGGTGAATCGCGGACCGCAGTTCGTACAGCTGATGAAAGGGTGCCGAAAGCGGCGATTGGTCGGGTCCGCCAGCTCGACCAGGCAGTCGGCACAAGTTGCCACGTCAGGTGAGACCAGGGTCCGCCCACCGTTACCGCACGAGTCCCGGATGACGAACTCCGTTCCACCGCGGCAGCCGATCACGGCGGTGGCGAGACCGTCGATCCGGGCCAGCGGCGGCGCGCCGGAGCTGAGACGGTCGGCAAACCTCGAGACGGCATCGGCCGGTCCCTCGACCTCGATGAGCACGCCGTCCCCGGTATTGCGGACCTCGCCGCTCAACCCGCACTCCCGAGCCAGGGCGTAGACGAACGGCCGGAAACCGACGCCTTGGACGAGGCCGCGCACGGTGAGCCGACGCCGGCACCTTGTGGCCGCACTCCGCACCGCTCACCGCCCAGTGACGCCTCGGCGAAGTCACCGGTCCGGCGGCGGCCCATTACGGGCAGGAGTCGAATCGATGGAACTCGACTATGGCGCGTTCATCGATCACGCGAATACCGAGAGAACATACCCGCGTCCGCGCAGTTGTCCAGCAAAGAATTCCGGCGTCCTTTCCCGCTGGCATAGGGCTTGTGAACCAGCGGCTGAGATTGGTCACGCTATGTGACCCGGTGACCTGTGAACCTGTGAAACACCTGATACTGCCGGTACCTGATACTGCCGGTACTCGTCTCATGAGGTGAACGGGCACGATCCAATGCGACACCGCGCGCAACCAGCTCCCGCGCATGCACAGGTGCCGCGTGCGGGCTTCAGCCACCGGCTGCCGCTGCGGTCGCCGGCAGCGCCCTCTCGGAAGGGCTTACAGCCAGCGGGGATCATTTTGTGACAATGTAAACGTCGCATCGACTGGCCACGCTGGCGCACCTTCGCGGCAGCGATTGCCACGTGGTGATAACACCTGTTTCGGTCCCGAGGAAATCAAGAGGCGGCCGCCGCGGGGACCAACCCGATAATGCGGTTATCAAGTCAGCTCTGATTGACATGAACTTAAGGTCTGGCATCTTTCCAGCACGGATCACGGCGGGTACCGAAGCAATGGCTTGCGCACATCGGCTCCTCAACATCGAGGATCATCAGACCCGGTGGGGATACCCGATGCGCGGGTGAACGTGCTTCCGGCAGTTCAAAGCTCCCTTCGACGCCCCGGTGCCAGCACCCCCACGCTCACCCGGGATGTCGAGAACGCCTTGCGAGATGGCGGGACCTGCGGGGTGCACGCCCGCAGGCCCGGTCCGGAGGAGTCACACGCGACCGGTGACGACGATCCGGTCACGCGGTCCGGTCACCGGCTTCTCATAGGTGAAGACGCTGCTCGTCACGTCGCGGAACCCGCACTCCTCCACCTGCCGTTGCATGAACGACTGGGAGAGGAACCAGTACGCCAGGTCGGGATGCTTCTGCACGTCGTCATCACCGGTCCACGGCGGGTCGTTGGAGAGGACCAGGATGCCGTTCTCAGGCAACCAGGACTTGAAGCGCTCCAGGACGTGCCGCACGCCGGTACTGGGGTCATAGAGGTGTCCCAGGCTGCCGTCGGCGTAGAGCACCGTCCAGGGTTCGGCCGGCGGGGTCCAGCTGAGGACATCGGCGCACACCACGTCGAGGCCCTTGGCCTTCGCCAGCTCGACCGCGGGCTCCATCGCGTCCACGCCGAGCACCCGGACGCCGTCGGCGGCGATGCCGGCCTCGATCACGCCGTTCCCGCATCCCACGCTGAGCAGCCGCGGGTCAGGACTCCGGGTCAGGAGGCCGCGGAGCAGGTCCGTTATCCAGTCCTGGTACGGCGGGCTGGAGGTGGCCGGCGTCGTCACGTTCCCTCGGCCGGCGCCTCGCTCCCAGATGTGATAGATGCTGGGTTCATCGCCGTTGTCCTGCAGGTAGTAATCGCGAACTGCACGGACCTGATCGGTCTCGGACATGTGAAACCATCCCTTCCTTCCGAGGACCTCGTTGCTGCACAACGACATCCAAGGCTCGCGGTACGCCTGCCGTCTTACCTCCACATGGATTGTCCGTCAACTCGGCCGGGGTGGCTGATGCGCGCGTGCTCAGTGAGGCCCGAGGCTCCGGATCACTGGAACCTTTCGGCCCGGCGCTGGGCCAGCAGCAGCGGCACCACCTCGGCTCGCAAGGCGCGCGGTGAGCCCAGCCAGCCGCGCTCGACGGCCGCCCTGCGGTAGAACAGCTGGATGTCGGCCTGCTCGGTGATTCCGTAGGCACCGTGCACCTGGATAGCGGCAGAAAGCGTGGACCGGCTGAGATCGGCCGCCATCGCCAAGGCCTGCGCCGACCGCAGCCGGATGTCGGCACCCTGGTCGGCTTCCCATGCGGTGGCCCGGACCAGCCAGCAGGCGCTCTCGATCCGGGTGGCCGCGGCGGCCAGGACGAAGGCAGGCGCTTGGAACCGTCCGATGGGCTGACCGAATTGACGCCGGGTGGTTGCCCGCCGCACGGCCAGTGCCAGCGCCGCCTGGCACATGCCGACCAGGTACGCCGCCTGCCGGAGCCGCGCGGCGGCGAGCAATCGCGGCCATTGCTGGGCGAAGCCGACGGGTTCGGCGAGCACCGGCGCATGGTCCAGCATCACGTCGTACAGCTCGCCGCGGCCGGTGTCCTGCTGCCTGCGCATCGATACCGTCGGGTCGTCGCGCGCGGCGACCGCACAGACCGGCTGGTCCTGGGAGGCGCCGATCAAGCACAGGTACTCGGCGTCCGCGGCGTAGTTGACGAAACGCCGGTGAGCGGTCACCTGACCGTCGGCAAGCTCGATTCGTCCGGGCGCCGCAGGGTCGTCCGAGCCGGACTCCCGCACCGCCAGCACGACCGGCGCGCCCTCGGCGATCCGCTCGAGCAACTTGCCGCCGGCGCCCTCGGCGGCCAGCGCCTCGGTCGCGGTCATCGTGTCCAGGAGCGGTCCCTGGTACAGGGCACCACCCAGCATCTCGGCGAGCACCACCGCGCCCTGCTGACCGGTCGCCTCGCCACCGTGCCGCTCGGGCAACAGCAGCCGGGTGGCGCCGAGGTCGGTCAGCGCGCTCCACACCATCTGGCGCAACGCCTCGATCTCCGTCGAGTCGCCGGTGCGGGGCCGCTCGCCCATCCGTCGGATGCTCGGCGTCAACTCCTCGTCGAAGAGCTGCGCAAAGCGAACCCGTAATGCCAGCTGCGCCGCGCTCAGCCTGATCTCCATGGGCAATTCCTCCTAGCTGAGGGTCCAACCGAGCCGATCGGCTTTAGCTGAGCAGGCCCAGGCCCGCGCTCGCGATGAGCGAGAGCATCACTTCCGAGGTGCCGGAGGCGAGGGTGAGCCCTGGCGCATCGCGGAAGGCCGACTCCAGCAGCCAGCCCGGGATGGCCTCGTCGTCGCGGGCCGACAGCAGCGCCGTCAGGCCGCAGATCTCCGGACCGAGTTCGGAGATCCGCTTCGCCGTCTCGGTCGTGTGCCACTTGGCCATGGCGCACCGCACATCGTCGAGCTCGCCGTCAAGCATGTCGCCCAGGGCCTGCCAGGCCAGCAGTTGACCCGCCCGGACCTCGGCGTCCAATGCGACGAGCAGTTCGCCGTACTCGCTGTTCTTGATCGAGCCGGCCCGCTCCGCCTCGTCCAGGACCGCGTCGAGCAGGCGCCGGGCCTTGGCCTCGAACTCGATGCCGGTCCGCTCGATCCCCAGCAGATCGTGCAAGACCTGCCAGCCGTCGTCGAGGTCGCCGAGCACGTCGTCAGGGGTCATCCGGATGCCTGAGAGCACCACTTCGTTGAACCGCTCGTCGCTCATGCTCCACAGCGGCTCGACCCGAACGCCAGGCGCGCGCATCGGCACGATGAACACGGTGATGCCGTGGAACCGGACCTCGGATTCGGTGGTGCGCGCGGCGCACAGCGCGAAGTCGGCGAACTGTGACTTGAGGCTGTACACCTTGCGCCCGTACAGTCGCCAGCCGTCGCCGTCCGGCTCGGCCCTGGCGCTGAGCCCGCCCAGGTCGGAGCCGATCTCGGGTTCGGTGAGCAGCACGCACCCGACAGACCGGCCGGCCGCGAGTGGCGGCAGCAAGCTGCTCTTCTGCGCCTCGGTGCCCAGCCGCTGGATGGCCAGGCCGACGATGTCGATGGACAGGGTATGCACGACGTCGGGTATGCCGTGCACGATCATCTGCTCGGTCAGGATGGCCTTCTCCACGATGCTGCTGCCCAGGCCGCCGTGCTCGACCGGCCAGTTGGTCGCCAGCCATCCCCGCTCGCCCAGTCGGCGGTAGACCTCCAGCAGCCCGGGCTCGTCATCGGCTGGCAGCCGGCGCGTTCGCGCCACCTCGTCGCGGACCGAGTCCTCACAGAGCAGTTCACACACGGCGCGGCGAAACGCCTCCTGGTCGGCGCTGAGTCTCAGGTTCACAGCTCCTCCTCTCGATTCCCGGAATCACGCGTGCTGGTTCGTCTCGGAGTGACCCGATGGCTGGTGGGACCGATCGAGCAGCTCGCCGAGGACAACCGCGACCGAGCGCAGGTGGGACGGCTGCAGAATCGTGTAATGGTCACCGGCAACCCGGTGCACCCTCAGCTGACCGCCCACCGCCCGCCAGCGCGGCACCGGGTCGATGGCGGTGCCGGCCGCGACCAGCAGCTCGGTGGGGCAGTCGAGTGCGGCAGGCCGGTGCCGCAGGAACGCCGTGGCAAGCTCGGTGAACACCTCGAACCGGGTGGTGATGGCGGCCCGATCCCGGCTGTCGAGGATCCCGTGCGCTACCAGGTGTTCCAACACCCGCCGCAGCTGTTCGGCAGGAGGAGCGCTGCGGAGCAGCTCCGGGTCCAGGTCCGCCACCGCCAGCCCGCGGATGCCGGCCAGGTCGTGGGCGAACCAGCTGAGCAAACCGGCGTGATCGGGCACCTGAGTGCCGGCTTCGCTCGGCACCGCGTCCAGCAGCGCCAGCAACGCCACGTCCTCACCGGCCGAGCGCAGGTCCACTGCCAGCTGCTGGGCAATGATGCCGCCGACCGACCAGCCGGCGAGCCGGTACGGTCCGTGCGGCTGCGCTCGGCGTAGCTCGCCGAGGTAGTCGGTGGCAATGCTCGCGATGGTGCCGTCCGGCCGTGCCGGCCGCCCGTGCAACCCAGGCGCCTCGAAGGCATACACCGGCTGGGCGGGGTCGAGCAGCTCGACCAGCGGCAGGTACGGCACGGCCGATCCGCCGATGGCATGTACCAGGAACACCGGCGGCCGCGAGCCACCGGTGCGCAGCGGCAGCAGCGCGGTCTGGGCAGCGCGGGGTACTGGGGACGAGTCGCTGGCCAGATCGTCGACGAGTGCCGCCATCGCATCGAGGGTCGGCGCCAGGTACAGGTCCCGGACGGCGAGCTCAACGCCACACCGGTCCTTGATCGCCGCGGTCAGGCGGGCCAGGGCGAGCGAGCTGCCGCCTTCGGTGAAGAAGTTGTGGTGCGGCTGCAGCGGGGTGGCAGGCCTGAGCAGTTCGGTCCAGATCGCGACGAGGGTCTGCAGGGTGGTGCTACCGGCTGCCACCCGCCTGGCCGCACCGGGCACGGTGGCCGGCGCGGTGCCCGAACTGAACGGGCCGGTTACCAGGGCACGCTCGGCTTCGGTCAGCACCAGGATCTCATCGAGCGGCTGGGACGGGTCAGCCACGATCTCGGCGAGCGCGGTCGCGAAATGTGCCAGCAACCGTTCGACGCGGCCGGAGTCGAACAGCTCGCTGGCATATTCCGCCGACACCGCCATCGAGCCGTCGGCCTGCGGGGTGACCTGCACGGACAGGTCGAAACGCGAGGAGCCGGCCTGCAGGCCGACGTGGGCGGCGGTCACGTCATCGAGTGTCAGGTCGCCCCCGAGCGCGGCCGGCAGGAGGGAGAGGGCGGTTTGGAAGAGGGGGTTCTGGCCTGGGGTGCGGGGTGGTTGGAGGGTGTCGACGAGTAGGGTGAAGGGGGTGTCTTGGTGTTGCAGGGCGTGCAGGATGGTGGTGTGGCAGTGCTGGATGTGGGCGGTGGTGGTGTGGTTGTCGTTGAGTTGGGTGCGTAGTACGACGGTGTTGGCGAGGTAGCCGATCAGGGGTTCG
>NZ_DASVQG010000228.1:0-5339 GCF_036389215.1 Jatrophihabitans sp.
GCGCGGACAGCGACGGGAAGTACAGCTGGTCGCCGGCCTCGGAGACCTTGCGCTCGGCCACCTTGCGCAGGCCGTAGGCCATCCGTTCCAGCCGCAGGCCACTCGCGGCACCCTCGGCGGCGCAGACGAACAGCTGCTCGAAGGCGGGCATCACCTCCAGCGCGCTCGGGCCGACGCCCTCGGTCGACACCGGCACCGGCCGCCAGCCGAGGACCCGCAGGCCCTCGGCGGCTGCGGTCTCGGCCACCACCGCCTTCACCCGGTCGCGGGCGGCCTCGCCGGTCGGCAGGAACGCGATGCCGGTGGCGTAGCTGCCCGGTGCCGGCAGCTCGATGCCCAGTTCGACGCCGGCCACCGCCCTCAGGAACTCGTCCGGGATCGCGACGGTGATGCCCGAGCCGTCGCCGCTCTCGGGCTCGGCGCCGGCGGCGCCACGGTGGTCCATGTTGTGCAACGCCGTCAGGGCGGTGCTGATCAGGGAGTGGCTCGGCCGGCCGCGGAGGTCTGCCAGGCAGGCCACCCCGCAGGAGTCGGTTTCGTTGCGCGGGTCGTACAAGCCCTGCGCGGCGGGCACTGCGGAGAAATGCACGCGTGCTCCCCTCGTCCGGGGCGCCAGCACGCTGGGGCCCTTTGCTGTCCGGTTCGCGATTTCGTGGCGATCCGTGTGGTCATTCGCGGGACAGCGTCGGCCCAGGTAGGTCAGTGCCCGCTCAGATTAGCGGCAAGAGCGTTCCCCCGGCGAGTTTCCCGGGAAGGGGCGCCTGGATGGGGGAAGGCGAATGCATCCGGGTGGGAACTTCTCGGCCCCGGGCTCGCAGTGGCACAGTGGTGACATGGTGGCACTGAGTGAGTTCTTCACCGCGATCGCGGTGGGTGACGTGGACGTGGTGCGCCGGATGCTCGACGAGGAGCCGGGGCTGCTGGGCAACCTCGGCCCGGACGGCGCGTCCCCGGCGCTGACCGCGCTGTACAACGGGCACGCCCAGCTGGCCGACGAGCTGGCCGCGCGCACCGGTGAGCTGTCGGTGTTCGAGGCAGCCGCGTTCGATGACACCGCCAGGCTGGCCGAGCTGATCGCCGCCGACCGGTCGGTGATCGACTCGTGGAGCGCCGACGGCTGGCAGGCGCTGCACCTGGCTGCCTACTTCGGCCGCGCCGAGGCCGCCCGGATGCTGCTGGACGCCGACGCCGAGGTGGCCGAGCCGTCCCGCAACGAGCTGGCGGTGCAACCGCTGCACGCGGCCGCGGCGGGTCGGCATTCGGAGCTGGTGTGGATCCTGATCGCCTCCGACGCCCCGGTGCACGCCCGCCAGCGCGGCGGCTGGACCCCGCTGCACTCGGCGGCGGCCAACGGCGACCTGGAATCGGTGCAGGCGCTGCTGTCGGCCGGCGCCGACTCCGCGGCGGCCAACGACGAGGGTCGGACGCCGATCGAACTGGCCTCACAGGAGACGGTGCGGGCGGCGCTGCTGGGCGGCAGCGTTGGCTGAGAGATTCACCCGGGCCCCGGGGGCAACGCCTATCGGGGCCCCGGCGGGACCACCGCCGCGCCGTTCGGGCCTGCTGGAGCGGGCCCGCCGGCAGCCCTCGGCGATCCTGCTGGTGACCCAGCTGTTCGGCGTGCTGATCTACCCCTTCCTGGGCGAGTCGCGGGCCGGCACCAGCGCGGTGTCGGTGTTCGGGCTGCTGGTGCTCGCGCTGGCCGTCTGGTCGGTGGAGACGACCGCCTGGACGGTCTGGGTGTCGATCGTGCTGGGCGTCCCCGCCGTGATCTTCACCATCTGCCAGGTCATCTCCGAAGCGTCGGCCTGGCGGGCCTGGGGGTCAGGCTTCGAGGCGGCGTTCTACTTCTACGCGGCCGGCAGCCTGATCTCCTACATGCTGGCCGACCGGACGATCACCCGGGACGAGCTGTTCGCCGTCGGCGCGACCTTCACCCTGCTGGCCTGGGCGTTCGCGCACCTGTACACCGTCACCCAGGTGATCTGGCCGGGATCGTTCGTAGCCGCGGTCAACTCGGGGTCGCCGCGGAGCTGGATGGAGCTGCTGTTCCTCAGCTTCACCACGCTGTCGAGCACGGGGCTGTCCGACGTGGTGCCGGTACGCCCGCACGCCCGCAGCTTCGTGATGATCGAGCAGGTGGCGGGGCTGGCCTACGTGGCGATGATCGTGTCCTGGATGGTCGGGCTGACGGTGGCCCGGGCGCGGGGGCGCGCCGAGCATCCTGAGTCGGCCGACGACCTCAACTGAGCCGGGTGCCCGGCCGGCGTTGCCGCCTCAGGCGACGTTGGCGCCGATCAGGTGGCCGATGCCGTAGGTGATCGCGAAGGTCACCGCGCCGAGTGCCAGCTGCCGGCCGCCGGCGTAGTACCAGGGCCGGGTGGTAAACCGGGCGGTGATCGCGCCGGTGATGAACAGCCCGGCCAGGGTCAGGATGGCCGCCAGCCACAGCACGTCCGCGCCGAGCAGGAACGGTAGCAGCGGCAGCAGCGCGCCGAGGGAGAAGGACAGGAACGACGAGCCCGAGGCCACCCAGGGATTGGGCAGGTCGTGGATGTCGACGCCCAACTCCTCCTTGGCGTGGATCTCCAGGGCCTGCAGCGGGTCCACCGACAGCTGCTCGGCGACCAGCTGGGCCAGTTCCGGATCGACTCCCCGGTCGATGTAGATCTGGGTCAGCTCGGCGAGCTCGGCCTCCGGGTTGTCCTCCAGCTCGATGCGCTCGGTCTCCACCTCGGCCTGCATCGACTCGTTCTGGCTGCGCACCGAGACGTACTCGCCGCTGCCCATCGAGAACGCGCCGGCCAGCAGGCCGGCCACCCCGGCGATCATCACCGGACGGGCGCCGGCACTGGCAGCCGCGACACCGGCGACCAGGCCGAAGTTGGAGACCAGCCCGTCGACCATGCCGAACACCGTCGGGCGCAACCAGCCGCCGGAGACCTCACGGTGCTCGTGGCCTACCGCGTGCTCGGGGTCACCGATCGGATGGTGCTGGATCGCCGGCGGGGCCATGGGCGGCGCCGCGGCTGCCGGTGGGCGCCTCGGACCGGCCTTCGGAACGCTGCTGGACATGATCTGAGTCTATTGCCGGGCTGTCGGTGGCGTGGGAGCCGGCACCGCCCGCGCTCTGCCGGTCTGCCGGGTTTGCCGAGTTCTCCGCCGGGCCGGCCGAGTCAGTCACCGGGCCGGTCGAGTTCTCGGTCGCATCAGCCGGGCGGTCGGCCGAGTCAGCCACCGAGCCGGTTGCTCGCTCGACAGGGCGATCCTCAGCCGCCGGAGCAGCGGGGTGGCCGGCCGAGCCGTCGAGAACATCGTCACCCGAGTCCCCGGGCCCGGCGACGCTGCGCGGGTTGCCCCGGAGCCGCAGGAACCAGGCCAGCGCCGCGAGGAAGACCAGGATCGACATCCAGCTGTTGACCCGCATCCCGAGGATCCGGTTGGCCTCGTCCGAACGCAGTGCCTCGATGAAGAACCGGCCGAAGGTGTAGCCCATCACGTAGAGCGCCAGAACCTGCCAGCGGCCCAGCAACCGGCGGTGGTCGGCCCACAGCAGCAGGGCGACGACCGCCAGGCTCCAGAGCATCTCGTAGAGGAACGTCGGGTGGTAGTAGCCCAGCACGATGGCCTTGCCGGCGGAATCCCGGGCGGCCTTGCCCGACACCACGTCCACCTCGTGGATCTGCAGCTTCCAGGGCAGCGAGGTGGCCCGACCGTACAGCTCGTTGTTGAACCAGTTGCCCCACCTGCCGATGGCCTGGGCGAGCAGCACGCCCGGTGCCGCGGAGTCGGCGAAGGCCCCGAAGTCCATCTGGTGACGGCGGCACCCTATCCAGGCCCCCAGTGCGCCCAGGGCGATCGCGCCCCAGATGCCCAGGCCGCCGTCCCAGATCTTGACGGCGTCCAGTGGGTGCTTGCCGCTGCCGAAGTACAGCTCCGGGTCGGTGATCACGTGGTACAGCCGGCCGCCGACGATGCCGAACAGCACGGCCCAGCCGGCCACGTCGCCGACCTGGTGCCTGCCGCCGCCGCGAGCCCGCCAGCGGCGATCGGTGAGCCAGAGCGCGACCAGGATGCCGGCCACGATGCACAGCGCGTACAGGTGGATCGACAGCGCCCCGAGCCGGATCACGCTCACCGTCGGAGAAGGGATGGCCGCTTGGATCATCTGCACGTGCACACCGTAGACGAGGAGGCGAAGCTCGCCGGTCATCGGCTCTGGCCGGTCCCGGGCGATGGCCGCTCATTGGCTCTGGCCGTCATTGGCTACCGTGAAGTCATGTCGACACAGCAGACCGACGCCCTGGTAGTGACCAAGCACGGTGGCATCGAGGTGCTGGAGGTGCAACCACGCGAGATCGACCGGCCTGGCCCCGGCCAGTTGCTGGTGCAGGTCGCCGCCGCCGGGGTGAACTTCATCGACACCTACCAGCGCGAAGGGGTCTACCCGATCCCGACGCCCTTCGTGCTCGGCGGTGAGGGTGCCGGGATCGTGCTGGCCACCGGCGAGGGCGTCACGACCGCCGTGGAGGGTGACCGGGTCGCCTGGTGCCAGACCCTGGGCAGCGCCGCGGGCCTGGTGCTGGTGCCCGAGAACGACGTCGTGCCGGTACCCGAGCCGGTGCACCTGGAGCAGGCCGCGGCGGTGCTGCTGCAGGGCATGACCGCCCACTACCTGCTCAACTCCACCTTCGCGGTGCAGCCCGGTGACACCGTGCTGGTGCACGCGGCGGCCGGCGGGGTGGGCCAGTTGCTGGTGCAGCTGGCCAAGGCCAAGGACGCCATCGTGATCGGGACCGTGTCCACCGAGGCCAAGGCGGAGAAGGCCCGCGCGCTGGGCGCCGATCACGTGCTGAACTACACCGAGGTCACCGACGTGGCCGCCGCGGTGCGCGAGCTGACCGGCGGCGTCGGCGTCGAGGTGGTCTATGACGGCGTCGGAAAGGCCACCTTCGACGCCTCGCTCGGCTCATTGCGCACCCGCGGCATGCTGGCCGTGTTCGGGGCGGCCAGCGGCCAGGTGCCGCCGTTCGACCTGCAGCGGCTGAACTCCGGCGGCTCGCTGTTCGTGACCCGCCCGACCCTGAAGCACTACATCGAGACCCGGCACGATCTGTTGACCCGGGCCGGCGCGGTGCTCAACGGCCTCGCCTTCGGCGGGCTGCAGGTGGAGATCGGCGGCCGCTACCCGCTCGCCGAGGCCGAGCGCGCCTACTCCGACCTGGAAGGCCGGCGCAGCACCGGCAAGCTGCTGCTCATCCCCTGACCGGACGGCTGCTCGACAGCCTGGCTGCGCCCGATCGTTGGCCGTAGGGCAGGCCGACACGCCGAGCGGCGCG
>NZ_DASVQG010000229.1:0-2059 GCF_036389215.1 Jatrophihabitans sp.
GGGTCGGCGGCTGGCTCGATCGGCGGATCGCGCGGCTGGCCCGCGGCAACCCGCCGCCGTCCGGCCGGCGAGGCAGCACCAGCACGTCCGGCCGTGACACCGCGGCACGCACCAGGCGTGCTAGGCGTACTGAGCGCACCGAGAGCCAACCGACAGCGCGGTCGGCGAGACAGGGGAGGGGTACCGGTGACCGAGGCCCAGAGCAGGTCGGCAGCAGGAGCGGGGGAGCAGCTTCGGACGCTGGTGATCATCCCGACCTATAACGAGCGCGAGAACCTGCCGCTGATCGTGGAGCGGGTCCGCTCGGCGGTTCCCGAGGTCGACATCCTGGTGGTCGACGACGGCAGCCCGGACGGCACCGGCGAGATCGCCGACAAGATCGCCGCCGACGACAGCCAGGTTCAGGTGCTGCACCGTGACCAGAAGGCGGGCCTGGGCGCTGCCTACGTGGCGGGCTTCCAGGTCGGCCTGACCGCCGGCTACCAGATCCTGGTCGAGATGGACGCCGACGGCTCACACGCTCCGGAGCAGCTGCCCCGGCTGCTGGCCGCCCTGGCGCACTCGGATCTGGTGCTGGGCTCGCGGTGGGTGCCCGGCGGCCAGGTGCTGAACTGGCCAAGGTCGCGGGAGCTGCTGTCCCGGGGTGGCAACCTCTATACCCGGATGGCGCTCGGGATCGAGTTGCACGATGCCACCGGCGGTTACCGGGCCTACCGGCGGTCGGTGCTGGAGGCGATCGACCTGTCCGCGATCTCCTCCGAGGGCTACTGCTTCCAGGTGGACCTCGCCTGGCGCGCGGTGCAGGCCGGCTTCCGGGTCACCGAGGTCCCGATCACCTTCGCCGAGCGGGAACGCGGCGAGTCGAAGATGAGCGGAGACATCGTTCGGGAGGCCCTGCTGCGGGTGACCGAGTGGGGGGGGGCGCACCGGGCCGCCCAGCTTCGGGGATTGCTGAGCCGCGGAAGCCGGTGAATCCCGAACGCGGTGAATCCCGAACCCGAAAGCCGCTAAAACCCTGAACCGCTAACCCTGAACCCACTAATCGTGAAAAAGGCGGTAAGCGGGGAAGCGGTAAGCCTGAAAGCGGTAAGCCCGGAAGCGGTGAACGTGAAAACGGCAAGCCGGAAGCGCTAGCCCGGAGCGGTAAGCCTGAAACCGCAAGCCCGGAAGGATGAACCCGGTAAGCAAAAGCGAACCGGCCCCGTTGTAGCAGTCGGGGCCGGTCCGGTGAATCGGTGTTCAGCCGCCGCCTGCCGGCGGCGGCTGCCGCGAGTCAGGCGGTCTTGGGAGACTTGGCCCCCGGGCCGCCGCGGCGGGCGCGCAGCACGTCCAGGCGCTCTGCGAGCACCTCTTCGAGATCGGCGATGGTGCGCCGCTCGATCAGCATGTCCCAATGAGTACGCGGAGCCTTGACCTTCTTGGGCTCCGGCTCCGGCAGGTCCACGGCCTTGGCGCTGGTGCCGTCCAACCGGCATTCCCAGGTCGAGGGCAGTTCGGCATCGTGGGCGAAGGGCACGCTGAACTCGTGATCCCGTTCGCACCTGAATCTGATGAGCTGACGCGGCGCCGGTTCGGCGGCGTATTCGGTTTCATAACTGATAGCGCCGAGGCGGCTGCCCCGGAGTACACGATCGGCCATTTTTTGTGATCACTCCTCACCCAGCTTGGGTACCGAGTTTGCAACGAACAGTCCCGGCAGATGATTCCCGAAAGCCTAGCGATATTACTCCGTGTAATCGAGGGGGTGCAGGCGGTCTCCTCCGGGTTTGGCCCGAATCCAGCGAGAATCAGACGCCACCGGTGAGACCCATGTCTCCCCCGGCGGCTCGGCGATCAGTCCAGCGTCAGCTGCTCGGCCAGTGCTGAGGCACCCAGCTCGCCCCGGCGGTAATGGGCCCGGCAGAGCACCTGGTACCTGACCTCATGCCCGTCGGAGGCGACGGTGTCAGCCACCAGGACCGTGTCGCCCTCGTGGGTGATCCGGCCGGCGACCACCCGGGCGTTGTGCTTGCCGGGCAAGCCACACCAGCACAGCACCTCGACCTGGATCTCCGAGATC
>NZ_DASVQG010000230.1:0-14155 GCF_036389215.1 Jatrophihabitans sp.
TCTGGCTGGCCGATCTGGACCAGTCCCGGCTGCCGGCCAGCCAGCCATGAAGGTCGCCCGGCCATGAGGATCGGCATCGTCTGCCCGTACCTGTGGGACATCCCCGGCGGCGTCCAGGCGCACGTCCGGGACCTGGCCGAAACCCTGATCGGCCTCGGTCACCAGGTGTCGGTGCTGGCGCCGGGGGAGGAGGACTCGCCCAGCCTGCCGAGCTACGTGGTGGCCGCCGGCCGGACCGTGCCGATCCCGTACAACGGCTCGGTCGCCCGGCTGCAGTTCGGGCTGGTGTCGGCGACCCGGGTGCGGCGCTGGCTGCGCCAGGGCGACTTCGACGTGGTGCACGTGCACGAGCCGGCGCCACCGAGCCTGTCGCTGCTGACGGTGCTGCTGGCCGACGCCCCGCTGGTGGCGACCTTTCATGCCGCCTCGACCCGGTCGCGGTTCCTGACGATGTTCGACAGCGCGGTCCAGGCCCTGCTGGAGCGGCTGTCCGGGCGGATCGCGGTGTCCCAGGCAGCCCGCAAGATGATCGTCGAGCACCTGGGCGCCGATGCGGTGGTGATCCCGAACGGGGTGTCGATCGCGGCCTTCGCCGGCGCCGAGCCGCTGCCGGGCTACCCGCGCGACCCGGCGCTGGGCGGCACGATCGGCTTCATCGGCCGCTACGACGAGCCACGCAAGGGCATGTCGGTGCTGCTGGAGGCGATGACCGAGCTGGTCCGCAGCCGGCCCGGGGTGCGGTTGCTGGTGGCCGGCCGGGGCCAGGAGCAGGACTTTCTCGACAAGCTGCCGGAGTCGCTGGCCGATTCGGTGGTGATGCTGGGAATGGTGAGTGAGCACGACAAGGCGGCACTGCTGCGCAGCGTCGACGTCTATGTCGCGCCCAACACCGGTGGCGAGAGCTTCGGCATCATCCTGCTGGAGGCGCTGGCTGCCCGGACCCCGATCGTCGCCAGCGACCTGCCGGCGTTCCGCCGGGTGCTCGATCCTGCTGACGCGACCGAGGGGGGCTCGCACCGCAGCGATCACCGGACCGATGGGAGACCCGGTGAGGGAGGATCGCAGCGACGAAGGAGCGAGGACCGGACCGATGGGAGACTCGTCCGGGCCGGCCTGCTGTTCCGCAACCGGGACTCCGCGGCCCTGGCCCGGGCACTGGAGCATGCGCTGTCGGATCACCAGCTGCGCCAGGAGCTTGCCGCGGCCGGGGCCGAAGTGGTGCGACCCTACGACTGGCAGGTCGTCGCGGCGCAGATCCTGCGGGTGTACGAGATCGCCTGCGCCGCGGCCGTACGGAACTAAGCCGTAAGCCGTCCGGGACTAATGTCATATTAACGACGGGTTAGCGAGCCTCCCGGAGTGCGCCCGGCCGAGTTTGTAGCCTGGCCCGGTGCTACCGGCGGGCTGGCTGATCGCGGCGGTCTTCGTCGCGATCTTGCTGACCTCCTGGGTGACCTTCACGCTGACCCGCCTGGACCGGCTGCACGCCCGGGTCGACGCCGCGCAGTCGGCGCTGGACGCCCAACTCGTCCGCCGGGCGGCGGCGCTGCTGCAACTGGCCGAGCGCCCGGACTCAACCCTCGCTCCGGACGCCGCCCACGCGCTGGTCGACACCGCCCGGGCCGCGCTGGCGGTGCAGCACTGGCAGCAGGACGAACGGCGCAACGTCGAGAACCAGGTCGGGCGCGCGATCGCCGGCTTGCAGCAGGACCGGGCGCGGCTGCCCGCCGACGCGGTCACCGAACTGGCCGAAGCGGCGGCCCGGGTGGTGATCGCCCGGCGATTCTTCAACGATGCGGTCCGTGACACCCGTACGCTGCGGGCGCGCAGAATGCCCCGGTTGTTGCATCTGGCCGGCCGCCGGGAGCTGCCGCTGTTCTTCGACATCGAGGACACCAGCGTCTTCACCGACAGCCCGGCAATCGACCGGGGACCGGGCACGACGCCCTCACCACCGACCTGAGCCCGACCACATAACGCGGCTGAACAGCCAGCCTCCACCGCAGGGAGCACCCCGATGATCGCCGGACTGTCCAAGCCCCAGGCCCTGATCGCCGGCGGGATCGCCGCGGTCGTGCTGATCGGCGGCGCCTCGGCCGTGGCGGTGCGCGGCGGTGACAAGACGAGGACCGCCGCACCCGCCAGCTCGACACCGCCGTCCAGCTCGGCGACCCCAACCCCGACCCCGGCGCCCACCGCCAAGCCACCCGCCAAACCGGTCGCCGCGGTCAATCCGCTGACCGGCATCGGCAAGCCGCCGTCCGGCCCGGTCCTGGGGGTCAAGATCGACGACACCGCCAACGGGCGGCCGTCGGTGGGCCTGGACAAGGCCGATGTGGTCTACATCGAGGAGGCCGAGGCCGGCCTGACCCGGATGCTGGCGGTGTTCGGCACCCACAAGCCGGTCGTCGAGCCGGTCCGAAGTGTCCGGGCCAGCGATGCCGAGCTGCTCGTCCAGTACGGGCGGATCTCCCTGGTCGCCTCCGGCGGCGGCCACGATGCGCTGCCCAGGCTGGACGCGTCGCCGATCAAGGGCATCATCAACGACCGCGGCGCTCCGGGCTTCTCCCGGGACGGCAACCGCCCGGCCCCGTACAACCTCAGGGCCGACCTCGCCCAGATGTCGGCGAGGGCCCGGACCGCCGGCTCCCGCAACATCGGCTTCAGCTGGGCCCGCACCGATCCCCGGCTCAAGTCCGCGCCGGCCGCGGCGAGCGTGCGGACGGTGGTGGGCAGCACTCCGGTCACCTTCCAGTGGCAGGCCCGGCTCGGCAAGTACGTCCGGACGGTCGGCGGTGCCCAGCTGCACACCGCCAGCGGCGCGCCGATCGCGACCCCGAACGTCCTGGTGCAGCTGTGCACGGTGACGGACAACCGCGGCGACATCGACGTCAACCACAACCCGTCCCGGTTCACCCACACGGTGGGCTCCGGGCGGGTGGTGCTGTTCCGCAACGGTCACCGGATCGAGGGAAAGTGGTCACGGGCGTCGGCGAGCGCTGCGACGAAGTTCACCGACGTCAAGGGCGCGCCGTTGCTGCTGGCACCGGGAGGCGCCTACGTGGTGCTGGCGAGCAGGGGAACCCGGGTGTAGCTCCGGCCCTGCTCGGGGTAGCCCGGCCTGCTCGGGTAGCCGGTCCCGCCCGGGGGTGTAGCTCTCCGGCGCTGCTCGGGGTAGCCCTGGCTGGGTGCGGTCCGGGCCCTGATGATGATGTCGAGATCACCGGTGCTAGTACCTGGCCAGGCGCTGATCGGCCGTAGAATGGCGGCATGACTTCTGAGCACGGCAGCGCCGCCAGCACCCCCGCCAGCACTCCTGCCAGCACGTTGTCCCCGGCGAACCCCACCGTGGGCACCGCTCGCGTCAAGCGAGGCATGGCCGAGATGCTCAAGGGCGGCGTCATCATGGACGTGGTCACGGCCGAGCAGGCCAAGATCGCCGAGGATTCCGGCGCGGTGGCCGTGATGGCACTGGAGCGGGTGCCCGCCGACATCCGCGCCCAGGGCGGCGTCTCCCGGATGAGTGACCCGGACATGATCGACTCGATCATCTCCGCCGTCTCGATCCCGGTGATGGCCAAGGCCAGGATCGGGCACTTCGTCGAGGCCCAGGTGTTGCAGGCCCTCGGGGTGGACTACATCGACGAGTCCGAGGTGCTGACCCCGGCCGACTACGCCAACCACATCGACAAGTGGCAGTTCACAGTGCCGTTCGTGTGCGGGGCCACCAACCTGGGCGAGGCGCTGCGCCGGATCACCGAGGGCGCGGCGATGATCCGGTCCAAGGGCGAAGCCGGCACCGGTGACGTGTCCAACGCCACCACGCACATGCGCAAGATCGGCGGCGAGATCCGGCGGCTGACGTCGCTGTCGGCCGACGAGCTGTACGTCGCGGCCAAGGAGTTGCAGGCACCCTACGAACTGGTTGCCGAGGTTGCCCGGCTCGGCAAGCTGCCCGTCGTGCTGTTCACGGCCGGTGGTATCGCCACGCCCGCCGACGCCGCGATGATGATGCAGCTCGGCGCTGAGGGCGTGTTCGTCGGTTCGGGCATCTTCAAGTCCGGCAATCCGGCCCAGCGTGCCGAGGCGATCGTCAAGGCCACCACCTTCTACGACGATCCGGACGTGCTGGCGAAGGTCTCGCGAGGGCTGGGTGAGGCCATGGTCGGCATCAACGTCGAAGAGATCCCGCAGCCGCACCGGCTCGCCGAGCGGGGCTGGTAACGCCATGTGCCGCAGCATCAAGACCCTTCGCCCGCCTTACACCGAGCACGTGACCTCCGAGGACAGCCGGGCGGCGGCATTGCAGTACGTCCGCAAGGTCTCCGGGATGCGCAAGCCCTCCAAGGCCAACCAGGAGGCGTTCGACGAGGCGGTGGCCCAGATCGCGGCGGTCACCGACGAGCTGCTGGCGAGCCTGGTGCTGCCGGCGCGCCCCGTCGCCGCCGCCGGATAGCTGGTGGAGGCTCCGCGGCCGCTGATCGGGGTACTCGCCCTGCAGGGTGACGTCCGCGAACACCTGGCCGCGCTGCGGGCGGTGGGCGCCGAGGCCATGCCGGTCCGGCGCCAGTCCGAACTCGACGCCGTGGACGGCCTGGTGATACCGGGTGGCGAGTCCACCACGATCGTGAAGCTCGCCCATTCCTTCGAACTGTTCGAGCCGTTGCACAAGCGGATCGCCGAGGGCATGCCCACCTACGGCTCCTGCGCCGGGATGATCCTGCTGGCCGACCGGATCCTGGGCGGCGTCGCCGGCCAGGACACCTTCGGCGGCATCGACATGACGGTCCGGCGCAATGCCTTCGGCCGGCAGGTCGAGTCCTTCGAGGAGCCGGTGCCGGTCGAGGGCATCGACGGCGGTCCGGTGACCGCGGTGTTCATCCGGGCACCATGGGTCGAGGAGGTCGGCCCGGACGCCCAGGTGCTCGCCCGGGTGGAGGCCGGACCGGCGGCGGGTAGAATCGTGGGGATTCGCCAGCAGCACCTGCTGGCCACGTCTTTCCACCCTGAGCTCACCGGTGACGCGCGAGTGCATGGGTATTTTCTGCAGATGGTGCGGGAGGCCGAGCAGCCACCCGCGAAGAGCGGAGAGTGACAGTGAGCGAGCATCGCAGGCGCCCTGGCGCCGAGGAGCGGAGCGAACAGGCGATGAGCGCTCGCGCGAAGAGCGGAGAGCGGAGAGCATGAGCGGCCATTCCAAGTGGGCGACGACCAAGCACAAGAAGGCTGTCGTCGACGCCAAGCGCGGCAAGATGTTCGCCAAGCTGATCAAGAACATCGAGGTCGCCGCGCGTACCGGTGGCGGTGACCCGAACGGCAACCCGACCCTCTACGACGCGATCCAGAAGGCACGCAAGACCTCGGTGCCGCTGGACAACATCGAACGGGCGGTCAAGCGCGGCTCGGGCGCCGAGGCCGGCGGCGCCGACTGGCAGACCATCATGTACGAGGGTTACGGACCCTCCGGCGTGGCGGTGCTCATCGAGTGCCTGACCGACAACCGCAACCGTGCGGCCAGCGAGGTGCGGACCGCGATGACCCGCAACGGCGGCAACATGGCCGACCCCGGCTCGGTGTCCTACCTGTTCAGCCGCAAGGGCGTGGTCCTCGTCCCCAAGACCGGCCTCACCGAGGACGACGTGCTCGGCGCGGTGCTGGAAGCGGGTGCTGAGGAGGTCAACGACCTGGGCGAGGAGTTCGAGGTGATCAGCGAGGCCGGTGACCTGGTGGCGGTGCGGACCGCGCTGCAGGACGCCGGCATCGACTACGACTCGGCCGACTCCTCGTTCCTACCCAGCGTGCAGGTGCCGCTGGACGAGGAAGGCGCCCGCAAGGTCTTCAAGCTGATCGACGCGCTCGAGGATTCCGACGACGTGCAGAACGTGTACGCCAACTTCGATGTGTCCGACGACGTGCTGGAAGCGGTCGGCTAGCAATCGGCCCGGCAGCTCCCAGCGGGCAGCCCTCCCGCCACGCCATGCCGCGCTAGACGCCGGCCAGTTCCCGGTTCTCGTTCGGGCCGGCCGGGTCGTGCTCGGGCCCGTCGGCAGCTTCGATCGACACCTGCGGCGTGATCCGGTCCAGCCACCTGGGGAAGTACCAGTTGGCATTGCCGAGCAGGTGCATCAGCGAGGGCACCAGGACGGTCCGAACCACGAAGGCGTCCAGGAACACCGCCGAGGCCAGCCCGATGCCGAACAGCTTGATCACCCGGGCGTCACCCAGGATGAAGCCGCCGAACACCGCGATCATGATGAGGGCCGCCGCGGTGATGATGCCGCCGGTCTCGCCCTGGCCGACCGTGATCGAGCGCCGGTTGTCACGGGTGTGCAGCCATTCCTCGTGCATCCGGCTGACCAGGAACACCTGGTAGTCCATCGACAGGCCGAACAGGACCGCGAAGAACATCACCGGGACGAACGCCTCGATCGGGCCGCCACCACCGATCCCCAGCGCTTCGGACAGCCAGCCCCACTGGAAGATCGCCACGATCACCCCGAAGGAGGCCGCTGCCGCCAGCAGGTTCATCACGGCGGCGGTCAGCGGGATCACCACGCTGCGGAAGGCCACCAGCAGCAGCAGGAACGACAGCCCGATCACGGCGATGAAGAAGACCGGCATCTTGGCCGACAGCACCTTGGCGAAGTCGGCGAAGATCGCGGTGATGCCGTAGACGTAGATGTGGTTGGCGGTGCCGGCGTACAGCGGTGGGAGCTCCGTGCCGCGCAGCTTCTTCACCAGCTCGGTGGTCCTGGCGTCCTGCGGTGAGGTGCTGGACTTGAACGTCACCAGCGCGATGTCGCGGGTGACCGGAAATGCCCGCACGCTGGCCGGGGCGACGTCGGCGACGGTGCTCAGGTGCCGGCTGACCCTGCCGAGGTAGGCCTGGTCGGCAGCGCCCGGGCCGCTGATCACCAGCTGCAGCCCGGAGTTGTAGCCGGGCCCGAACCCTTGCGCGATCAGGTCATAGCCCTTGCGGGTGGTCGAGGACTTCGGGTCGTTGCCCTGGTCGGAGGAGCCCAACCGCATCGAGAAGAACGGGATCGCCAGCACCGCCAGCATCGCCAGCGCCGCGGCGCCCAGGGCCAGCTTGCGCCGCTCGACCCGGTGCGACCAGCGATACCAGAAGTCCTTGTGCTCGCTCAGGTCGAAGGTGCCGGCCCGGACCTCCTTGCGCTGGTGCCGGGGCAGCACCCGCACGCCCAGGAAGCTCAGCAGGGCCGGCAGCAGGGTGAGCGAGGCCAGCATGGTGAGCGCGACCCCGATGGCCGTGCCCAGCGACACCCCGTACAGGAAGCTGACTCCCAGCGCCCACAAGCCCATCAGGGCGATGCAGACGGTGATCCCGGCGAACAGCACCGCGCGTCCGGAGGTGTTGATGGCCACCACGATCGAGTCCTCGACGCCCATGCCGCGCATCAGGTTCCGCCGGTGCCGGGTGACGATGAACAGCGCGTAGTCGACGCCGACGCCCAGAATCATCAGCAATGCCAATTGATTGGCGAAGGTAGCCACCGACATCACGTGCGAGAGCAGGCCGATCAGGGCCAGCCCGCTGCCCATCGCCGCGATCGCGCTGACCAGCGGCAGCAGGGTGGCGCCGACGGTCCGGAACACCACGAACAGGATGATCAGGGCGGCCAGGAAACCGAATACCTCGGGCGGGACGCCGGTGGTCTCCTGGGCGAGGACCTGGAAGGCGTTACCGGTGAACTCGACCTGCAGGCCCGCGGAGTTCAGCGGCGTGAGGGCGTCGTGCACGCCGGTGATCTGGGCGATCGCGGGCTGCTGCTCGGCCCAGTTGACATCGGCCACGGCGATGGGCTTGTCCTTGCTCACCTGGGCGGCTGCCGCGGCCGGGTCGGTGCCCCCACTGGGGCTGCCGGGCTGAGCGCAGGTCACCAGGCCGTAGGGCGAGTTGACCGAGGCGATCCCGAAGCCGCCGTCGCACAGCTTGCGCAGCGCCGGCTGGACCTGCCCCGCGTAGTCGGCGATGGTGCCTGAGCGCGCATGCAGCACCACGGTGCCGCTGGCGCCGTTCTGGCTGTCCAGCCCCGCCGCGGACAGCAGCTCGGCCACTGTCTGGGTCTCGGTGCCCGGAAGCTTGAAGTCGTCTCGGTAGTCCGAGCCGCCGAGCCCGCCCAGCAGTGCCTGCATCGCGACGATGAAGACGATCCACCCGGCTACCACGAACCAGCGCCGTCGCACCGCGAGCCGAGCCAGTGTCTGCATCGACGTTCCCCCGTAACTGTTAGAGCAACGCTACGGCGCTCACGCTGAGGAGCGGCGGTTGCCGAAGAAAATACCGGCGTTCAGCTGGTCTCCCAGAACCTCAACAGTTCCAGGCCGATCTGGCCGACGGGCGCCGGCAGTCCCGATAGTTCGAACAACCAGTAGATCGCCCGGAAGAACGCGCTGTTGAGCGACTGGATCTGGAGCAACGCGAACAGCGCCAGCATGCCGAACGGCTTGAACTGCTCGGCGGACTGGCGGAACTTCGGGTCCAGATAGGGCTCGATCGCGCCGTAACCGTCCAGTCCGGGCACCGGCAGCAGGTTCAGGATCGAGGCCATCACCTGCAGCAGCGCCAGACCGGCCACCCCGTACCAGAAGATGCCGTGCTCGCTGCCGAGGCCGACCCGGCGTACCAGCACCAGCAGCAACACCGCGAAGCCGACGTTGACCGCGGGACCCGACAACGACACCAGCGCTCGCTGGGCGTTGCTGCGGAACCGGTGCGGATGCAGGTAGACCGCCCCGCCGGGCAGCCCGATGCCGCCGATCGCGATGAACAGCACCGGCAGCAGGATGGAGAGCACCGGATGGCTGTATTTGAGCGGGTTCAGGGTCAGGTAGCCGCGGGCCTCGACCTCCCGGTCGCCGAAGCGCCAGGCCAGATAGGCGTGGGCGAACTCGTGGACGCAGACCGTCACCACCCAGCCGGCCACGATGAAGAGGAAGACACCCAGCCGTGCCGTCCGAGTGGCGGTGCTGGCCTGCCAGGCCAGGTAGCCACCGACGGCGGTGACCGCCAGCACCGCGAGAAAGATCGGGCTGGGGCGGATGCCGGCGCGCGGCGCTCGTCGAAACGGCAGGGTCATGATCGGGGAGTCTAGGCAGCCGGGTGGCGCCGCGGGGGCTGCCGCGTGTCGAGGGCAACCACGCGCGGCGGCGGCCGGTAACGTGTCGAACGCCCGTTCGATTGGGTGTGGCCCGAGCGAGACAGTCTGTGGAAACCGTGGAATGAGGCGCCTGATGCGAGTGCTCGGCGTGGACCCCGGGCTCACCAGATGTGGCATCGGGGTGGTGCAGGGCAGCACCGGCCGGGCGCTGTCGCTGGTGCACGTCGAGGTGGTCCGGACGCCGGCCGAGGATCCGCTGGCGACCCGGCTGCTCGTGCTGGCCGACGCGCTGACCGCCGCGGTGAGCGAATACCGTCCTGATGTGGTCGTCGTCGAGCGGGTGTTCGCCCAGCAGAACGTCCGGACGGTGACCGGCACCGCGCAGGCCGCCGGCCTGGCGATGGTCGCGGCCGCCCGGCAGGGCATCGCCGTGCACCTGCACACCCCGTCCGAGGTGAAGGCCGCGATCACCGGTTCGGGAACCGCGGACAAGGCCCAGGTGACCGCGATGGTGACCCGGATCCTCAAACTGGACGTCGCCCCCACGCCGGCCGATGCTGCTGACGCCCTGGCACTGGCGATCTGTCACATCTGGCGGGGCGCCGCCCAGGCCCGGTTGGATGCCGCCGTGACGCACGCCCGGGCCGGTGCCCGGGTGCCGGGTAGCGGCAGCCGTCCCGGTTCGCGAGGGAGCATCGCAGCGAGGGACGAGCGAGGAGCGGACCGAGATGATTCAGCCCCACCGATAGGAGTGCGCCGATGATCGCAAGCGTGCACGGCCGGGTGGCCGCCGTGGGCCCGGACGGCGCGGTCGTCGAGGTGGGCGGTGTCGGGCTCGCGGTCTCCTGCTCGCCGGCGACGCTGGCCCGGCTGCGGGTCGGTGAGACGGCCAGGCTCGCGACCAGCCTGGTGGTGCGGGAGGACTCGCTGACCCTGTACGGCTTCGCCGACGACGACGAGCGGGGCCTGTTCGAGTTGCTGCAGACCGCCAACGGGGTCGGCCCGAAGCTGGCCCAGACGATTCTCGGGGTGTACCCGCCGCGCGAGGTCCGCCGGGCGATCGCCACCGGGGACTTCCCGGCGCTGGTCAAGGTTCCCGGCATCGGGCGCAAGGGTGCTGAGAAGATCGTCATCGAGCTGCGGGACCGGATCGGCTCGATCAGCGGTTCTGACGGCACCTCGCCGCTGGCCGGTGTCACCGCGATCGCGCCGTGGAAGGACCAGGTGCTGCACGCGCTGGCCGGCCTCGGTTTCACCGGCAAGGAGGCCGCCGAGGCGATCGATGTGGTGGCCGCGGACTCGGAGGACAACCCTGAGGTCGCCGTCATCCTGCGGCGGGCCATCCAGTTGCTCGGCCGCGCCCGATGAATCCCGACCGCGACGTCGTCTCGCCGTTCCCCGACGTCGAGGAGACCGAGGTCGAGGCCAGCCTGCGGCCTCGGCGGCTTACCGAGTTCGTCGGCCAGCCGAAGGTCCGCGAGCAACTGCAGGTGGTGCTGGAGGGTGCGCTGCGGCGCAACCGGCCACCCGATCACGTCCTGCTGTCCGGCCCGCCGGGCCTGGGCAAGACCAGCCTGGCGATGATCATCGCCGCCGAGCTCGGCGCACCGTTCCGGCTGACCTCCGGCCCGGCCATCGAGCGGGCCGGGGATCTGGCCGCGCTGCTGACCAGCCTGGGCGAGGGCGAGGTGCTGTTCATCGACGAGATCCACCGGATCGCCCGCCCGGCCGAGGAACTGCTGTACATGGCGATGGAGGATTTCCGGGTCGACGTGATGGTCGGCAAGGGTCCCGGCGCGACCGCCATTCCGCTGGAGCTGGCGCCCTTCACCCTGGTCGGCGCCACCACCCGGGCGGGCCTGCTCACCGGCCCGCTGCGGGACCGGTTCGGCTTCACCGGGCACATGGACTTCTACGAGGTGCCGGAGCTGGAGCAGGTGCTGCGCCGGTCGGCACAGCTGCTGGACGTCCGGCTCACCCCGGAGGGCGCGGCCGAGATCGCCAGCCGGTCACGCGGCACGCCCCGGATCGCCAACCGCCTGCTGCGCCGGGTCCGTGACTTCGCCGAGGTGCGCGCCGACGGTCTGATCACCGCCGAGGTGGCCCACGCCGCCCTGGAGGTCTACGACGTGGACGAGCTCGGCCTGGACCGGTTGGACAAGGCGGTGCTCAACGCGCTGGTGCGCCGGTTCGGCGGCGGCCCGGTCGGGGTCAGCACGCTCGCGGTGGCGGTCGGTGAGGAGATCGAGACGGTGCAGGAGGTCGCGGAGCCGTTCCTGGTGCGAGCCGGCCTGCTGGCCCGCACCCCGCGCGGCCGGGTGGCGACCCAGGCCGCCTGGCAGCACCTGGGCATCCGGCCACCGGCCGGCCTGGAAGGCGGGGTCTCGCCGACACTTTTTGACGACGTCTGACGTTGGGAATGCAGACCTGTCCGAACACTGCGGCGAGCCGATCGCCGCAGCCGATGCCGGCCCGCTGACCGGCTCCGCCTAGTTGGGATCCGCGCTGTGACCGAGATCTTTCCGCTGCTGCTGCTGGCTCTGCTGCTGGTCGCCATGATGCTGTTCTCCCGCCGCAACAAGCAGCGGATCGCGGCGGCGGACGCGCTCCGGCGGGAACGGATCACCACCGGCACCGACGTGATGACCACCTCGGGCCTGTACGGCACGGTGGTCTCGGTGAACGACGACGGCACCGTGCTGCTGTCCATCGCGCCGGGGGTCGAGGTGCGCTGGACGATCGCCGCGCTGCGCGAGGTGACCGAGCTGCCCGAGCAGTACCGCGAGCCGATCGCCGGGGGCGGGGGGCAGTCCGGCGAGCCCCGCGGCGCGGTGGACGCACCGGCCGCGCAGCTGCCGTCCTCGGCGGCGCCGCGGCCGGCGAGCCCCAGCAGCCGGCGACCTCGGCGGCGGGGCAGCAGCCCGAGTTAGACCGTTATGCCGGGCAGGGTGAGCAATCCTTGAGGCGATCGGTCATACTATCTCCCCGAGTCCGCCAACCGGGCAGAACACCGGTGATCGGCTGAGGCGGCTGTGGGGCAGGCGGCTGTGGGCCTGTCGGCCTCGCAGGCGTGAAGTGACGAATGAGGAGAACAATTTCCGTGGCACCATCAGCCGGAACGCTGCGCGTCGGGCGTTATTTCGCAGTGCTCCTTGGTCTGTTCGTAGTCCTCTACGGCATCGTGTTCTGGCCGGGCCAGCCTCGCACGCCCAAGCTCGGCCTGGATCTGGAGGGCGGCGCTCAGGTCATCCTGAAAGCCCAGTCGACCGGTGGCAAGACCCCGACGAAGACCTCGATGGACCAGGCCCGCCAGATCATCACCAACCGCGTCAACGGGCTCGGGGTGTCCTCCGCCGAGGTGGTCACCCAGGGCAACGACCGGATCGTCGTGTCGGTGCCTGGCGCCGGGGCCAATGACATCAAGGACGTCGGCGGCACGGCGTTGCTGCAGTTCCGCCCGCTGTTGATGCAGCCGGTGCCCGCTGCCGCTCCGGCCCCGACGGGTTCGGCGTCACCCTCGGCCAGCGGCTCGGCCTCCGCGAGCGGCAGCGCCAAGCCCTCGGCCAGTGCCAGCGCCAAGCCCTCGGCCACCGCCAAGCCCTCGGCCACCGCCAAGCCCGCCTCCAGCTCACCGTCGGCGCACGGCCGGGTGGTCCCGCACGCGGCCGCCAGCAGCTCGCCGGCCGCGTCGCCGCCGGCCACCCCGTCGCCGTCGGCCACCCCGTCGCCGTCGGCCAGCGCTGCCGGCTCCCCGTCGCCGTCCGGCTCGGCCGGCGGCGCCGCCGATCCGAGCGCGCCGATCGACCAGTGGAAGCGGCTCGGCTTCACCCCGCCGACCACTCCTGAAGCGATCGCCGCGCTGCCGGCCGCCCAGGCGACCGCGCTCCAGAACGCGATCCAGTCCTGGCCGTGCAACAACATCACCAAGCCGCTGGACGTCCCGAGCAAGCCGGTGATCACCTGCGACCAGGCCAACACCACCAAGTACCTGCTGGGCCCGGTGATCGTGGCCGGCACCGAGGTCAAGACGGCTGACGCCCGGGCGCCGGGCTCCGTCCAGGGTCAGCTGACCTGGACCGTGAGCCTGGACCTCAAGCCCAAGGGCCAGGCAGCCTGGGCCGCCTACACCGCCAAGCACAACGTGACGGTCAACCCCAACGACATCGCCAACCAGGTCGCGGACACCCTCGACACCAAGGTGATCGTCGCCTCCACCATCCAGGGCACCATCAGCGGGACCACCGAGATCAGCGGCGACTTCGACGAGACGAAGGCCACCAACCTGGCCAACTCCCTGAAGTACGGCGCGCTGCCGCTGAACTTCGTGCAGCAGTCGGCGACCTCGATCTCACCCACCCTGGGCACCGACCAGTTGAAGGCAGGCCTGCTGGCCGGCGGCATCGGGCTCGTCCTGGTGGTGATCTACTCGCTGCTCTACTACCGGGCGCTGGGGCTGGTCACGATCATCTCGCTGATGGTTTCCGGCGGCTTGACCTACGCGATGCTGGTGATCCTCGGCCAGCAGATCGGGTTCACCCTCACCCTGGCTGGTATCGCCGGTTTCATCGTCGCGGTCGGTATCACCGCCGACTCGTTCGTGGTGTTCTTCGAGCGGATAAAGGACGAGGTGCATGAGGGCCGAACGGCCCGGGTGGCGATCCCGCGCGCCTGGGAACGGTCGCGGCGCACCATCCTGTCGGCCGACACGGTGTCCTTCCTGGCCGCCGCGACGTTGTACTACTTCGCGGCCGGTGAGGTGAAGGGCTTCGCGTTCACCCTCGGCCTGTCCACGGTGATCGACCTGATCGTGGTGTTCCTCTTCACCCACCCGCTGGTCGCCCTGTTCTCCCGCAGCGCGGCGTTCGGCTCGGCCAAGTTCACCGGTCTCAACCAGGCGCGCACCGGCGGCATCGCGACCCGCACCCTGCCCGAGCCCGAACTGGCCACCGCCGGGGTGGGGACCGTGGGCGGAACCGGCGCGGTGACGCTGTCCAAGGGCGGTGGGCGACGAGCCGATTCCGGCGTCCACACCG
>NZ_DASVQG010000231.1:0-9012 GCF_036389215.1 Jatrophihabitans sp.
GACGTGGCGCAGCCGCTCGGGGAGCTCGGCGATGGCGTCGTGCAGGTAACCGAGCTGCTCACGGTCCAGCAGCAGCTGCTCCGGGCCACGCTGGCCGTCGGCCACCATGGCGGCACCGGTCTCGGGGGCGAAGCCCTGCAGGCTGAGCACGCTGGCACGGTGCACGTCGGCGTCGATGTTGCCGAGCTCGGAGATGCTGACGCCGATGGTCTCGGCGACCTCGTGCGGGCGGGGCGAGCGTCCGAGGGTCACCGCAAGCTGGTTGCGAGCCGCCTCGACTTCGCGAGCCCGGCCGCGGACCGACCTGCTGGCCCAGTCCATCGAGCGCAGCTCGTCGACCAGGGCACCGCGGATCCGGATGGCGGCGAAGCGGGCGAAGGGCACCCCGCGGGACTCGTCATAGCTCTGGGCGCTCAGCACCAGGGCGGTCATTCCCGCCGAGGTGAGGTCATCGCGGCCGATGTGGGCCGGCAGCCGAGTCATGGTTTCGCGGACGATGTGTCCGACGAGTGCCAAGTTCTCCCGGACGAGAGCCTCGACCTCGGGGGGGCACACCTTCGCGGCAGCTGAACTAGCCGGCGCGGCAAGGACCGAGGCGGGGGCCTTGTAACTCATCGTCATCGCTACTCTTCTCCTGGCAGTGGTGCTGCTGGTGATTTGCGCACTTTGCTGGCACACGGATCAGTCTTCGATTACAGCCGGTTAAGATCGACCCCGCTAACTTAACCAGGGTTTAATGTATTACTTGCGTTAAGTTTCGCCTACAGAGAGTTACTGTGATCTGCGCCACAACAGGCGTGTCGCTCCCGATGCCCGGTTTGCCTCCTGGGTGGACCCCGCACTGTTCAAGTCCGGCTGCCTGCTGCCGATCAGTTGCTTGAACCCGAGGGGAGTGTGAGGTAGTCAATGTTGACGACTACGGGAAGTAAAACCATGGGGTTCTCCGAGGTATCGACGTTGCTGTGGCGCGAGCGGGAAGCGCTGCAACTACTGCTCTTCAAGCTCGTCGAGGAGCAACTGATAGTCAGTGCTGGGCATACCCGCTGGCTGGCTCAGGCCAACGACGAGATCGAGATCGCCCTCGAACAGTTGCGTGGCACCGAGGTGCTGCGGGCGGCAGAGGTCGACGTGATCGCCGACGAGTTCGGGCTGCCGGCCCCGCCGACGCTCGCGGAGCTGGCAGCGCTCGCGCCCGAGCCGTGGGCGACGCTGTTCGGGGAACACCGGCAGGCACTGCTGCAGCTGGTCGCCGAGGTGGAAGGTGCCACCGGACACAACCGGGCACTGCTCGCCGCCGGCGCCCGCGCGGTTCGCCAGACGCTGCTCTCGGTCAGCCAGTCCGTGCAGACCTATGACTCGCACGGCTCGGCTGCCGCGACCCCCAACGGCCCCATGCTGATGGACGAGCAGGCATGAGCGAGCATCGCAGCGGAGCGAGGAGCGCAGCGAATCCAGCGATGAGCGCTCGCGCGAAGAGCGAGCGAGTCATGAGCGAGCATCGGTCATGAGCAGTTCGTTTTCGGGCCTGACCAACGCCCTGGCCGCACTGAACGTGCAGCGCTACGGCATGGAGGTCACCGGCCAGAATATTGCCAACGCCAACACCCCCGGCTACACCCGGCAGCGCGCTGAACTGGCCGCGGTCGGCCCGGTGACCGGGGTGGCGGCGCTCTATGCCACCCAACACCCGAACGGCTCGGTGACCGTGTCAGGCACCACCCGACTCAACGACCCGATGATCGACGTCCGGGCTCGCGCCGAGCACGGCGACAACGGCTACCGGCAGACCACCGCGAACGTGCTGTCCTCGGCCGAGACGCTCTTCGACGAGCCCAGCGACCACGGCCTGGCCGAGCAGCTGAACGACTTCTGGAACTCCTGGGCGGCGGTGGCCAACAACCCCGGTGACCTGGCCGCGCGCAACGTGGTGCTGCAGAAGGCGGCCGGCCTTGCCAGCAGCCTCAACCAGAGCAGCGCGAACCTCGCCCGGTTGACCCAGTCGGTGTCCCAGCAGGCCACCGCGGCCACCGTGGAGATCAACACCGCTGCCACCGCGCTCGCCCAGCTCAACGGCCAGATCGCGATCGCCACGGCCAGCGGCACCAACACCAACGCCCTGGCCGACCAGCGCGACGGGCTGCTCCTCAAGCTGGCCGACCTGGCCGGCGCCCAGACCACCATCCTGGCCGACGGCACCGCCACCGTGAGCGTCGGCGGCCAGAGCCTGGTCGCCTCCACCACGGCCAGCTCCGTCTCGGTGAGCCCGAGCAACCAGATCCTGGTCGGCGGCACCCCGGCCGGCACGGCCGGCGGCTCGCTGCAGGGGCTGGTCGACAGCCTCACCACCACGCTGCCCGATTACGCCGCCCAGCTCGACGCCGTCGCCGCGGCGCTGGCCAGCACCGTCAACGCCAGCCAGACCAGCGGCTATGACCTGGCCGGCAACCCCGGTGGCCCGCTGTTCGCCGGCGGCACCGCCGCCACCCTGTCGGTAGCGGTCACGAACCCGGCCAACCTGGCCGCCTCAGGCACGCCCGGTGGCAACCTGGACGGTTCGACGGCACTGGGGCTGTCCCAGCTGGGCAGTTCCAACTCCGGCGCGGACGCCGCCTACCGCACCCTGGTGGGCACCCTGGCCACCGACGTCCAGCGGGCCGTCCAGCAGGCCGCGGTCCAGCAGGCGGTCACCAACAGCGTCGACGAGCTCGCCCAGTCCTCGGCCGGCGTCAGCTTCGACGAGGAGACCACCAACCTGCTCACCTATCAGCGCGCCTACCAGGCCTCCTCGCGGGTGCTGACCACGGTCGACGAGATCCTGGACACCCTGATCAGCCACACCGGACGGGTGGGCCTGTAATGATCAGAGTCACCGCGGGCTCGGCCTCTCGGGGCGCGCTGGCCGGGCTGCAGGCCGATTCCTCCCGGCTGGCCAGCCTGCAGCAGCAGATCACCTCGGGCCGGCAGATCACCAAGCCGTCGGACTCCCCCACCGGCACGGTCACCGCCCTGCAACTGCGCTCCCAGCTCAAGCAGGTCAATCAGTACCAGGCCAACGCCAACGACGCGCTCGGCTGGCTGACCACGGTCGACAGCTCACTGCACAGCATCACCAACCAGCTGCAGCAGGTCCGCTCGCTGGTGCTGCAGGGCATGAACACCGGCACCGGCAACGCCACCTCCAACGAGGCGCTGGCCCAGCAGGTCGACCAGGCCCGGGCCTCGCTGCTGTCGCTGGCCAACTCCAGCTACCTGGGCCGCCCGGTCTTCGGCGGTACCACTGCCGGTGGGGTGGCGTTCAACGCTGCCGGCAGCTACGTCGGCGACACCGGCACGGTGGCTCGTACCGTCGGACCGAACAATGCCATCGACCTCAACACCCCGGGCACGGCGGCCTTCGGCGCCAACGGCAGCAATCTCTTCGACCTGCTCACCGATATCTCGGCGAACCTGCGCACCAACCCGGCTGGGCTGGGCGCCAACCTGCAGCAGCTGGATGCGCGGCAGGTCAGCATCACCAACGAGCAGTCCCTGGCCGGGGCCAAGTACCAGAGGATCCAGAGCGTGCAGAACACCGCGAACACCAACCTGGTCCAGCTGAGGTCGCAGCTTTCGGATCTGCAGGAGATCGACCTGGCCGACATGGCCATTCAGGTGACCTCGGCCAACGCCGCCTATCAAGCCGCGCTGGCCACGACGGCGAAGGTCAGTCAGATCTCGCTACTGGACTTCTTGAGGTGAGCGTGAAGCACAGCACCGTAGGAGTGAGCATCGAGCGAGGCGCGAGCGAGGCGCGGAGCGACCTGGGAGGAATGCCCAGGGCCGTGACCTTGCCGGAGCGGATCACCTTCGCGACGCCGATTCCCGGCTTCGAGGACGAGCGGGAGTTCACCGTCTCGGCCCTGGACGCCCATGGCGTGCTCTTCGCGCTGCGTTCGGCCAAGACGCCCGGACTGCGGTTCGTGGTGGCCTCCCCTGGCCGCTTCTTCCCGGACTACGCGCCGCTGCTGGACGCATCCGACGTCAGCGCCCTCGGGGTGGCGGACGGCGACGAGGTGCTGCTGCTGGTCATCGTCACGGTGACCAACGGCATCACCGACGCCACCGCCAACCTGCTGGCGCCGATCGTGATCGCCGCCGACCGGGGCACCGCCCAGCAACTGGTGCTCGCCGACGCCGATCTGCCCCTGCGCGCCCCGCTGTTGCAACAGGCAGGCTAGCGTTGTCGGTGCCGGACCCGGCCCACTGCTTGCTGGAGCGTCGCCTTGCTGATTCTGACCCGCCGTGTCGGCGAGAGCATCGTCGTTGGCGATGACATCGTCCTGACCGTCTTCGAGGTTCGCGGCGACGCGGTCCGGATCGGCATCGAGGCTCCCCGTTCGGTCAAGGTCAACCGCAAGGAAATCTACGAGGAAATACAGCGATCCAATGCCCAGGCAGTCTCGAGTACCGACGACGCGGTCGACGCGCTGCGCGGTGCCCTGGGCACCCCTGTCGACGGCGGGGGGTCGAGCGCGGCGGCCGGCGGCGATACCGATCCGGGCGCCGCGGCAGCCCCGCGGGGTTGACCGGCTGGCGGATCGGGCCGTTCCACTGCGGAGCGGCCACCCTGTCCCTACGATGGCGCCCGTGAGCGCGGCAACGGCCGGTAAGCCATGACCGACGTACCGGCGGACGGCACGTCGGTAGTGCTGCGCGACCAGCAGGGCCGCGCCTACCGCAGTGAGGTGGTTCGATCCCAGCCCGGCGTGCTCTTTCTGCAGCCGCCGCAAGACCTGCCTGCCGGCCCCTTCGCAATCGGCACCCGGCTGCTGGTGACCTGGCCGGATGACAGCTCGTTGCTGGTGCTACCGGTGATGCTGCTGAGCCTTTCCCCCTCCGGCGAGGTGGAGCTGCTGGCCGTCCAGATCGAGGGCACCGCGTGGCGCGAGGAGCGCCGGCGCTATGCCCGGACCAGGTTCGATGCCAGCCTCACCATCGGCTATGACGGCGCCGGGGGCGAGCCTGTCGAGACCTCCGCCGAACTCATCGACCTGAGTGAGGCCGCGCTGCGCGGCGTGGTGCCCGCCGCGCACCGGGCGCTGTGCCGGCCGCGCATCCCCGTGCAGGTGCGGATCGACCTGGCCGGCGACAGCTACGACATCGGCGGCTACGTCCTGCAGGGCAAGCCCACGGCGCGGCAGGACCTCGGCCTGGAAGTCGTCCTGTTGTTCCACCGCCCGGTGCCCCGGGTGGAGGATCTCCGCCGCAAGCTCGGACAGCTGGCGGCCGCCGAGCCCGGCTCAGGGCGGACCGGCACGAAGCCCTAGCGGCTGGGACGATCTAGGGCCTGCGACGATCTAGGGGCTGGGACGGTCTAGCGGTTGCGGCGGCTGCGCCGCAGGTTGCGGATCATCAGCACGCTCAGCAGCAGTCCGGCGCCACCGAGGACGGCCTTGCCCTGCGGCGTCAGCGCCTTCTGCTTCAGGCTGGTCTTGACGTCGTCGACGAGCCGCTTGGGAGCCAACCGATCGGCGAGCTGGTCGACGGTCACCGCGAGCTGGTCGCGGGCCTGCTCTATCTCTGATCGGATCTCGCTCGCGTCGCGCTGGGTCGCCACCATGGCTCCTTCGTTACAGTTCGCTGGAAGGGCCAGCGTATCCACCCGGCCAAACCGGCCGGCGGCCCGCTACCGTGTGCGGATGACCGAACGCCTCGCCGCCGGTGACCCGGCACCTGACTTCACCCTCCCCGATGCCGACTCCCGACCGGTGTCATTGGCCGAGTTCCGCGGCCGGCGGGTCATCGTCTACTTCTATCCGGCAGCCTCCACGCCGGGATGCACCAAGCAGGCCTGCGACTTCCGCGACACCCTGGACAGCTTCGCCGACGAGGGTTTCGCGGTGCTCGGCATCTCACCGGACAAGCCGGCCAAGCTGGTGAAGTTCCGCGACAACCAGCGGCTGAGTTTTCCGCTGCTGTCCGACCCCGACCGGCAGGTGCTGACCGCCTACGGCGCGTACGGCGAGAAGAAGCTCTACGGCAAGGCCATGCAGGGCGTGATCCGCTCGACCTTCGTGATCGACCCCGAGGGCAAGGTCGAGCTCGCCCAGTACGGCGTCAAGGCCACCGGCCACGTCGCCAAGCTGCGCCGCGATCTGGGCCTGGCGGCAAGCCAGTAGGCTCGGCGGGCGACGGGGCCGTAGCCCAAAGGCAGAGGCGCACGGTTTAGGTCCGTGACAGTGGGGGTTCGACTCCCCCCGGCCCTACTTTTTCCAGAGGCGGTTGCGCCGACCGGGTGCGCGACCTGGGTAAGACCTGAACGGGTGTACTTCCGAGATGACTGCTAGCAAGGGGAGCCCCCTGAGCGCCGCGAACCTGCCCGCCGTCAACATCGAACAGTGGCGTGAGAACTACGAACGCGCAGTCGCCGGCTGGCACGCCGTCATCGCCAACGACCAAGCGCGGGATGCCTCCGACCTCCTAGCCTGGGGGGACCGACTACGGCAGATGCGCTCGACGCAGCAGGAACTGGTGGCAGCTGGACGTTGGCGCGGCGGCCCCCGCACGCTGCTCGCCGCGATCGATGTCCAGTACCGGGAGTTGGCGATGACCGCGGCGCTGGCCTGGTTACTGCGTCCGGACGGACACCACGGTCTCGGCACAGGCGTGCTTGCCGGCCTGCTCACCCGCCTCGGCATCGGCGGGTCCGTCGACGGTCGTGTTCGTATCACCGTCGAAGAGTTGCGTACTGAGACACGTGCTGACCTTGTCGTCTACGGCAGCGACTGGACGATTGTCGTCGAGGCCAAGACCTACGCGCCCGAACAGGAGCGGCAGCTCGACCGGCTCTACCTGCGTTGGAAGGACGAAGCCGCGCCCTCCTTCGTCTTTCTCACCCGCGGCGCCCGCGATCCTCGTAGTGCGCATGAGAGCCACGCGCAGTGGCGCGGGCTCACCTGGCGCGAGGTCGCCACCCTTATCCGGAATGCTGCCGCTACGAGATCTGGAATATCGGCCGGCGTACACGACTACCTCGAGACCCTGGAGGCCTACCACCTTGTCTGAGCCGTTGTCTCCGCCCCGTGACCCCGCTGACGCGAAGGCGTGGTTCTACCTCGACCACCGCCTTGACATCGAGACTTGGGCCGCGCTTCGCCAGGAAGGTCGTCAACTGCTGGACCGATGTCTGGTCGCGCTCAGCCTGGAGATGGAGGACCTCGCTGAGGAACTCGGCGCAGAGCCCGACGCCGCTGAGCTGGAATCCGGATCATGGCCCAGGGTCGGCTTACGGCATCGCTCGTGGCAACACCAAGGGCTGGCCGACGTCAGCGTCGTGATCCAGTGGGAGCGAGCCCGATTGCTTACCGCCAGCCGGAATGAGTGGCCATTCGTCGGCATCCTGATAGCGGAGACCGTGCAGGACCAAGAACGGCGCAGTGACATCGCTGCGGCGCTCGGTCCTGTCCGGTCCGCGCTGAAGGGAGATATGACCTACCACTGGCCATTCTGGCGGTATGTGACGCCGCCGGCGACAGCCCAGTCGTTGGATCCGGCTGGGCTTGCCCGGCAGGCAGTCGAGGCCTTCCGACAGCTGTGGGATATCGCCGCGGCAGTCCTGGACCAACTGCACTCCGCGGACGTGACGAGGCCGGAACGATAGGATCTGGTCCCGGCAGCGAACCAATAGCCGAGCGGTCCGTGACTCCCCGCCGCGCGCCATAGCTATTGCCGACCCGACCTACCACCAGCCGATCCTCGCGCGGTTTGATTCGGCTTACTGCCACATGCCAACCGCTCGCGGACCGGTGTCGGTGGTCGCGGCGGGAGCCGGGAGCAATCCCGGCCTCGAGGATGCGGGCCTGCCGCAATCCGCAATGGCAGAGGGTTCCGAACTACTCGCATGGTCCGTACCCGCGCAACTCAACCCGGCACGCCGGTGAAGTTGGGCAGACCGGATCAGCAGGTTCGGCACCGCCCGGAGCCGGCCCTAGCATGACCGCCATGTGGTTCGAGCGGTCCGGTTCCGGAGCTTCCGACGCCGGGCCCGCAGCCCCGACGTTGGAAGAGCTGGTGACCGCCGCGGCGCGGGGCGACGAGCAGGCCTTTGCCGAGCTCTACGACCAGACCTCGCCGCGGGTGTACGGAATGGTGCTGCGGGTGATCCGCGACCCTGCCCAGGCCGCCGAGGTCACCCAGGACATCTACCTGGAGGTGTGGCGGCAGTCGGCCCGCTTCGACGCCGGCAAGGGCGGCGTGCTGCCGTGGTTGCTGATGATCGCCCATCGCCGTGCGGTCGACCGGGTCCGCTCGGCCCAGTCGTCGATGGTGCGCGACGACAAGTACGCCCTGCTGCACGAAGAGCGGCCGTACGACTCGGTCAGCGAGCAGGTGCAGACCAGTTTGGAAGCGCAGCGAGTACGCAGGGTGTTGGATGATCTGACCCCGGCACAGCGAGAGGCCGTGACGCTGGCCTACTTCGGCGGCTACACCCACACCGAGGTGGCACAGCTGCTCAAGGTTCCGCTGGGCACGGTGAAGACTCGAATACGGGACGGCTTGATCAGGATGCGCGACGCACTGGGGGTGATGGCATGACCGACGAGCTGAACGTGCTGGCCGGCGCCTATGCACTCGACGCGCTCGACGACGACGAGCGCGAGGTGTTCGAAGAGCACCTGCGAACCTGTGCCGAATGCGCCCAGGAGGTACGCGGGCTGCGTGAGACCGCCGCCGAGCTGAGCCACCTGAACGAGGTCATCCCACCGCCGCAGCTCCGGGCCGCCGTGCTCGGCGCCGTCGCGCAGAGCCGGCCGCTGCCGCCGCTGGCTGAGGGCACGCGCGGTTCCAATGTCCAGGAGAGCAACGTCCGGCCGCTGCGCCGGACCCGCGGCCAAGTGCTGTGGCAGGGGGTGGCCGCGGCCTGCGCGCTGATCGCCATCGCCGTCTCGGCCTGGGGTTACTCCCAGCACCGCGAGGCCCAGCGGGCAGCCCGCGCCTCCGTGGTGCAGAGCTTGCTGAGCGCGCCGGACGTCC
>NZ_DASVQG010000232.1:0-3084 GCF_036389215.1 Jatrophihabitans sp.
CACCTCGCTGCCCGCGGGGCTCGGCAGCTCCACATTGGCGGCCACCAGGGTCACCTGGGCGCCACGGGCGGCGGCGACCGTGGCCAGCTCGAAGCCCTGCCGGCCGGAGGACCGGTTGCCCAGGAACCGCACCGGGTCCAGCGCCTCCCGAGTCCCGCCGGCGGTGATCAGCACCCGGCGTCCTGCCAGGTCCGGCGGCAGCGCGTCCGGCCGGCGCAGCAGCAGCTCGGCCAGCCGGGCGATCTCGTCCGGTTCGGGAAGCCGGCCCTGGCCGGTGTCGGTGCCGGTCAACCGGCCGTAGGCGGGCTCCAGCACCGTCGCACCACGGCTGCGCAGGGTGGCGACGTTGGCCACGGTGGCCGGGTGCAGCCACATCTCGGTGTGCATCGCGGGGGCGAACAGCACCGGGCACCGGGCGGTCAGCAGGGTGTTGGTGAGCAGGTCATCGGCCATGCCGTGCGCGGCCTTGGCCATCAGGTCGGCGGTCGCCGGGGCCACCACCACCAGCTCGGCCTGCCGGCCCAGCCGGACGTGCGGCACCTGCTCGGCGCCGGTCCAGACGTCGGTGGCCACCGGGTTGTGCGACAGCGCCGCCCAGGTCGGCTGGCCGACGAACCGCAGTGCGGCCTCGGTCGGGACCACCGTGACGTCGTGGCCGGCCTCGGTCAGCCGGCGCAGCAGCTCGGCCGCCTTGTACGCGGCGATGCCTCCGGACACGCCGAGCACCACCCGGCGGCCCGGCTGCGCCTGCGCCGGTTCGGGGGTCGAGTCAGCCACGGTAGCGCGCCACTCGATCCCCGGGTCCTGGCCTAGGCCTCGGACGGCTTGAACTCGATCAGGTCGGAGTTGATCTCGCGCAGCGCGATCGACAGCGCCTTCTCCTGCGGCGCCGTCTCGACCATCGGGCCGACATATTCGAGCAGGCCCTCGCCGAGCTGGCTGTAGTAGGCGTTGATCTGGCGGGCCCGCTTGGCGGCCACGATGACCAGGGCGTACTTGGAGCCGGTCCGGTCCAGCAGCTCGTCGATCGGCGGGTTGGTGATGCCCTCGGGAGCAGGCACGGGTGCGGTCACGCTAGCCTCGAATTCTTCTCGGAATCTCGTGCGCGGCCGGCCATCCGGAAATCCTGGCTCACGGCAGTCGGAGACCTGAACGGCACGCACTTTAGAGCCCGATACTACCAACTCCGCTGCCGATCCCCCTCGCGTCCGGCGAGGCACGATCGAGCGCCTGTGCGCAAGGTCACGTATTGCGCCGGGGACCAGCTAGTGTTTCTTCGAGATTGACCGGGTCGTCCCCGGTTCGATGGTCCGGGCGGCGCGCGCTGCCCGATCAGGTCACCTCACATCGAAAGGCAATGCCGGATGAGCACCCTGCGGGTCGCGGTGGTGAAAGAGACGGCCGCTCACGAACGGCGGGTCGCGCTCGACCCCGACGGGGTGAAGCGACTGCAGGCCCTGGGGGTGCAGGTGCTGGTCGAGACCGGCGCCGGCACCGCTGCCTGGTTCGACGACGAGGCCTACCTGGCCGCCGGCGCCCGGCTGCTGGGCCGGTCCGAGCTGGTGGCCGAGGCCGATCTGGTGCTGTCCGTGGGCCCGCCCGCCGAGGACGTCCTGGGCATGCTGCGCTCAGGCCAGAGCTACCTGGGCCTGCTGTCGCCCCTGACCAACCCGGAACTGGTCGGCGCCATGACCGAGCGCGGCGTCACCATGATCAGCCTGGACGGCCTGCCCCGGACGCTGACCAGGGCGCAGTCGATGGATGCGCTGAGCTCGCAGGCCAGCGTCGCCGGCTACAAGGCTGTGCTGGTCGCCGCCGAGCACTACGACCGGTTCTTCCCGCTGCTGATGACCGCGGCCGGCACCTCCAAGCCGGCCGCGGTGCTGGTGCTGGGTGCTGGTGTCGCCGGGCTGCAGGCGATCGGCACCGCCCGCCGGCTGGGCGCGGTGGTCAGCGGCTACGACGTGCGGCCGGCCGCCCGCGAGGAGGTCAAGTCCCTCGGCGCGAAGTTCGTCGAGCTCAAGGCGGGCATCGCCGCGGCCGGCGAGGGCGGCTACGCCCGCGAGCTCACGGCCGAGGAGCGCCAGGCCCAGCAGCAGGAACTGGCCGAGCACATCGCCCGGCACGACATCGTGATCACCACCGCCCAGGTGCCCGGCCGGACCCCGCCGGTGCTGGTCACGGCCGCCACCGTGGCCCGGATGCGGCCGGGCTCGGTCCTGGTCGACCTCGCGGCCAGCCGGCTCGGCGGCAACGTGGAGGGCTCGGTCCCGGGTGAGACGGTGCTGACCAGCAACGGCGTCCGGGTGGTCGGGGCGACGAACCTGCCGGCCCGGATGGCGACCAGTGCCTCGCAGGCGCTCTCGCGCAACATGAGCGCGCTGGTGCAGCACCTGGTCCGTGACGGCGAACTCGTCATCGACCTGGACGACGAGATCCAGCGTGGTGTGGTGATCAGCCACGGCGGCCAGATCGTGTCCCCGGCGGTGGCCGCGGTGCACGCGCCGACCGCCGGCGTCGGTTCGAGTGAAGGACGGCTGTCATGACCCAGGGCTTCGTCGGCAACCTGACCATCTTCGTGTTGGCCCTGCTGGTGGGCTTCGAGGTGATCAGCAAGGTGCCGGCCACGCTGCACACCCCGCTGATGTCGGGCGCCAACTCCATCCACGGCGTGGTGCTGGTCGGCGTGGTGATCCTCGCTTCCTTCGTCGACGGGCCGTTCGGCTACGTCCTGACCTTCGTGGCGGCCGCCTTCGGGGCGGCCAACGTGGTGGGTGGCTACGCGGTGACCGACCGGATGCTGCAGATGTTCCGTAAACGCCCGGTCCCGGGGAGCGGAGCCAAACCTGTCGGCGGTGGCGCTGATGCTGGCGTCGGCGGTGGCGCTGACGCCGGCGTCGGCGCGAAGAGCGGTGAGACCGCGTGACCGTGGACAACGGCGTCCGGCTCGCCTCGCTGTTCGGTGCGGTGGCCTTCGTGCTCGGCCTGCACATGATGAATTCACCCGCCACCGCGCGGCGTGGCAACCAGCTCTCGGCCTTCGGAATGCTGGTGGCGATCATCGCGGTGCTGGTGTCGGTGTCC
>NZ_DASVQG010000233.1:0-16020 GCF_036389215.1 Jatrophihabitans sp.
GGCTCACCGCGTCGAAGTTCCTGCCCGACCCGTTCAGCAACCAGCCGGGTGCCCGGTTCTACCGCACCGGTGACCTGGCCAGATTCCGCGGTGACGGCAATCTCGACTTCCTGGGGCGCCAGGACCACCAGGTCAAGATCCGGGGCTTCCGGATCGAGCTGGGCGAGATCGAGACCTGCCTGCTGCAGCATGCCGACATCTGCGAGGCGGTCGCGGCCACCTACACCGCGGCCGGCCGGGAACCGCGGCTGTTCGCCTACGTGGTGCCGCATGCCGGTGCCGCGCCGCAGGCCGGCGAGATCAAGGCCTTCCTGCGACGCAGCCTGCCGGACTACCTGGTGCCCGCGACCATCACGGTCACCGAGGCGATCCCGTTGAGCAGCGGTGGCAAAGTCGACCGGCGGCTGCTCACACCGCCCGCCGAGAGCCTGACGGCCGATGAGGACTTCGTCGCCCCGCAAGGCCCGCTGGCCAGCGCGCTCGCCGAGATCTGGGCAGAGCTGCTCGGCACCTCGCGGGTCGGTGCCGGCGACAACTTCTTCGATGTCGGCGGCGATTCGATCCTGGTGATCCAGCTGGCCAACCGGGCGAAGGCTCGCGGCCTGCGGCTCAGCCCACGGCAGGTGTACCGGCACCAGACGCTGGAGCGGATCGCGGCCACCATGAGCGCAGCCGCGCCGGACGAGGCGGCCCGGCCTCCCGGCAGTCCCGAGGCCGGGGCCGTCGGGGAGGTGCCGCTCACGCCGTCCCAGCGCTGGCTGACCGAGCACCCGGCTGGCCTGGCACGCGGTCACATCGCGAGTGAGTACCTGAGCCTGCCGGGCTGGGTCAGCGCCGATCTGCTCGCGCAGGTGCTGACAGCACTGCAGCAGCACCACGAGGCGCTGCGGATCCGCCAGCGACTCGACGGCGACGGCCGCTGGTCGCAACGGATCACGGCGGAGGCAGCCGCGGCGGTGCTGGCGCCGGACGTGGTCTTCGACACCGCTGCCGAGCCGGCTCAGATCCTTGAGGTCGTCGAGCGCCTCGGCCGTGAGATTGACATCGAGAACGGCCCGCTGCTGCGGGCGGCGCTGCTGCGCGAGGAGGACAGCGGCTCCCGCGCGCTGGTGCTGTCCATCCATCACCTCGCGACCGACGGACTGTCCTGGCAGGTGCTGCTGGAGGACCTGCGGACCGGCCTGGAGCAGCTGCGGCAGGGCCGGCCGCTGTCGCTGCCGCCGGTCGACGTCCCGTTCAGCGCCTGGGCCCGCCAACTGGCCGTGCTGGCCGACTCCCCGCAGGTTCGCGGCGAGTTGCCGTTGTGGGCCCGGGCCACGGTGAGCGCGAGCTTGCCGCTGGACACGGAGGCACCGGTCGCGTCGTTGGCCGAGCTGCCCCGGGCCACCTTCACCGACGTCCTGGATGCCGACCGGACCGCCGCGCTGGGGACCCGGCACGAGCCCGGTGCCCACCGCGGGATCGGCGACCTGATGCTGGTGACGCTGGCTCAGCTGATGGCCCAGTGGTGCGGCTCGGACGGGATCACCATCGAGGTCAGCGGTCACGGCCGGCATCACGACCTGATCGAGCAGGACAGCTCCCGAACGGTCGGCTGGCTCGCGGCGCGCTATCCGGTCTCCTTCTCGCTACCCGCCGGCTACGGCGGCAGCCGGGCCAGTGACGCGGCCGTCCGGGTGGCGCTGCTACGGCAGGTCGCGGCGGTTCCGGACAACGGGCTCGGATTCGGCTTGCTGAAGTACCTCAACCCCGACCCGGCGATCCGGGCCCAGCTCGCCGAGCGGGCCGAGCCGCCGGTGTCCTTCAACTACCTCGGCCGGTACGAGGACCGCCCGGCCGAGGCCAGCCGGCTGCTGCTGGAAGAGCGCTACACCAACTACGGCCAGCCCGACCAGCCCGACCAGCTGATCTCACTGGTTGCCGCACAGGTCGGCAGCCAGTTGCAGCTGGCCTGGACCTACCGCCCGGCGTTGCACACCGAGGCCACCATCGCCGAACTCGCCCGCCGCTACCGCGAGCTGTTGCGCCCATGACCGCCGCGGCCGCGCCGGACGTGCTGGTGCTGGAGTTCGCCGGGCTTCCTCCGGATGCGCACTTCGACGCGGCGCTGACGGGCCTGCCATCCCACCGGCTGACCCGCGTCGACCCGGTCGTCGCGCAGACCGCTGACCTCCTGTCGATCCAGGCGCAGGCTCGGGCGGTGTTCGACAGCCTGCCCCGGCCACCCCGCCTGATCCTGGCGCACTGCACTGCGGCCACCCTCGGGCTGCACGTGGCGGCCCTCGGCGCTGCGGGCCCGGACGAGCCGCGGGTGGCGCTGTTCGATCCGGCCCGGGTCTGGATGCACGACCTGCGCACCGACTTCGCGAACCTCTCCCGGCAGCTCAGTGCGGATCCCGAGCCGGCTCTGGCCAGGATCGGCGCCACCGACCTCGACGGAGCCGGCGCCGCGGCCGAATACTGCGCGGCGCTGGCTGGCAGCAGCGCAACCCTGGTCACGGCCTATGGCGGTGACCGCGACGCCGAGCAACTGGTGGGCCAGCTGGTCAGCCGGTACTGCGGCTGGCTGCGCTACCTCGGCGCCGCGATGGACAGCCAGCCGGTCGACAACTGGTTCCCGGTGGCGGTGGTCACCAGCGACGATGCCGAGCGGGGCCGGCTGCCGGCGCTGCTGGACCGTCCGGACCGGGTCCGGGCCCGCGAGGTGGCGGTGCCGGGTGGCTCGCTGCTCGCACATCACAGCGTGCTCGACCTGGTCCAGGAGCTGGTGCCGGCCTGAGCGGTGCCGGCCTGAGCGGTGCCGGCGCGAGCGGTGCCGGCGCGATCAGGCCGCCTGCTGGCTCCGGGCAGCCAGCGCCGCCACGGTGGGCCGCTCGAAGATGTCGGCCGCGAGCAGGTCGACACCCCGCTCCCGCAGCCGGCGCAGCAACGTCAGCGTCAACAGCGAGTCGCCGCCGATCTGGAAGAAGTCCTCGTCCCGGCCGACCGAGCCGATGCCCAGCACGGCGCACCAGACCTCGGCGATCCTCGCCTCGAGCTCGCCGGCCGGCTGCTGGCCCTGGCCCACCCGCTCGGCAAGCATCCGGTTAGCGATCCCCGCGAGCTCGGCGCTGTCCAGCTTGCCGTTGCGGGTGAGCGGGAACTGCTCCAGCCGGAGGAACATGTTGGGCAGCTGCGAGCCGGCCAGCCGGCGGGCCAGGTGCGCGCGCACCGTGGCCGGCTGCAACTCGGCGCCGGCCTGGTAGCAGCAGATCAGCTGGTCGGCCGGTTCCCGGCGCAGCAGGACCGCCGCGGCCCGGACTCCGGGGCAGGACTCGGCGGCGGCCTCGATCTCGCCGAGTTCGATGCGGAAACCGCGGATCTTGACCTGGGTGTCGGTCCGGCCCCGGAACTCCAGGGTCCAGCCATGGCTGGGGTGCTCGATGAGCTTGGCCAGGTCACCGCTGCGGTAGATGCGCTCGACCTGGCCGTCGCCGAGGTCCAGGGTGCCGAACGCGGCCGCGGTGGCCTCGGCCGACTGGTATCCCGAGGCCAGGCCGTCGCCGGCGATCAGCAGCTGCCCGACCTGGCCCGGTGCGCAGAGCCGGCCCTGGTCGTCGACGACGTAGAGCCGGTAGTTCGGCAGCGGCGCTCCGATCGGGATCTGCCCGGAGCTGATCTCGGCCTCCACGACGTACTCGGTGGCGTTGATGGTGGCCTCGGTCGGGCCGTAGATGTTGTTCAGCAGCGCGGGCGAGGAGACGATCTGGTACCAGTGGTGGCTCTGCGGGTAGTGCAGGGTCTCGCCACCGATGATGATCCAGCGCAGGTCGGGCAGCTGGCGGAGCTCCTGCGACTGCTCGGCCGCCTCGCGAAGGTGCTGCCAGTGGGCCGTGACCACGTCCAGGTGGCTGATCCGTTCCCGCCGGAGCCAGGCCAGCAACGCGAACGGGTCGTGCAGCTCGTGTTCGGGCACCGGCAGCAGGCAGGCGCCGGACACCCACGCCGGAAAGATCTGCTGCACGGACGGGTCGAAGGTCAGGGGCGCCGTTTGGCAGAGCCGGTCCCGGCTCTGCACGCCGTGTCGCTGCTGGTACCAGTGCACGAAGTTGAGCAGGCTGCCCTCGCTGGTCCGAACCCCCTTCGGACGTCCGGTCGTTCCCGAGGTGTAGATGATGTAGCGGATCCGCTCGGCGCGGTAAGGCTCCGGCTCGGCGGGCGAGGCCAGGCCAGTGGCGGTCGCAGGGGCGGTCGCGGGATCGTCGCACCGGAACCAGCCGAGGTCCTCGGGCCCGGAGCCGCCGAGCACCCCCCGCACGTCCAGCTCCGGCGGCAGCCACTGCAAGCCGGCGCAGTGCTCCGCGGCCGACAACAGCGCGACGGCGCCGGCATCCTGAAGGACGAACCGCTGCCGGTCGGCAGGATCGGCCGGATCCAGCGGCAGGTAGCCGCAGCCGGCCCGCAGCACCCCGAGGATCGCCACGTAGCCGTGCACCGAGCGGTCCGCCGCGATCGCGACGATGCTGTCGCCGGCCACGCCCCGGGCGCGCAGGAAGCCGGTCACTGCCCGGGCGCGCCGGTCCAGTTCGGCGAAGGTGAGCCGGTCGCCGGCCGCCTCGACGGCAGGCCGGTCGGGATGGGCCGCGATCGCCTCGTCCAGCCAGCGCACCAGGCCGCCCTCGAAGGGATACCGGGTGGCCGTGTCGTTGTAGCGGGCCCACGCCGCGCGGGTCGACTGCTCCAGCTCGGCGGGTGAAGGTGCCTGGTCGGCCTGCGGCGGCCCGGAATTGATCAGCATGAACTCGTCCCGGTGGTGTGGTCGTTCTGGGCGATCGAGGACATCAGCTGCGCGGTGGCGGCCAGGCCCGCGGCCAGCGCGTCCGAATCGTTGCCGAAACCGATCCGGACCCGGTCCGGGTGCCCGAAGCAGGCGCCCGGGACGACCAGTACCCGCTGCTCGTCGGCGAGCCGGATGCACGCGTCGGTGGTGTCGGCAACGCCGGTGAACCGGGGGAAGGCCGAGACCCCGCCGTGTGGCACCGGTAGCGACACCAGCTCCGGCTGGTCGGCGGCCCAGCGGCGCAGCAGTTCCCGGTTCTCGCGGGCCTTGGCCAACCGGGGCCCGACCACCCGGTCAGCGGCTCGCAGCACCGCGGTCGCGATCATCTCGTTCAGCGGCGAGGCCGCCAGGGTGACGTAGTCGCGGATGCGCACCATGTCGGCCAGCAGGTCCGGTGGCGCCAGGCACCACCCGATCCGGATGCCGGGCAGCCCGTAAGCCTTGGACAGCGACCCGGTCACCACGATCCGGGGGTCGCTGCCGGGCTCGGGCTGGCGGCAGCTCGTACCGTAGGTCAGTTCGGCGAAGGCCGCGTCCCAGATCAGGGTCGCCCCGACCCCGTCGACGAGTTCGACCAGCCGATCGAGCTGGGCGTCGTCCAGGCTCGCGCCGGTGGGGTTATGCGGGAAGTTCACGATCACCGCTCGTACCCCGGGATGCAGCAACGAGGCCAGCAGATCCAGGTCCGGCGCGAAATCGGCGGCGGGGTCCAGCGGCCACACCGTGATCTTCGCGCCGATGGCCTCCACCACCGCCGACAGCGAGGGGTAGACCGGGCTGAGCACCACCACCTCCTCGCCCGGGCTCAGCAGTGCCACCAGCGCCAGGAAGATCGCCTCGGTGGAACCGTGGGTCACCATCGGCTCGGCCAGCCGGCGCGGGTCGAACCGGTCGGAGATCGCGGCGCGCAACGGCTCGGCGCCCAGCGTCGGGCTGTCATGGAACACCAGCGCGCCGAGGTCCTCGAAGGTCAACGAGGTCAGCGACACCAACTCCGCCAGCGAGTAGTCCTGGACGCCGGACCCGGAGATGTCGATCTTGGCGTCGAAGTACCGGTGCCGAAGCCAGTCCTCCAGGGCCGATGCCTTGATCGTCTTCAGGCTCATCCGATCACCCGGGTTCCCGAGACGGCCCGGCCCGGCCGGGTACGGCGCAGGTCGGTCACGACGTTGACGCGCTTGAGCCAGCGGTCCTTGCCGTCGTAGTAGGCCCGGAACGGCCGACGGCCGTGCACCACGTTGCGGTTGTCGATGAAGCCGACGCAGCCCTGGTCGAGAACCAGGTCGTAGAGATTGCGGTCGAGATGGCTCACCACGGCCCGCAGGGCGTCGGCCGCCTCGGCGTCGCCGTCCGCCGCCTGGGTGAAGTCCCGGTCGATCCGCAGCACCGGTGCGTTGCGGTGACCGGACAGCAGCGCGACCGGCGGCGGATCCGAGGGCAGCGAGGTGATGCCCGCGGCCGCCCCCTGCGATGGCTGCGCGGTCCCGACCGGCTCGTGCGAGGTGTCGGGATGGATCACGAACCGCTCCTGGAACAGGACGTCGACCACGTCGGGGGGCAGCTCGTCCAGCTGGACGTAGGACAGCGTCGTGGCGGTGTGCCCGCGGCTGCGCAGGCACATCAGCCCGACGTAGTCAGCGCGCGAAGTCGAGAAGGCGTCCTCGGTGTGCCAGCCCAGCTCCTTCTCGCTGCTGGAGCTGACCTGGCTGGTCTCCAGCCCGGGAATCGGCAGCACGTCGGTGACGATCCGGCCCTCCTGCTGGGTCAGCCAGCCGATCGGGTCGCCGAACAGGCTGGCGTAGAGGACCAGGACGTAGCCGGCGACGTAGCCGGTGGCGGCGTTCGGGTCCAGGTCGGCCTCCCGCCAGTGCAGCGGCGTCTCGGCCATCAGGTGCTGGTCGGCCAGCGCGCCCGACAGCACGGTGGCGTGCGTGCGGTCCTGCAGCCGGGCGAGGTTGCAGACGCGGCGAATCTCCGCGGGCAGCTCCTGGGCGGCAACGGCGGCCTCGGCCAGGAACTCCGGGTCGTGCACCCAGGGGTAACGCCGGGCCAGGGAACTGGCGATGGACAGCACCCGGCGGGCGTCCTCCTGACGCACCTGGTAGTTCAGCACCGTGCCGCCCCGGCCGACCGGGACCGTCGTCAGCCCGGCGAGCCGCGGCTCGCGGAGTTCGTCCGCGAGGTCGACACGCGAGCGGCCGCCGACCCGGCGGTACTCGGTGGGTATGCCGGTCATGAGGCTCTCCTCGGGGTCGTCAGCTGGCCGCTGGCATGGTGATCGGTTGCGGGGTGCGCGGTCATTGGCGAAACACCGCGGCGGTGGCGAAGTCGCTGTCGACATCGACCGGGCCCGCTGGGACGGGGCGGTCAGCCGGCTCGGCGTGGCGCACCAGCGCCGGCGCCGGGCCCGGGCTCACCGCGAAGGAGAGCGAGACCTGGGAGATGCAGGTGTGCCGGTCCAGCACGGCGCTGGCCGCCTCGAAGATCACCTGGTAGTCGGTGGCCGGGGCGGTGCCGGCCAGCTGCCGGACCAGCGCCGCGGCGACCGACTGGTACACCTGCTCCCAGTCGACGTCGGTGCGCCCGTAGCGCCAGTGCGCGGTGAACCACTGCGACGGCGACTGGCCTTGCGGCGCCGCCCGCCCCGACAGCGCCGCCGGGTTCAGGCCCAGGATTCCGGCCTCCACCGTGGCCCGCCAGCCGAGGTCGACCACCTCGACGAACCTGCGGCCCCGGGAGTTCCCGTGCTCGGGGGTTCCCTCCTCGATCTGGACCGTCACCTCGTGCACGCTCGGCTGGTGCACCAGTTGCCGGGCGAGGCTGACCCCGAGTTCCTCGATCGTCGCCGGCCCGCAGGCGGCGGCGACCGAGCTGATCAGGTCCTGTAACGCCTGCTGGTCAAGGTGCTCGTGCTGTTCGCCGTGCAGGTACGCCGGGCGCATGTCGCCCTTGAGCCGCACGGTCACCACCAGCTCGTGGCTGTCATCAGCCGAGCCCGGCACCGGCTGCACGATCCGCCGGCGAAGGCCGTATTCGTTGGGCCCGAGCACACCGCTCACGACAACGGCTCACAGCCCGCGGCGGCCGGGCCGATCGGGTCCGCCAGGGTCGCCAGCACCGACTGGAGCAGCAGGTCCGCTCCCAGGACCAGCTGGTCGGCCGGGGTGTGCTCTTGTGGGCAGTGGCTCATCCCCCCGCGGCTCGGCACGAAGATCATGCCGATCGGCGCCTGGTCGGCGATGATCTGGCTGTCGTGGCCGGCGCCGCTGTGCATGGTGAGCGTCGGCGCGGCCAGCCGGTGCGCCGCGGTCGCGATCCGGTCCAGCAGCGCGGGGTCGCAGCTGCTCGGTGGCCGCCGCATGGTGACCTGATGGGCAACCTCGACCCCACAGCTGTCAGCGATGGCGGCCAACTGCTCGACCATCCGGAGTTCGGCGCGGTCCAGGTTGCGCTGCACGGGATCGCGGAACTCGGCGGTCAGCCGCACCCGGCCGGGTATCACGTTGGTGGATCCGGAGTCCACTTCCAGGATCCCGACGGTCGCCACGGCGCATCGCCGCTCGTCGCGGGCCATCCCCTCGAGTGCCAGGACGATCCGGGCGGCTGCGGCGAGCGCGTCACGCCGGGCTGGCATCGGGGTGGTGCCGGCGTGATTCTGCTCGCCGTCGACCGTGATGGCGACCACCGTGCGACCGGTCACGGCACTGACGATCCCCAGCGGCACGCCGGCCGTCTCCAGCGTCGAGCCCTGTTCGATGTGCAGTTCCAGGTAGCAGCCGATGGAACCGGCCGGCCACTGCGCGGTGCCGAGCCGGTCGAAATTGCCGCCGGCCTCGTGCAGGGCCTGCCTGATCGAGCGGCCGTCCCTGACCTTGAGCAGCTCCGGCTCGACCAGCTGACCGGTCACGGCTTTCGAACCCCAGAACGGGCACGGTATCCAGGCGCCCTCCTCGTTGGAGAAGCCGATCACCACCGGCTCGTAGGTCGAGTCCAGGTCGCAGCTGGACACCGCCCGCAGCACCTCCAGGGCTGCCAGCAGGCCGTAGGCGCCGTCCAGGGCACCGCCCTGGACCACTGTGTCCAGGTGCGAGCCGAGGAGCAACACCGGCCGGCCGGGGTCGGGACGAGACCGCCTGATGATGAGGTTCGCCGCGGCGTCGGTCTCGGTCTGGAGGCCGTAGGACCGGGCGATGCCGGCCACCAGCTCCCGGCCGGCCCCTTCGGCGCTGGTGAGTCCGAGCCGGCTGATGCCGCCGGCGGGGTCGGCGCCGATCAGGCTCAGGGACTCGATGGTGCGGATCAGGCGGGAACCGTCGACACGTGCGGAATACAGTTCCCGGACGTCCCCGGCCAGGCGCGCTGTGGACATCGGCCCGCTAGCCGAGCTCGGCCCGGCCGGCCGAGGCCCGAGCCTGGGTCACCGGGTCGCCCTGGGCGCTGTCTCTGGTGCCGCTGTCTCTGATGGCGCTGTCTCTGGTCTTCGCCAATCGCATCGTCTGGAACCTGCCTACTCGGGGCCGGGCCGCTCGGGCCGTTGCACTGCGGACTTCGCCGACGGCTCGGCAAACTCTCTGCAGCCAGCAGGTTCGACGTTGCTGGGACGGCATATTCGTTCGCAATCGCGCCGCTATCCTCTGCCTGTCCAGGGACCGCGCGGGGAGCGACCCCGCGATGCCAGCGTGATAAGCGGCTGGCGCACAGTCGTCCGACAGCTGGATGACACCCGTCCGAAGCCTCCGCCCGGCCCCGCGCGCGCCGACGGGCGCGGTACCGGTGGCACCCGGGGGCTAGGACCTTCTGAGGGGAAACCTGTTGATGTCGCACCTACCGCCTGCCACCTCCAAGGGGCGGCTGGAGGACTACTTCCTGGAGGCCGCCGCGCGGTACCCGGACCGGCTCGCGATGCACTGCGGCGAGCTGGAGCTGACCTACCGGCAGGCCGCCCGTGCCGCCCACCGGCTGGCCGCCCGGCTGGTCGCCGCCGGGGTCGGCCGGGAGCGGGTCGTCGGCCTGGTGATGGACCGCGGCGCGACGGCCATGGTCGCGTCACTGGCGGTGCACCTGGCCGGCGGCGCCTTCCTGCCGCTCAGCCCGGACCTGCCGCCCGAGCGCCTGGATTACATCATGTCCGACGCCCGGCCGATGCTGTTGATCGCGGCTCCCGGGCAGCTGCCCGTCGCACGCCGGACCGGAGTCCAGAGCTGGGAATGGGCACCCGACCCGGCCGATGAGGATGCCGGCCCGGACGAGGACGAGGTGGTGGATCGCCGCGGCCAGCTGGCCGAGGATCTCGCCTGGATCATCTACACCTCGGGCTCCACCGGAGTTCCCAAGGCTGTGCAGGTGACCCACGCCGGAGTCCGGATCGTCGCCGAGGCGCAGTCGGAACTGATGGGCCTGGTGGCCGAGGACCGCATCCTGCAACTGGCCTCGCCCTCCTTCGATGCCTCCATCTTCGAGATGCTGATGGCCTTCACCTCCGGCGGTGCGCTGTTCACCCCCGAAAGCGTGGGTGAGGCCGATCGGGACCTGGCCGGTTACCTGCGGACCCACGGCATCACGGTCGGGCTGATCCCGCCGGCTGCCCTGCCCAGCGTGGGGGACCCGGCGCACCTGCCGCGGCTGCGCATGGTGATCGTCGCCGGCGACGTCTGCCCGCCTCCGGTTGCCGGGACCTGGCTGGACCGGCAGCTGTGGAACTTCTACGGCCCCACCGAGACCACCGTGGTGGTGACGGGGCATCCGATCACCGCGCAGGACGTCCGCGACGCCAACATCCCGATCGGCTCGTCACTGCGGCAGGTCCCGCTCTACGTGCTGGACGACCGGCTCGACCAGGTCGCCGACGGAGCCGACGGCGAGCTCTACGTCGGAGGCCTCGGCCTTGCGCGCGGCTACCTGAACTCCCCCGTCACCACCGCGCGGCGGTTCGTGCCGGACCCGTTCACGTCGCGGGCCGGTGCCCGGATGTACCGCACCGGGGACCGCTGCGTGCGCGGTCCCGACGGCGTCGTGCGGTTTCTCGGCCGGCTGGACCGGCAGGTCAAGATCCGCAGCTTCCGGGTCGAACTCGATGAGGTGGAGCTCTCGGTCCGCAAGTCCGGCGCCGTGCGCGACACCGTGGTGGTCGCGCGTGATGACCCCTCCGGTGCCGGCAAGCGGCTGGTGGCCTACGTGGTGGCCGAGCGAAGCCCGTTGGAGCACAGCGCGCTGCGCCGGGAGCTGACCCAGCGGCTGCCGGCGCACATGGTGCCCTCTCTCTTCGTGGAGTTGAGCCGGCTACCGGTGACCGTCAATGGAAAGGTCGACCGGGATGCGCTGCCCGAGGTGGTGCCCGCTGCGGGCCAGGAGGCGGATGCACGGCCGGCCGGCCTGCCGGGCGCGGTAGCCGGGCTGTGGGCGGAGGTCCTCGGCGTGAGCCCGGCGGCCGGGACCGACGACTTCTTCTCCCTGGGGGGCCACTCGCTGGCCGCCACCAGGCTGCTGGGCATGCTGCGCGCCCGGTACGGCCAGCAGGTGCCGTCCGGGATCGTCTATGACCACCCGGTGCTGGACGCGCTGGTCGACGCGCTGCGCGAGCTCGGCGTTGCGGACAGCCCCGATGCTCCGGTGCGCAGCGCAGCCCTGGCGCCGATCCCGCGACGGAGGTCGCCGCGGGTCGGCTCGACGTGACCCGTCCCGGGGGCGCTCGCTAGTCGCCCACGTCACGTGCCCCTGTAGACACTGTGACAGTTTTGTCAGGTAGTTTAAATTTGTGGATATTTCGCCGGGATCAGCGACAGGCGTGACCCGGCCAGGGGCGCAGGACCACGCCGACCTGTCGTTCCGGGTACTCGGCGACATAGAGATCGTGCACGGTTCCTCGCGGATACCGGTGCGTGCGGCCCGGCAGCGGACCATCCTCGCCGTGCTGCTGGTCAACGGCAACCACATCGTCCCGCTGGACTACCTGATAGACGCCGTCTGGGAGGACAACCCGCCCGCAACCGCTCGCAGCCAGATCCAGATCTGTATCTCCGCGCTGCGCCGCCAGTTGGCCGCGATCACCCCGGCGGAACTGATCGCCACCCGGGAGGCGGGCTACCTGCTCCGGCTCGACCCATCGCAGCTGGATGCATGGGAATTCGAGCGACTGGTCACCGCCGGCCGGGCAGCCGCGGCCAGCCGTGATCTGGACACCGCCGGCAGGCACTTGGAGCAGGCGCTCGCGTTCTGGCAAGGACTGCCGCTGAGCGGAGTGGCCGAGCGGTGGGGGGACCTGTTCGCGGCCCGGCTGAAGGAGACCCGGCTGGGCGCGGTGGAGGACCTGTTCGAGATTAGACTGGCTCAGGGCAAGCACCGGGAGGTGATCGCCAATCTCGGCCAGCACCTCGGGGAGAACCCGCTGCGCGAGCAGCCCCGCGGGCAATTGATGCGTGCGCTGTACCAGTCCGGCCGGCAGGCCGAAGCGCTGGAGTTGTACCGAAGCGGCCGGCTGCTGCTGATCGAGCAACTGGGGATCGAACCGGGCGAGGCGCTGCGAGACATCGAGAGCGCCATCCTGGCCAATGACCTGACGCTGCTGTCGGTGGCGGCCCCGCAGGCCGAAGCCGTCGAGGGCGGAACTCGACAACTGCCGGCCGACATCGCCGACTTCACCGGCCGCGGTGACCTGCTGCGGGGCATCGCGCGTGCCCTGCGGCTGCACGAGCCGGTGAACCCCAACCCACCCAGCTCACTGGAGACGGGGCGGCCGGTCCGCTACGCGTTACCGGTCGTCGTCCTCACCGGCAAGGCAGGCGTCGGCAAGAGCGCTGTCGCACTGCACCTGGCGCACTCCTACGCCGGTCGGCCCGAGGTGCCCACCCAGCTGTACGCCGACCTGCGGGGCTCCTCGGCCGAGCCGGAGAGCCCGCCGGCGGTGCTCGGCCGCTTCCTGACGGCGCTCGGCGTGCCGGCGCAGTCCGTGCCCGACAGCCTCGCTGCCAGAGCGCAGCTGTACCGCAGCATGCTCGCCGAACGCCCAGCGATGGTTCTTCTCGACGATGCCGGCTCGGAGGAGACGGTCCGGCAGCTGTTGCCGGGCTCGCCGATGTGCTCGGTCATCGTGACCAGCCGCGTCGCCATGGGCTCGCTGCTCGGTGCATCGATCTTCACGGTGAATGAGTTGCGGCCGAACGAGGCGACGGCCCTGCTGGCCAAGATCATCGGTTCGGAACGCCTCGCTGCCGAGCCGGAGGTCGCGCAGGAGCTGGTCGAGGCCGTGGACTGCCTGCCACTGGCCGTGAAGATCCTCGGTGCCCGGTTGCTGGTGAAGCGGCACTGGCTGCTGGCCGACCTGCGAGCCAGGCTCGCCGACGAAGCGGGCCTGGATGAGTTGACCTCGGGCGACACCTCGGTGCGGCTGGCGCTGGAGTCGGCCACCGACGGCCTGGACCCGCGGTCGCTGGAACTGCTGGAGGAGCTGAGCCGGTTCGACGACTGTGATTTCCCGCCGTGGGTGGCCGAGGTCGCGTTGCCGGAGCCACCCGCTGACGGGCTGCGGCCGCTGGAGGAATTGGTTGACGCGCGCCTGCTGCGAACGGAGCGCAGCCAGAGCGGGGTGGTCAGGTACCGGCTGACCGGCCTCAACCGGGCCTTCGCCAGTGAGCGGTGTTACCGGCGGCCCGTCCAGGATGCCTCCAGCGTCGGCAGGGTGGGCTCGGCGTGGCTGGCCCTGGTCTGCGATGCCTACCTGAGCCTGACCGGACGGCCGCTGCCGCTGGTCTACTGCACCGCCGCCGAGCTGCCCGACCCGCACGAGCCGCTGGCCAGCTACAGCGGCGACCGGTGGCTGGAGCAGGAACGGGACAACCTGCACGCCATCATCCAGAGGACCGCGGCAGCCGGCTTCATGGAACTGAGCCTGGACCTGGCACTGGCGCTGGCCAGGTTGTTCGAGGCGCGGGCCCACCCCCAGGCGCCGAAATTGGTGCGCGAGCACGCCTGAGGGGACCTCGGCAGCCACGCCTGAGCGAACCGCAGCCACGCCGCACCGGCTGCCGTTCGCTCAGCTGTGGCTGAGCGACGGCTGCGCCCTACTGCTCGTCGAAGGGGTAGCTCAGCCCGGGCAGCACCGCCTGCACCTCGGCCGCGAGGGTCAGCAGCTGCTCGTCGCTGCCTCGCCGGCCGAGCACGCTGATCCCGAGCGGCAGGCCGTCCGCCGTGCCGGCCGGCAGGCTGATCGACGGCGAGCCGGTCACCGCGCACAGCGACGAGGTCAGCAGGCCGTGCTCCGGCGCTTGTCCGTAGCTGATCGGCCAGGCGGGGGAGTTGGTCGGCGCCAGGGCGAAGTCGCAGTCCGCCAGCACGTCGGCCAGGGCCTGGGCGCAGGAGGCGTCAGCCGTCCGCCGGTACTCCCGGTAGGCCTCGGACTCGATGCCGCCTTCCAGTTCCGAGCAGAGCTGGAAGATCTCGTCGGAGAACCGGGACAGCTCGACCTCGTCGGCCCGGTTGAAGGTGAGCAGCCCGGGCCAGTCGCGCGGATGCGAGCCCGGGCGCCCGCGCAGGTAGGCCGGCAACTCCACCGAGAACTCGGCCAGCAGCGCCTGGAACTCGGCGTCCTCGAACGGGCTGGACATCGCCGCCCGGGTGTCGCTGAGCACGCAGCCGGCGTCGCGGAGCGACTCGGCCACCGCCTCGAAGACGGCCGTGATCTCCTCGGTCATCCCGTCCGGGCGCCAGAGCGCCAGCCGGCGACCGGCCAGTCCCCGCCGCTCTGCCGGGCCGGCGGCCGGTGAGCCGTCCGACAGCACCGCGAACAGCGCGGCGGCATCGGCCACCGTCCGGGTCATCGGCCCGGCGGTGTCCTGCCGCGAGCTGATCGGGACGATGCCAGCGCCTGGCACCCGGCCGAGGGTGGGCTTGAACCCGACCACGCCGCACACGCCGGCCGGCGAGACGATCGAGCCGTCGGTCTCGGTTCCGACGGCCAGCGGGGCGAGGCCCGCCGCGATGGCCGCCGCCGAACCCGAGGACGAGCCGGAGGTGTTGCGGTCGGGGTCGAACGGGTTGCGGGTCTGGCCGCCGACCGCGCTCCAGCCACTGGTGGAGGCGGTCGAGCGGAAGTTGGCCCATTCGGAGAGGTTGGTGGAGCCGAGCACCACCAGGCCGTTGCCGCGCAGCCGCGTCACCAGCGGCGCGTCGGCGGCCGGCGGGGAGTCCAGCAGCGCCCGCGACCCCGCCGTGCCGGGCAGCCCGGCAGCCTCGATGTTGTCCTTGATCAGGATCGGCACCCCGTCCAGCGGACCCACCGGCGCGCCGTCGCGGCGCCGGGCGTCGCTTGCCGCGGCGGCTGAGCGGGCGCCCTCGGCATCCACCGCGAGCACCGCGTTCAGCCGCGGGTTCAGCCGGTCGATCCGGTCGAGGTAGAAGTCGGTGAGTTCCAGCGCCGTCAGGGCGCCGCCGGCCAGTAGCCGCTGCGCTTCGGCCGCGGTGTGCTCAGCGGGTCTCGTCATCGGCGTCGTCCGCGGCGGCATCAGAAGCGGCGTCCTCCTCGACGGCGGTCACCGGGGTGACGCTGGAACCCTCCCAGCGCAGCCAGGACTCGATCCGGACCAGCGCGCGCTCCCAACTCTGGGCGATCACGTCACCGAGCCGGGTCCACTCCGCGGTGCCCTCCCTGCCGGAGTAGCTGGTCTCGTCCTCGACCAGCAGCGCGTACTCGCGGGTGCCGGTGAGCAGCGAGCGCAGCATGCCGTCCTCGCAGCAGTCGGCGATCCGGATCGCGATGTCGACGGTGTCGGCCAGCTCCGACACCGTCTCGGCGTGGGGTTCGGCGGCGGCCAGCTCGTAGACCCGGTCGAAGTCGTAGTGCGCCTCGGGAGCCGGCGACAACGCCCGCTTGCCCCGGTTCACGAACGCCTTCCAGGCCGGGTGGTCGGCCAGGTCGTGGTCGGGGTGGTCACCGAGCCAGGTGTTGAGCTCGTCGGGGGTGCCCAGCAGCACGATCTTGGACCCGTCGCCGAGGAAGCCCTGCCATTCCTCGCCGTCGGCGTCCTCCCACGGCGGGGCGAACAGGGTCAGGCCGGTGCGCCCGTTGGCGGACAGCGACACGGCGACGATCGGATCGGCGAAGGAGGGCATGACAGGCAACTTAGCCGGTTGCCGCCGCACCGGTCACGCCGGGTTCAGACCCCCAGCGGATGCCAGACGGTCTTGGTTTCGACGAAGGCAGCCAGCCG
>NZ_DASVQG010000234.1:0-5132 GCF_036389215.1 Jatrophihabitans sp.
CCGTTTGAGCGATCAGCATGGAGGCGCCCAGGGCCACCGCACATACACTGAGGACTGCGTGCCGGCGGCGCGCCCTGTAGTTAGTCTTGCGTTGCGACATGAAGATCCCCGATCTGTGATGAGGACGTGCAGAATTACCACATCGCAACCGGGAGGTGGGGCCGTGAATACCTTTGTGGACGCGATGATCGGTGCGTGCGGCTCAGCCAACCACCATCCCGATCTCTACTGGAGGGAAGTCGCCTGATGGCACACGGCTCAGCGCTCTCACCCTTGATGCGCGAACTGCATATGCGTGATGAGCGCTACCGCCTGCGAATCTGGATTACCCCGCAAATCCGTTGCGTTCAGTGAAACGCGTGGATTTACACTCGCATAGAAGTAAGGCTTTGCCAAGGGATATTTCGACCCCCTTTTACAATGCCAGGAATCAGCCCAGCACCAGCCAATCCGGGCCTTCCACGGCCATTCACATCATCATTTCACCCGATTAAGTGCCACATCATGTACCGGTTCGCTGAACACCCGCCGGAGCCGGTCAACCCAACCGTGACGATAATTGCACCCTCAGCCGACCCTGAGTCGCGGGCTGGAAGGTCCAGGGTGATTCTCAGGGCCGTTCCGGATACCGCTGGGGCTCGTGCTGGACGATGCTTGTTCCATCGACGCCGCACACCGAGCGGCGCGGGCCGACCGGCCACCGTCTGAAAGGAAAGAAATCATGGGCTCCATCCACGACCTGTTCCGCCGCAACGGGCTCACCCGCCCACCCGAAGGGGGCATTCTCGGCGGGGTCTGCGCGGGGCTCGGCCGCCGTTTCGGCCTGGACCCGTGGCCGGCCCGGTTGCTGTTCTTCGTGGTCCTGCTCCTCATCCCCGGTAGTCAGCTGCTGGTGTACCCGGCGCTCTGGATCGCGATGCCCAAGGACGAGTGGGTGCAGGCCGACACCGCCGAGGCGGACTTCCGTCCAGGCGGCTAGCCGGCAATGCGTGCGGAGGAGCTGAGCTACAGCGGATGGGCCTACGGCGCCTCAGAGTGACTGGGTCGGCACCACGGCGACCGGACAAGTCGCGTTCTTGCCCGAGTCAGCCGCGTGTCACGTCGCTGGAGCCGGGCACCACGAGGGCAGCACTTGCTCATCCTGACCCGGTGGCCGCGGGAGACCAGGCCCGAAGGTAAGGCCGGACGGGATCGACGGGGTCAGTGCTGAGCCGATCCGAGCCGACAGGCCTCCGGTACTGTTGCCGACCGGAGCTGGGGTTGTGGGCGTAACCGATAACCACTACGGCGCCGCGATTGCGGTGCACCACCGAGGTCGCCGCCGGGCCTAGCCGGGTGCTCCAGTGATCATCGCTGTGATGGCAGCCCACCACCAAAATCGTGGAACTGTCGGAGTAGGACGGCAAGATCTCGGCGGCCTCGCCACGGACGATGTCAGTGACCACGGCAAGGCCCGGGTGCCTGCGGCGAATCTCGGCGCCTTCTGCGGCCAACTCATCCTCGGCCCGGCGGGACGGAGCTTCTGTATCGGCCAGCGCGACGGTGGGTGACGATCGCGCCTCCAGCCGCAATGAGGGCGCCTCGATCCGGAGCAGCTGCAGGTTTGCGTTCCGGCGAACCGCCTCCGCTGCGGCGAAGGTCACGGCTGCCCGCCCTGCCCTGGTATTCGCCGCCCCCACCACGACCCGCTCGACCAGGCTCGGCGGGCTGAAGGTGGAGACCGGTCCGAGTAGCAGCACTGGGCAGTGCGAGTGCGCGCTGACCGTAACGCGCTTGGACGACAGCAGTGACATCTCCCCCATGGTGGCGCTTCGCGAGCCGAGCACCAGCAACTGGGCCTCGGCGCTGACGTCGATGAGTGCCTGGGCCGGGTCGGCGTGGCTGAGCAAGCCCTTCACCGTGACACCGGGCTGGTTGGCCCGGGCCAGCGCGATGGCGGCATCGACAACCGAAGACCCCACATCGTCGCAGGCACGCAGCGCGGTGCTGAGATGGCCCGCAGGCACTGTCGCCGGCGGCAACTGCGGAGAGTGGATGACCAGCAAGGAGGTCTGCGCCAGCGCGGCTTCCTGCACGGCCCACAGGACGGCTGATCGGGCATCAGGGCTGTCATCGACCCCGACGACGACGGGTGGCATGGTCATGAGCGTTCTCCTCGGCTTGTCCCTCCATCCTGCGGAACCGCCGCGGCGGCAGATAGGGACCCAAGCCACTCAGATGAGGACGAAGGGCCTGTGGTGCTCACTTGTGCTTCAGTTCCGAACCGAAGACGGCCGCCTGGGTACGGCGCTGCATGCCGAGCTTGGCCAGCAGGGCCGATACGTAGTTCTTGACGGTCTTTTCGGCCAGGAAGAGCCGCTCACCGATCTGTCGGTTCGTCAGTCCCTCGGCGATGAGGTCCAGGATGTCACGCTCACGCTCGGTCAGCCCGGCCAGTCGGGGATCCTGCTGCTCACCCGTCCTCAGGCGCTGCATCACCCGCTCGGTCACCATGGGGTCGAGCAGTGAGCGACCCGCGCGGACCTGCCGGATGCCGTCCAGCAGCGATGAGCCACGGATCTCCTTGAGCAGGTAACCCGATGCGCCGGCCATCACGGCAGCGAACAGCGCGTCGTCATCGTCGTAGGAGGTGAGGATCAGGCAGCGAATATCGGGATGGGAGGACCTGATGTCCCTGCAGACATCGATTCCACTGCCGTCGGGAAGGCGGCCGTCGAGCAGCGCGACATCCGGTCGGGTGGCTGGTATCCGCCGGAGCGCCTCCGCCGCGGTGCCCGCTTCGCCAACGACCTCCATGTCCTCCGCCGACGAGAGCAGGTCAGCGATCCCACGTCGGACGATCTCGTGGTCATCGAGGAGGAATATCCTGATCGGGCTCCCGGTCAACTCAGTGCTATCTGCCATTGCAGCTGCGTTCCTCCGTTAGGACTGCTCGTCACAGTCAGTGATCCGCCGTGCCGCCGGGCACGCTCATCAAGGTTGGCCAGCCCGCTCCGCCGGGTGGTGTCACCCATCCCGACGCCGTCATCGGCCACCGACAGGCCCAGCTGTCCCCGCGCTACGTCAAGGGTGACCTCCACGAAGCCGGCGTGCGCATGGCGCACGACGTTGCTCAGCGCCTCGCGGAGTACAGCTGTCAGTTCAGCGGCGACTTCCGGGCTGACCACGGAGTCGACCGGTCCGGAGAAACGCAGTGTCGGCTCGAATCCGAGGTGCGCGGCCTGCTCGGCGGCCACCTTCAGTAGGTCGGTTCGGACCCTTGCCGAGACCGGTGACAGCGGCCCCCGCAGATCGAATATCGAGGTTCGGATCTGCCGGATCGTGTCGTCCAGGTCAGTCACCACCTGGCCGAGCTTGGCGGCAGCGGCTGGTTCCGGTTGGTGGGTCTGCAAGCTCTGCACCGTCAGCCCCGTGGCGAACAGCCGTTGGATCACGTGGTCGTGCAGGTCCCGGGCGATCCGGTCCCGGTCTTCCAGCAGCACTATTCGTTGCTGGTCGGAGCGGGCATCGGCCAGTTCCAGGGCCACCGCCGCGTGGTTGGCGAAGATGGTCGCCATCTGGAGGTCGTTCTGGGTGAACCCGCGTCGCCCGCTCAATCTGGCCACCAGCAGGCACCCGCGTGGCTTGCTCGAGCCCGTCAGCGGCAGGCCGATCACGGCGTTCACCGGCGCCACCTCGCGCATGTGCAGCGTGTACTGCGGTTTCTCCTCGATGTCGTCGATCAGGATCGGTTCGCTGGCGTCGATCACCGCGCCCGCCATGCTGTGCTCGGTGGGATAGCACATGCCGGTCATCCGGTCGGCCCCGAGTCCGATGGCAACCTCGACCATCAGCTCACCGGGGGTGGCCGCGGGAAGCACCACCGTGACCAGGTCCGCGTCGGCGATCTCGTGGACGCTGCGCGCGATCACGGTGAGCGGATCCTCGCCCGAGTACGACAGCAGTTGCTGGGTCACTTCCGCGGTGGCCTGCAGCCAGCGCTCGCGTCGGCGCGCCTCGTCATAGAGGCGGGCGTTCTCGATTGCGACCGCCGCCGTGCCGGCGACCGCTCGGACCAGCTCTTCGTCAGCCTCGGTGAAATCACCGTGTCGACGGCCCGTCAGGTACAGATTTCCGAAGACTGAACTCCGCACTGTGATCGATACTCCGAGGAAGCTGTCCATGGGCGGGTGGTGCGCGGGGAATCCGACCGATCGAGGGTCATCAGCTATCCGCTTCAGCCGGATCGGGCGGGGGTCCTGAATGAGGGCGCCCAGCAAACCACGGCCGGTCGGAAGTGATCCGATTCTGGCGGCCGTCTCGTCGTCGATGCCTTCGTATACGAACTGTTCGAGGCCGTCGCCGTCGGGATTTATCACCCCTAAGGCGCCGTACCGAGCATCGACGAGGTTGCAGGCGGCCCGGACGATCTGCCGCAGCACCACGGGCAGTTCGAGATGACCCATGATCGCCTCGTTGGCCGCCAGCAGCCCGTTGAGCTTCGCCTGGACATCACGGACGTCCTGCGCTCGGCTGATCAGCTGGTCCAGAAGTTCGCCGAGGCCCAGCTGAGGCACGGTTTCCGCCGTGAGGCCAGGCTCAGTCATAACGGCTCCGCTGCTCTCCGCGCCGCCTACCCGACGTGGCTGAGCAAAGGATAACCGCAGCCCTCCAGACCGCTCACCGAACCTCACCTGAGGGGAGGTGCCGCGGCACCTCCACCAGTTTGCGGCGCCGCGCTGCCGGAGTGGTGGGTGCCCCGCTCGCAGGCCGGCCCTGGGTCATGCCGGGATGACGCGCTCCCCAGCCGGACAGGTGAACCACAACGGAGGACGTTCGGCCCTGCTGGCAGCGCGCCTGGATTGACAAGCTGGAACGAGGACAGGAGGGAACGATGACTAGTTTCCACGTGCCCCGTGCTCGTGGTGCACGGCGACAGGCCGCCGTCCATCACGCCGAACGCTGAATAACAGAGAGGCTTTCTCATGTCGGATCCAATGACTGCTACCGAGGCGACTGCGCGAGCCGGGACCGCGGCGACCCCATTCGACCGTGCCACCATCGAGCCGGTCATCGCGGTGGCCAATCGTGCTCCATCCATCCACAACACCCAGCCCTGGCTGTGGGAGCTGCATCCCTCGCACCTGTCGTTG
>NZ_DASVQG010000235.1:0-12730 GCF_036389215.1 Jatrophihabitans sp.
GCCCAGCAGCGGCACCCGCATCAGCACCGGGGCGGTCGACCAGCCTTCGCGTGCCGAGGCGTTGACGACCAGCAGGTTGTCCGGTGCCGGACCGGCGACGGCGCGGAGTTCGGCGTTGCCGGCCATCCGGCTGGTGAATCGCTGCGCCCACTGCTCGCCCATGTTGTCGTACACGCCGCCGTCCACCAGCCACAGCGTCGTGCGGTCCACGGCGGTGAATCCGAGCTTCTTGGCCGACAGCGAGCGGGCCGGAAATCCGCCCGGAAAGCACGCCGATGCTTGCACCGCCGTGGACAGCCGCAGGTCGCCGGCGCCGGTCGAGACGCCGTACTCGTAGCTGTAGGCGAAGTCCCGCGAGAAGTACGCGTGCACCTTCGACTGGACCTCGGTCGCGCACAGCACGTGCGTCACCGGGGAGCGCAGGTCCTTCAGGCGTACCGACGTGCCGTCCGGCTTGGTGAACAGCAGGCGCCGAAAGATCCGGTCGGCGATGACGCTGCGCGCCTGGGTCAGCGCGAGGGCCAGCACCAGGCCGATCAGGAACAGCAGGAGTTGCAGCCAGCCGGCGACCGGGAGGAACCAGGCCACGACCGCCAGTGCCAGGCCCAGGCCGATGCCGGCGAGCAGCGCCACCGCCTCCGGCGCCCATTCCACGGTGCCCTGGACCGCGCACCGCTTCACCAGCGGCGTGACCTCGGTCGAGAAGCGCGGGCCGGTGGTCGTGGTGTAGTCCAGGTGGGCGCCGAGGTAGCCATTGGTGAGCGAGCCACCGGACACCGAGGCGATGGAGGTGACGTCGGCATTCAGGCCGGCATCCGCCAGGTACTGCAGGGCGCCCAGGCCGAACAGGCTCGCTCGGTGCCCGCCACCTGATATCGCGATTGACCAACTGGGCACCCGGTGCGCCTCCCTTGCCGGCGAGCTACCACGCCATCGAGATGGAGAATGGGCTATTCGCGACGAAGCGGCAACCTCAACACGCGCAGATGACGATCCGAGCTCTATCCCGATACCGACCTGAGCGCCGCCGGCCGTGCTGTGCTGACGCCAGCGGCCAGCGCGCTGCCGTGCATGGCGAGGGCTTCGGCGACGTAGCTCCCGCTGCCGAGGTAGGGCGCCAAGGTGTTGGCCAGCCCGATCGCATGGTGCGGCCAGCCCCGCCGCCCTGCGGCATCGGTGACCGCCATCAGATTGGCCCGTTCGGCATCGAGCCAGTTCCGGGCGGCCACCCCGTCGGGAAACGGGGTGGCCAGCGGGTGCAGGGGCGCAAGGTCGGGGCGGTGCTGGCGGTGGCCGGGGAACGCCAGGTCCATCGCGTGCGTCGCCGTGTGCAGGTAGTGCTCGAACAGCCGGGTCAGCGCCATCCGCCGGTGCGGTCCGGTGTCGGTGGCCACCGCCAGCTCGCCGGCGTAGGCGCGCAACAGCTCGTGCATGCCGTACCGGCCCAGTGCGCCCTGCTGGACCAGGTTCGCCCGGGTCAGCACGTCCAGCGCGTGCTGCGCCTCGGTGACGGTGGCCGTGCCGGTGAGCGCGGCCAGCGCGCCGGCCTGCAGATCCGCGCCGGGGTGCAGGCCCAGCAGCCGGAACGCCTGAGCCGCGCTGCCGGGCAGCCGGGAGCATGACCAGGAGAACACCGCCCGGATCGATGTCCTGGCATCGTCGCCGGTCTCCAGCAGATCCAGCGGAGGATGCCCGGACCCGAGCGCGGAGACCAGTTCGGCCAACGAGGTAGCCGGCCGGTGCCCGACGAGTTCGGCGGCGACCCGCAAGGCAAGCGGCAACCGGGCACAGTGCTCCGCCAACGCCGCTGCCTCGGCGGGCGCCGCATCGACCTGCGCACCGGCGAGGGCGCGGAGTAGCCCCACGGCGTCCCCGGAGGGCAGGACGTCGAGTTCGAGCCGGTGCCCGCCGTGCCCTGCGATGAGGCCGGTGAGGCTGTCCCGGCTGGTCACCAGCACCGCGCACGCCGGCGCTCCAGGCAACAGGCTGCGGATCTGCTCGACGTCGCGGGCGTTGTCGAGCAGGATCAGCATCCGCCGCCCCGACAGCAGCGACCGGTACAGCGCGGCGCGTTCGGCGAGGTCGCGGGGTATCTCGGTTCCGGGCACGCCGATCGCCCGCAGGAACCCGGCCAGCGCCTGGCCCGGCGGGAGAGGCAACTCCGGATCGAAGCCGCGCAGGTCGACGTAGAGCTGACCGTCGGGGAAGGTCGCGCTCCAGGCGTGCGCCCAGTGCACTGCCAGCGCTGTCTTGCCCACGCCGGCCGTTCCGGTCACCGCGGCTATCAGGCCGGGACGGCCCTGCCCGAACAGCCGGCTCAGCTCGGCCAGCTCCCCGGCCCGGCCGGTGAAATCGTCGACGGCCAGCGGCAGTTGACGCACCACCGCGGGTCGCGCGGCGGGTAGCGCACCGGTGCCGCGGTGTGCCGCGTCGCGGTAGGCGGTCACCCGGTACCAGGCCTCGGCCCACTCGTGCTGCTCGGCGGACGTGGCGCCGAGGGCGATCACCATCCGGTCCAGCACCTGTGCGGGGGCCAGCCGCTTGCCGGTGAGATAGGCGTGGATCGTCGATCTCGGCTCCGACACCCGGCCGGCGAGGTCTTCCAGGCTCACCCTGGCCGATCGGGTACCGCGAGCAGCCCGGGACCGGAGCAGCCCGAGCTCGCGCGCCAGATCATCGAGACTGACTATCCGGGCGGGGTCCGGACCGGAGCCTGAGCGCTGGAAATCCACGTCCTCACCCCCGGGCCACATGTGATTCACATAAGTTGTAGATCCTGTTAAAACGCTCGGCAGCGATCGCACGATATAGCCAGGAAGGCGGCCCTGTACGCCAATTGCGGAGATGACCGGGGTAGCAACCGGGGCTGCTCCGGGGACGGGATCAGCCACCGCACGGGGGGAGTCGTGCGGTGGCTGAAGCGACATCCGGCCGCTCAGGCCGGCGAGGGTGCGGGCACCGGCTCCAGCACCGGGGCCGGCCGCACCGCCGGCGCGCTGGCAGGCGTGACCACGTCGGCGCTGGCGAGGAACTCCTGCATGGTGCGCTCCCGTCCGTACCGGCCGTGCATCCACAGGTAGGCGAGGAAGGCGGCCGGGCCGAACAGGGTCTGCGCGGGGATCGCCACGTCGGTGCGTGCGGTGATGAAGCTGTCGAGCACCAGGGGCGCCACGCTCACCGCGGCGACGCCGAAGACCATGATCAGGCCCATCGCGATCCGGCCGGCCACCCGGCCGTAGGCCTTGAACGCCGCGATCAGGAACAACGCGTAGACCAGCAGGTCACCGATCCCGATGGTGGCGTTGTACAGGCCGAAGCGCATCCCGAACGACGGGTCCAGCGGCCAGCCCAGGAACTCCTCGGCAAGGTGGCTGTTCACCGGCAGCACGGTGGTGAACGCCAGGTCATAGCCGGCCAGTACCAGCGCGAACCACGCCACGTGCTTGAACTTCATGCCGCCCTGCACGTACAGGTTGGCGATCGCCACGGCGGCGAGCACCACGAGCACGTCGCCTTCGAGCCAGGACAGCTGCCAGCCCGACACGGTGCCGAGCATGGTCCGGCTCAGCCAGATGCTGCCGCCGATCAGCGTGCCGACGGCGATCCACAAGGTGACCGGCCCGACCAGTGGCCGCAGGCCGATGGACAGCGCCGAGGCGAAGGTGACGCTGAGGAAGAAGGTCAGCGCCCAGTGCGGCAGCAGCGCGTACAGCAATGGCAGGAACACGATGAAGGTGAACAGGATCCTGATGTCGCGGCTGTTGAAGGTCCCGATCGCCGGTCGCTCCAGCCTCACCCGGCGCAGGTAACTCAGCGCGCCGGCGCTGGTCAGCACCGCGCCCGTGCCTGCCACGGCGAACTCCATCAGACTCAGCTGGAAGGGTGACATGTCATTCTCCGATGAGGGCGGGTGTGGCGACGAACGTCGTCTCGTGCAGGTCACTGCGCACCGGGCGTAGCGAGGGGCCGTCCTCGTCAGGCACCAGCACCAGGTCGACGTCCAGGCCGCGTTCGGCGAAGTGGTCGTAGGCACCGGCCTCGCTCAGGCCGTCCAGGGCCGACTCCGGCAGCCGGAGCCGGAGCCTGCCGTCGGCGAGCTGCGCGCGGAAGCGGGCCGGCCAGGGTTGGCTGGGCAACGCCTCGACCGCCTCGACCAGCTCCCGCGGCGTCACCACGTCGGCCGGGCCCAGCCGCAGGATCTGGTCGGCCTTGCCGAGCACCGGGCTGGTCGCCGGAATGCCGGCCACCTCGCACTCCAGCGTCTCCTGGGGCAGGCACCTGACCACGTCGCGGGTGTCATAGCGGAAGACCGGCATGCACTCCCGGTAGGGGAAGTACGGAGTGATCACCACCGTGCTCAGCGCGCCCGGTGCCGCCGGTTCCCCGGTCTCCAGGTCCAGCAGCTCGACCAGGCCCATGTTGATGTCGTGATGCAGGTGCCCGGCGCTGCAGGTGCGTCCCGTCACCGGGATCACCTCGGTCATCGCGAAGACGTCGTTGACCTGGGTTACTCCGAAGGTCTCACGGGCCGCCGCCGCCAGGCTGGCCGACAGCACCTCGCCGCCGCCGTCGATGCGTCGCAGCCGGAAGTCATCGGGTCCCAGGCCTCGCCGCCGGGCGGCCACCACGAGTTCGCCGAGGTAGCTGGGGACGGTGGCCAGCAGCGTCACGGCGCCTTCGGTCAGGCTGTCCAGCGCCTCGTCCGGCGGCACGATGCCGATCACCCGGCACCCGCAGCCGACCAGCCGGCAGAACGCGGCGTTCAGGTGCACGGACACGGTCGCCCGGGAGCTGACGTTGACCTGGATGACGTCGCTGGACCGGACCTCGTCGCGCAGCACGGCGGCCAGTGCGCCCATCCCGGACAGCAGCTCTATCTCATAGCGCGACAGCCAGATCTCGGCCGGCCGGCCGGTGGTGCCGGTGGTGCGGGTCGCCAGGTAACGACTGGAGTCGGCGCACTGGAACTCGGCCTGGCGGTCGATGAGATCGCGCTTGACGGTGACCGGGATGCTGCGCAGCGTCTCGACGTCCAGCTTGTCTATCGCGATGCCGGCGGCGGCGAAGCGGCGCTGGTAGAAGGGCGACTGGGCGTCCAACCGGCGGGCGGTGCGGCGCAGGCTGCGATTGATGAAGTCACGCCGCGCGGCCGGGTCGTGGAGTGGGCCGTCCAGCACCTGCTGCACGTCCGAGCCGGGCTCGCCGAACTCGGCGAGGGTGGCGAGCGCGTCCTCGACCAGCCGGGCGAGATTGGCGGTGTCGAGCTTGCGGCCCCACACCATCCCCATCGCCATCCGGAACTGCCTGATTCCGGTTTCCAACATTGCCCGCTCCGTTCAGAGGTGAGTGCGACCGGCCGCTACGTCGGCGCAACCGGTGTTCGGCCAGAGCGGTGCCGGCAGGCCTGAGGTGATCTGCCGGCACCGGTCAGGGTTCGGATCAGAAAGCGGAGCCGTCGACGGCAGCGAACAGCACCGCGGTCAGCGAGCCCATTGCGTAGCGGACGTGCTTGACGCTGCTGATGAGTGAAGACATGGTGTACCTCCTCTCCAGGTTCTCGTCGGGAAGGTGCCGGCCGCTGCCGGTGGTCTAATCGGTGACGATGACCTTGACCGTCATCTCCGGATGTACCGAGCAGGTCAGGGTGTAGCTGCCGGGGGCGTTCCACTGCCCGGTCGTGTAGACGTCATTCGTCTCCATCAGGTGTGCGCCGGCCACCGGCACCGCGGCGGCGTCGGCCAGGTGGCCGTCCTTGCCGGGCCCGACCGTGTGCGCGAAGCGGGAGTTGTTCTGCAGGGTGAGCGTGTCGCCGCGGTGCACCGTCACGACCTCGCTGGAGTAGTGCTCATGGGTCATCCCCAGAACGCCGCCGGCGGGCTCGTTCACCGCGGCACCAGCGGTGGGCAGCACCATGCCTAGAGCGAGAATCGGAATGGCGAACAATATCCGCGGTATTCGCACTGTCGCGCTCCCTGCCCTGGCTGCTCGGCCCGCGCCGAGTGCCCTTCCTTGATCGTGTAGGAACGCCGCGAGTACAGCAGGGGGCCGGTGGGATACCGGGCAGCGCGGGACATTCACGAACATTCGCAAACATTCGCGGACGCACCGCCTCGCGCACCACCAGCGCTGCCCCGAACAGCTGGCACGATGGCAGGTGTGCCGCCGGATCCAGGGCAAGCCCGTCCCCTCGTCGTGAGCCTCGAGATCGACGACCAGGCGCAGCGGCGATTCGATCGGGAACGGGCCGCGTTCTTCCCGCCGGAGCGCACCGTGCTCGGCGCGCACGTCACCCTCTTTCACGCGCTGCCCGCCGGCTTGGAGCCGGAGGTGATTGCGGAGCTGACCGAGGCCGCGGCTGCTCGCGAGCCGTTCTCGATCGAGGTGTGCGAGCTGATGTCGCTCGGGCGAGGAGTGGCCTACCGGTTGCGCTCGGCCGAGTTGGTCAGCCTGCGCCACGGTCTGGCGGCGCGCTGGCAGCAGCAGTTGACCCCACAGGACCGGCAGGGTTACCGACCGCACGTGACGGTGCAGAACAAGGTCGGTCCCGAGGTCGCCCGCCGCACCCTGGCCGAGCTGAGCCAGCGGTTCGCACCCTTCACGGTCACCGCGCGGGCGTTGCGGCTATGGCGATACGACGGCGGCCCCTGGACGTTCCGTCACCGCTTCCCGCTCGGTCACCCGCGCGTGGCCACCGGTGATCCGCGCAGCATGGCGTAGCCGGCCGCCGCGGCGAACTCCGCGGCGCCGCAGCCGATGATGGTGAAGCTCGGCGGCAGCGCCGGGGCCGCGTAGGCCAGGCACAGCCCGGCCCACATCGCCAGCACCGCCAGGGCCGCGGCCAGCGGGAGGGCCCGCCACGGATCGGCCGTGAGCCGCTGGGCCGCGGCAGGAGGTGCGGCCAGCAGGCCGAACAGCAGCAGCGCGCCGACGGCCTGGCTCGCCTCGCCGACGGTGGCACCGAGGATGGCCAGGAACAGCGGCCCGAGCAGCCGAACCGGCACCCCACGGGCGGCGGCCACCCCAGGATCGACACTGGCGAACAGCAGCGGGCGGGCGATCAGCAGCAGCGCCACGATCAGGCCGCCCGCGACCCAGGCCGCGGTGGTGGCGGCCGCCGCGGTGATGCCGAAGATCGAGCCGAACAGGACGTTGACGTTGGCGGTGCCGTTGTCGGTGCTGCTGGAGGTGGTGTAGAGCGTCAGGGACAGCACGCCGAGCCCCAGCACCCAGGCGAAGGTGGTGCCGATCACGACGTCGTCGACGGTGCCGCGCCCGCCCAGCAATCCCAGCAGCAGGCCGACGGCGATGGTGGCGGCGAACAGGCCCAGGCGCAGGTCCAGGCCGGCCGCCAGCGCCGCCAAGGCACCGGCATAGGCGACGTGCGACAGCGCGTCCCCGGCGAAGACCTGACCACGCAGCACGACGAAGTAGCCGACCAGTCCCGACAGCGCCGCGATCGCCGTTCCGGCCAGCAGCGCGTTGCGCACGAACGGTTGCGACAGCATGTTCGCGATCCCGGTCACCGGGTCGGCCGCCAGCAGCGCGCTCACCGCGCGCTCCCGCCGGCCGGCTGGCCGGCAGGTTCCAGCGGCACCCGCCCGGTGACCGGCCGCCGCCGGCCGAGCCGGTCGACTGCCGCGCGGTAACCGGCAGCCAGCAGGAAGGCCAGGAACGCCAGGGTGGTGACCCAGAAGCCGATCGGGTACGGCGAGAAGAACGCGATGCCCTCGCCCAGCCAGGTCACCGCCACCGCGATCAGGACCGAGAGCAGCAGGCCCACCGCCGGGCGGGCGGTCAGCCGGCTCGCCGTCGCGGCCGGGGTGACCAGCAGCGCGAACACCAGCAGGCTGCCGGTCACCTGGCTGGTTCCGGCAGCGGCCACGGCGAGCAGGACCAGGAAGGCGGCGCCGACCAGCCGCACCGGCACGCCCCGGGCCTCGGCGACGTCGGGGTCGACGCTGCTGAACAGCAGGGGCCGCCCGAGCACCAGCAGCACCAGCAGGCAACCGGCGCCCGCGGCCAGCAGCGCCAGCACCTGGGCGTCGGACACGCCGGTGATGGTGCCGAACAGCAAGCTGGTCAACCCGCTCAGGAACCCCTGGTATTGGTTGACGAAAACGAAGCCACAGGCCAGCGCGACCGCCTGCACGGTGCCGATCACGGCCGACTCGTCGCCGTAACCACCCAGGCCTGAGCTGCGGTGCCCGGCCTGGGGCAGCGCCGCGATGACCAGCGCGCCGGCGATGCAGAAGCCGAAGTAGCCGGCACCGGTGCTCAGCCCCAGCCAGGTCGCGCCGGCGGCGCCGGGAAAGCCGATCACCGCCAGGGTGTGCCCGGCGAAGCTCTGCCGCCGCAACACCATGAAGTAGCCGATCGCGCCGGCCAGCACCGCGACGATGGTGCCGGCCCGCAGCGCGTTGAGCATGAAGTGGTAGCTGAGCAGCAGCCTGACGTCCTCGATCAGGTTCCAGCTGAAACCTGTCACGGCCGGGGCCGGGGCTGGGGCCGGTGCTCGGCGTGGCTGTCCGGTTGCCCCACCACGACGAGCCGCCCGCTGCGATCGCGCAGCACGTCGACCGTGGTGCCGTAGAGCATGCTGAGGGTGTCGGCGGTGATCACCTGTTCCGGGCGGCCCATCACCGCCCCGCCGTGCGCGAGATAGATCACCTGGTCCAGGTAGGGCAGGATCGGGTTGACGTCATGCGCCACCAGCAGCACCGCGACCCCGTGGCTCCGGCAGACCGATTGGATGAGCGCGCTCACCGACGCCTGGTTGGTGACGTCCAGGCTGTCCAGCGGCTCGTCGAGCACCAGCAGTTCCGGCCGCCGGATCAGCGCCTGGGCGATCAGCAGCCGCTGCTGCTCGCCGCCGGACAACTGACCTATGGGCCGGTGGGCATACGCCTGGCCGCCGACCAGCGCGATGACCTCGCGGACCCGCTCGCGCGCCTCGCGGCCGGCCCGGCCGGTCAGCCGGCCGGGCAGCGCGACGCCCCACCGGTCACCGTCCCATCCCATCCGGACGAGGTCGACGCCACGGATGCGGGTCGCCGGGTCGAAGGCCCGCCGCTGCGGCAGGTAACCAATGCGGGAGTTGTGCCGCCCCGACGGCCCGCCAAACACCTCGATCCGGCCGGCGCTGATCGGAAGCAGGCCGAGCACCGTCTTGAGCAGCGTGGACTTGCCGACACCGTTGGGCCCCAACACCGCCACGAACTCACCGGCGCGTACCCGCAGGCTGACGTCGGAGAAGATGACCCGCCCGCCGACCATGGCGCTGACCCCGCTCAGCGCCAGCACCTCGGGGAGCGGGGGAACTTCCGCCGCCCCTTCCCCCGGTCCGGCGGTGGCGGCCGGCACCTGCTCGCTCATCGACCGCTCGCCTGGGCCAGCGCGGACTTCAGCGCCTGCAGCTGGCTCACCTGCCACTGCTGGAAGCTGGCGCCGGCCGGGTGGAGTGTCTCGGTCACCGCAACCACCGGCACCCCGGCTCGCTTGGCCACGGCCAGCTGGGCTGTGACGTCCGGCGTGGCGTTCTGGCTGTTGTAGACATAGACCTTGACCGCGCGGTGCTCGAGTTGGGCTTCACTGGCTGCCTTGTCGCCGGCGCTGGGGTCGGTGCCCTCGCTGACGGCCCGCAGGAATCCGGTGGGAGTTGCCAGCTTCAGGCCCAGAGCGTCGGCCAGCGGCGCGAAGATGCTCTCACTGGCACCGACCGGGGTGCCGGCATAGCCGGTTCTGATCTCCTCGATCACACGATGGTACGAGCCGAGGTCCACCGTCTCGAAGGCGTGCCGCCGGCTGTCGAAGTAACCGGCGTCGGCAGGATCGGCGTTCTTCAGGCCGGCGGTGATCGCCGCCACGACCTTGCTGACGTCGGCGGGGGAGTACCAGTGGTGCGGGTTGCCGTCGCCGGGCACCCCGACCAGCCGGCCGACATCGATGACCGTCCGGTTCTCGTCGGGGCTGGCCGCCACGATGCGCGCCGCCCACGGGTCATAGCCGGTCCCGTTCTCGAGGAACACCCGTGAGCGGGCGATGGTGCGGGCATCGGCCGGCGTCGGCTCGTAGGCATGCGGGTCGGTCTGCGGGTTCGAGATGATCGCAGTGGCCCGGACGTGGCTGCCGCCGAGCTGGCTCAGGATGCTCGCCCAGACGTTGGTGCTGGCGGCGACCTCGATCAGCCCGCCGCTGGCGGCCCGCTGGATGCTCGGTGAGGTGGCGCAGCTGGTCAACCCGACGGCCAGCAGCACTGTTGCCAGCAGCACCGCCGGGCGCCCGGTGGCTGGAGCAGGCATCAGATCTCCCGGCGGTGCGCGAGTGGCTGGGCGTGCGAGTGGCTGGGCGTGCGAGTGGCTGGGCGGTGCCGGCTGTTGTGCTGGCGGTTACCAGCCAACCCTTAATGACATTGATTGTCAATTTCGATAGTGCCGAACCTGAGTCTGGCCGAGCCTCAGCTCGTCCGCTCGGCGCAGGCGGCCTCGGGCCAGGTAGTCCAGCCGCCTCAGCGACTCGCGGTTGCGCGCGGTGCTCGACTCCGGCCGCACGGTGTTCGCCGCCGGCCTTGACCTGCGGCCACTGCGCGAGCTGCACCTGATGACCGCCGAGCCGTTCCCGTACGTGTTCAACGTCGACCCGAATGAGCTTGCCAACTCCGACTTCCTGGACTCGCTTCGCGAGCTGGTGGCGCCGGCCGGCGCGCGGTGTTCCTCGGTGCCAAGACCGAGGCCGAGCTCACCGAGTTGGAACCGGACGAGGCGCTGGAGCTGCTGCAGTCGATGGGCGTGGACGAATCCGGCCTGGACAAGCTGGCCCGGCTGGGCTTTTGCCACCCTCGGCCTGCAGACCTAACTCACCGCCGGGCCCAAGGAGTCACGGGCCTGGACCATCCCAAGGGCGAGAAGTGCAGGCGGCGCCCATCGGGCCACGCAGTGACGGCGGGCGACCACGTATGACTGAGGTGTCGGCGACGGGTCAGGCGGTGACGTGCGTCGGAGACTCCGCCTTCTCCGGGTGCCAGGAACGCGTGATCGCGTAGCCAAAGCCGCCAGCCAGGACGTACATGACGATGCTGTAGACGGCGCTGGGGATCGCGACCAGGGTGCTGTCCAGGACGCTGAGTGCGATGGTGAGAGCCACGGGAATGTTGTGGACACCGACCTCCATGGAGCTTGCGATGGCTTGGGCGCGGGTGAGCCGGAAGAGTCGTGCGCCGGCGTAGCCCAAGGTGAGACTGCACAGGCAGAAGATGGCGACGACGATGCCGACATCGCCCAGGTAGTCGAGGATGGTGTCCCGCTCTCCGAGGAGCGCGCCGACGGCGACGATGACGAGCACGGCGATGGAGAACACCCGCACGGGTCGGTTGGCGCGTGCGGCGAAGGCAGCCGACCGACGCCGGACCAGCATCCCGAGTGCCACGGGGACCAAGACGATGGCGATGACCTGGACAACCTTGCCGAACTGGAGGCCGAGCGTGCCTTCGGCACCGAAGTGGTCGAGCGCGAAATTGGTGATCAGCGGGATGGTGACAGCGGCCAGGACGGAGTTGATGGCGGTCAAGGTGACATTGAGCGCGACGTCACCTCGAAATAGGTGGCTCAACAGGTTGGCGGTGGTGCCGCCAGGCGAGGCGGCCAGAAGCATGATGCCTACGGCGAGCAGCGGCTCGAGGTCGAACGCGGTGACGAGGGCGAAGGCGATCGCCGGGAGGACGAACATCTGGAGGGCGAGCGCCACCACAACCGCGCGGCGGCTTTGTGCCACCCGCGCGAAATCACCGAGCGTCAGGGACAACCCCAGCCCGAACATGATGATGGCCAGGGCCACCGGCAGACCGATGGAGATGAGCGCGGAGTCATTCACGATGTTCCTAATCAGTCGAGCCTTCGACGCCTCGCTTCGAGACGACGGTCACAGTGGAGCACGAGATGTGCCGCCTCACAGCGGCCATATTGGCCGCAGCAGCTCACTGCGACGCGCTCGCTACTGTGACAGCTCACACCACGCGATCCCCACGCACAGCGTGCCCGGTTGAAAACCCAAAGCGCCGGTCCCCCGATCCGCTAGGGATGCCGCCGCGCGGGGTTACCGCAAGCGCGCCGGAACCCGCCGTTCGGGCTGGCGGTACAGGCAACCGTTGATGATTGTCAATTCCGATAGTGCGGAGTCCCGCGACAGCGCGGAGGCTCAGCTCTGCCGCTCGGCGCGCAGGCGGCCTCGGGCCAGGTAGTCCAGCCGCCTCAGCGACTCGCGGTTGCGCGGGGCCAGCGCCAGTTGCCGCAGCGGCGCCGGCACCAGCACCAGCATGCCGGGACCGCTGACCGCGTCCTCACGGATCTGCACGGTGCAGCTGCCCAGACCCGGACGGGCGCTGACCTCGATCTCGACCAGGGATTCGCCCAGCGGCCGGGTGCGAGCCAGCAATCGCAGCAACCGGCCGGGCCGGCAGGTCAGCACCTCGGTGTCGTCGTCGAGCAGCAACGGCCAGCTGCCGACCGAGTGGGCGATCGTGGAGCCTTCGGCCGGCCATCGCGGGTCGACCTCGCGGATCCGGGAGGCGCCGACGACCCATCCGGCGTACAGCCAGCCGTCGCTGAGCACTGCCCATACCTGCTCGCTGGTCGCCTCGATCGGCCTCGATACCGAGATCATCCTTCTACCGTAGAGGTTTTCCCCGGCCGCCGACCACGGGTCAGCTGACGGTCAGCTGGTGGTCAGCTGGCCCCGA
>NZ_DASVQG010000236.1:0-11262 GCF_036389215.1 Jatrophihabitans sp.
CCAGCGAGCGAGGACCGGAGCGAATCACACGATGAGCGCTTGCGCGAAGAGCAAGGGGAACCGATGACGTACAACGCGAAGTTTCGGGTCTGGCGCGGCGACTCGGACAGCGGCGCGCTGCAGGACTTCACCGTCGATGTCAACGAGGGCGAGGTGGTCCTCGACATCATCCACCGGTTGCAGGCCACCCAGGCCTCGGACCTGGCCGTCCGGTGGAACTGCAAGGCCGGCAAGTGCGGCTCGTGCAGTGCCGAGATCAACGGCCGGCCGCGGCTGCTGTGCATGACCCGGATGTCGACGTTCACCGAGGCCGAGACCATCACCGTCACGCCGCTGCGGGCGTTCCCGGTGATCCGCGACCTGGTCACCGACGTCTCGTTCAACTACGAGAAGGCCCGCGAGATCCCGTCGTTCGCGCCGCCGCCGGGGGTGGCCCCCGGTGAGTACCGGATGCAGCAGATCGATGTCGAGCGCCCGCAGGAGTTCCGCAAGTGCATCGAGTGCTTCCTGTGCCAGGACACCTGCCACGTGGTGCGTGACCACGAGGAGAACAAGAAGTCCTTCGCCGGCCCGCGCTACCTGATGCGGATCGCCGAGCTGGACATGCACCCCCTCGACGCCCGGGACCGGCAGCGCGACGCGCAGGAGGAGCACGGCCTGGGCTTCTGCAACATCACCAAGTGCTGCAGTGACGTCTGCCCCGAACACATCAAGATCACGGACAACGCCCTGATCCCGATGAAGGAACGGGTCGCCGACCGCAAGTACGACCCGCTGGTCTGGCTGGGCAGCAAGATCTTCCGCCGGGACGCCTAGCTCTAGCCAGCTGCATGAGGCCGCGGGCGTGGCCACCTGCGCGATCGACGGTGCTCGACGCGGCGATGCCACCCACCCGAGCATCGTCTTCGGCAACGTCCGGGTGCCGGAGTAGCCGACGGCAGGGAGCTCAGCCGCGGGACCGGTGCAGCAGCAGCCGGTGGCAGGGAGCTCAGTCGCGGTACCGGTGCAGCAGCAGCACCGGAACGCCCGCCAGCACCAGCACACCGAGCAGCCCGAGCAGTTGCAGCACGCTGGAGCTGCCCGGCCGGCCGAAACCGTAACTGGCCGCTCCCAGCGCCGCGGCGACCGCGAGTTCGAGCAGGCAGCGCCGAAGCCAGCGGCGCAGTACCGGCGCCCGGAGCTGCACGCCCAGCGGAACGGCCGCGGCCAGTGCGGTGCTGGTGTGCAGCAGGTACAGGGCGAGCGCGAACTCGACGGTGGCGCCCAGCGGCGGCGCCCCCTCCCAGCCGTAGGCGGCGATCCAGCTGCCGATCGACGCGCCGAGCGCCAGCCCGGCACCGCCCTGCCCCGGGCTGCCGACCGCCACCAGCACACCGGCCACCGTGAGCACCACCCAGACCAGGTTGGGCTCGGCCGGGATCGCCAGCAACGCCAGCCCGGCCAGCAGGATCACCAGCCGCACTCCGGCCCCGCCCAGCAAGTAGCGGCGATGATCCGACCGCCCCGGGGTGGGCGGCAGGGCGGCTCCGGTGCGCGGCAGCCGCGCGGGCCCGTTCACCGGTGCACCCTGGCAGCCCGGGCGGTCCGGGCGAGCCCGGCCAGCACCTGGTCGAGGCTGCCACTGCCCAACCAGGGCACCACCGGCACTCCATGATCGGCCAGCGCCGCTACCAGGTTGCTCCGCTCGATCAGCTGCAGCCGCCAGGCCAGCTCGATCCACGGTCCCGGCTCCGGCAAGGCCACCTCGTCCGGCAGGGTGTCCACCACCAGGACCGAGCGCCCGGCCCGTGACAGCCCGGCTGCCTCAGCCGCCACCGCGGTGCTCAGCAGCGGGCTCAGCATGATCACCAACGCCCGGCCGGAGATCCTGGCCAGCGCCCGGCTCACCGCCAGCTCGCTCACCGGTGCGGCCCGGACTTCCAGCAACACGTCCATGATCCGGAAGAGGTGCGCCTGGCCGGTGCGCGGCCGGACCGGCCGGCCCGCCCGGCCCAGGTCCAGCACCCCCACCCGGTCTCCGTGGCGCAGGTAGTGCTCGGCGATCGAGGCGGCCGCGCGCACCGCGACGTCGAGGTTGCTGGTCGAGTCGGGCCCGGCGCTGGAACCCACCTCGACCGCCGAGTCCAGCACCAGCACCACTTCGGTGTCACGGTCTGAGTAGGTGGCGGTGACGTGCAGGTCTCCGGTGCGCAGCGATACCGGCCAGTTGATCCGGCGCAGCCGGTCGCCCGCCACGAACGGCCGCACCCCGGCCGGATCGACCCCTTCACCAATCCGGCGGGAGCGGTGCGCGCCGACGAGCCCGGAGGCGGCCGGCACGACATCGGTCGCTGAGAACTCCGCACGCAGCGGGATGGTGGTCAGCGCGACCGTGTCGCCACCGCTCAGGGTGCTGCGCAGCAGGCCATGCGCCGCGATGAGGCTGATCCTCACCCGGCCGATCCGGCTACGGCCCCAGTGCGGCGCGGCCAGCCGATGGGTGAGTGTCAGGTCCTCGTCGGGGCCGGCTGCCGTGCAGACGTCCTGGCCGCCGTCGGGCAGCTCGATCCAGCCTTCCAGCTGGGTCCGCAGCCGGATCACGTCGAGCGCGTCGGGAACATAGAGCTGCTGGCTGAAAGTCGTGGACTGGCCTTCGAACAGGGTGGCGGCGCTGGTACGCACTCCTACCGTCGGGGCGCGACGCGCGCGGCTGAGCAGGGGCAGCACGGTGCCCACCGCCAGCGGCAGCCCCAGCAGCAGCAGGTCCTGGCGGCGCAGCAGCACCGCCAGGACCAGCAGCACCGCGATGCTGCCGACCGCCGAGCCGAGCGCCGGCGTCGGTGACCAGCGCACCGCGAGCGCGGCGGCTCGCCCGTCCTGTCCAGCCGGCTCAGCACGCCCAGCCGGCTCAGCACGCCCGGCCGGCTCAGCACGCCCAGCCGGCTCAGCACTCATGACCGGCTCGCCGACCGCATCCGCGGCCGGTCGGTGCCGGTGGCCGGTGCGGGCACCTCGGCCAGCACCGTCGAGATCACCTCGGCGGGCATCACCTGCCGCATCCACATCTCCGGACGCAGCGTCACCCGGTGCGCCAGCGCCGCCACCGCGACGGCCTTGACGTCCTCCGGCGTCACGAAGTCGCGGTGGTTGATCAGGGCGTAGGCCCGGGCCACCAGCAGCAGCGCCAGCGCGCCGCGCGGTGAGGCACCAACCAGCAGGTGCTGGTGGAACCGGGTGGCATCGACCAGCGCGACGCAGTACCGCCCGACGCTCTCCTCGACCTCGATGGCCTCGACCACCCGTTGCACCGCGCGCAGGCCGGCCGCGTCCAGCACCGGGTTCAGGGTGATCGCCTCGGCCTGGCGCGCCACCCGGCGCTGCAGCACCTGCCATTCCTCATCCGGGCTGGGGTAGCCGAACGACACCCGCAGTAGGAACCGGTCCAGCTGGGCCTCGGGCAGCGGGTAGGTGCCCTCGTACTCGATCGGGTTGGCGGTGGCGATCACGTGGAACGGCTCGGGCAGCGTGAAGGTACGGCCCTCGACGGTGGCCTGGCGCTCCTGCATCGCCTCCAGCAGCGCCGCCTGGGTCTTGGGCGGCGTCCGGTTGATCTCGTCGGCCAGCACCAGGCCGGCGAACAGCGGCCCGGCCCGGAAGGCGAACTCGCCCTGGCGCTGGTCATAGACGAACGAGCCGGTGATGTCGGAGGGCAACAGGTCGGGGGTGAACTGGATGCGGCGGAACTCCAGCCCGAGGGCCTGCGCGAAGGACCGGGCGGCCAGGGTCTTGGCCAGACCGGGGTTGTCCTCGATCAGGACGTGGCCACCGGCCAGGATGCCGGCCAGCACCAGCGCCAGCCGGCCGCGCTTGCCGACCACCGCCCGGCCCACTTCGGCCAGCACCCGGTCACAGGCATCCGCGGCTGCCGGGGGGTCGATCACAGCGCCTCGATCCGGGCCACCAGCGCGCTCAACTGGGCCTGGCTGGGTGGCGGGCTGGCCGGCGTCGCCGGCGCGATCGTCAACGACCACAACTGCTCCCCTAGCACTTCTCTGGCTTGGATGGGCTTGGTTACCGGGTCGATCCCGTACTTGCGCCGCAACCGTTCGGTCGCCAGCCGGGCCAGCACCGGGCGCACGTTACGCTCGTACTTCGATGCGTCCCGGCTGGCCGCTTCGAGCCGGCGTTCCAGCTGCCGCAGCTTGCTGAAGTACCCGTTGCCGGCTGGTTCCGGTGGCTCGAGGAACTCCGGCTGCTGCGGTTCGGTGGCGGTCTCGCGGACCAGCTGGAAGAGCAGCGCGACCGCCACGCCAGCTCCGGCGCCCAGCTCCGGAGGCAGGTCGGCGCCCGCGGCCGTGCTGGCCAGCAGCACCGCAACGGCTGCTGCCAGCCCGACACCGGCTGCCACCCCCAGCCGGAACCACAGCCCGGACGCCTGGCGCATCGGCTCAGCCACGACCGGCTCCAGTCGCCAGCGTGCTCGATGAGGCCGCCTCGAGTTCCGAGCGCAGCTGGGCAAGGTCGGCCCGGGCCTGGACGACCGCCGCGGCCGGAATCGGATGGCTGGAGAACCTGGCCTCGCGGTACAGCGCCGCCAGCCGGTTCAGCGGTGCCTCGCTCAACGGCAGCGTCGCCAGCAACCGGTCGGCGAGTTCGGAGGAGGTGTCGGCGGGCGAGCGGCGCAGGCCGGCTGCCTCGGCGGTCTGCTCCAGCCGGTGCCAGCACAGGATCACCCCGTCCCGGATCTGGCCACCGGCCAGCTGGGACATCGTCGAGTCCAGGGTGCGGGCGACCTGCGTGGCCAGGTCGTCGGGAGCGAACTCGACCGGCCGGCGGATCGCCGATCTCCGGCGCCGGATACGCAGCCAATCAGGGAACTGCGGCCAGAACACCATCAGCAGCCCGATCACCAGAAGCAGCAGGCTGGCCAGCATGACGAACGCGATGACTTGCCAGGGCAGGTGGAAGTGGCCCCGCGGCGGGTTGCCCGACGCGCCGCCCGGGGGCCTGGCGGAGATGGTGGCCTCTGGCGGCACGCGCGAGCGGCCTCTGGTCCTAGTCGTGGATCCGCCCGGACCGGCCCGGGCGGCCAGCGCGACCAGCGCGAAGCCGGCCACGCTCGCCGCCGCCAGCCAGCCGTTGCGCACCCCGAGCCGCACCGCCGTCCTCCCCGTCCGTCCCCGCCGGCCGCGGACCGCTCAGGCCAGCGCCGCGTTGAGGTCTGCCAGCAGATCCTCGATGTTCTCGATGCCGACCGACAGCCGGATCAGGTCGCCGGGAACCTCCAGCGGTGATCCGGCAACGCTGGCGTGCGTCATCCGGCCCGGGTGCTCGATCAGCGACTCCACGCCGCCCAGGGACTCGCCCAGCGTGAACAGCTGGGTCAGCCCGCAGACCTTGAGCGCCGCCTCCTCACCCGCGCGCATCCGGAACGACACCATGCCGCCGAAGCCGGCCATCTGCCGGGCGGCGACGTCATGGTTGGGATGGTTGGGCAGGCCGGGGTACAGCACGCTGGACACGGCCGGATGCTCGCCGAGGAACCGGACGATCTGCTCGGCGTTGGAGCAATGCCGGTCCATCCGCACGCCCAGGGTCTTGATGCCGCGCAGCACCAGCCAGTCGTCGAACGGGCCGCTGACGGCGCCCACCGCGTTCTGGTGGAAGGCCACCTGCTCACCGATCTCGGCGTCGCGGGTCACCACCGCCCCGCCGACGACGTCGGAGTGACCGCCCAGGTACTTGGTGGTGGAGTGCACCACCACGTCGGCGCCCAATGCCAGCGGCTGCTGCAGGTAGGACGAGGCGAAGGTGTTGTCGACGACCAGCATTGCCTGGTGCTGCCGCGAGATCTCGGCCAGCGCCGCGATGTCGACGATGTTGAGCAACGGATTGGTGGGCGTCTCGACCCAGATGACCCGGGTGTTGGGCCGGACGGCCGCGGCCACCGCGGCGCTGTCGTGCATCGCGACGGTGCTGAACTCCAGGCCCCACCGGGTCAGCACCCGGGAGATCAGCCGGTACGTGCCGCCGTAGGCGTCATCGGGCAGCAGCAGGTGATCACCCGGCGCGCACAGAGTCCGCAGCAGGATGTCCTCAGCGGCCAGGCCGGAGGCGAAGGCCAGTCCGCGGGCGCCCCCCTCCAGGGCCGCCAGGCACTCCTCCAGCGCGGTCCGGGTCGGGTTGCCCGACCGGCTGTACTCGTAGCCGCCACGCAGGCCGCCGACGCCGTCCTGCTTGAAGGTCGACGTCTGGTAGATCGGCACGATGACCGAACCGGTCAGCGGATCCGGTTCCTGGCCGGCGTGGATCGCTCGCGAGTTGAAGCCCAGCTGATCCCCGCCGCTTGTTGTCGAGATGTCCATGACGCTCAGATTACTGCTCACCAGGAGCCTGATCCCGGGCTGCCGCATTTCGGGCACATCACAGTCCGCCGACCGGGCAGCCGCCCCTGACGGCGTGCGGATCCGCTGCGCGAACCCCGAGGGCGGGGCGTCGGCGGCTACTTGCTGATCAGGTATCCGAGCAGGTCCTGCCGGGTCACCACGCCGGCGGGCTTGCCGTCGACGTGCACCAGCAGCGCGTCAGCCCCGCCCAGCGCCTCGACCGCCCGGCGTACCGGCTCGCCGGAACCGATGATCGGCAGCATCGCCGACATGTGCTTCTCCACCGGGTCCGACAGCGAGGCCTGGCCGGCGTACAGGGCGTCCAGCAACGCCTTCTCCGACACCGAGCCCACCACCTCACCGGCGGTCACCGGCGGCTCGGCGCCGACCACCGGCATCTGCGACACCCCGTACTCGCGCAGGATGTTGATGGCGTCCCGGACGGTCTCGTTCGGGTGGGCGTGCACCAGCGCCGGGGTCTCGCCGTCCTTGGCGGTCAGCACCTCACCGACGGTGGTCTCGGCATTGCTCTCCAGGAAGCCGTAGTCACTCATCCACTTGTCGGAGAAGACCTTGGACAGGTAGCCCCGGCCACCGTCGGGCAGCAGCACCACGATCACGTCCTCGGGCCCGGCACGCTCGGCCACCCGCAGCGCCGCCGCGAGCGCCATGCCGCACGAGCCGCCGACCAGCATGCCCTCCTCGCGGGCCAGCCGGCGGGTGAGTTCGAAGGACGTCGAGTCCGACACCGCGATGATCTCGTCGGCGATGCCGCGGTCGTAGTTCGCCGGCCAGAAGTCCTCGCCGACCCCTTCGACGAGGTAGGGCCGGCCGGTACCGCCGGAGTACACCGAGCCCTCGGGATCGGCGCCGATCACCCGCACCGGGCCACCGGGACGGTCGGCCGACACCTCCTTGAGGTAGCGGCCGGTGCCCGAGATGGTCCCGCCGGTCCCCACGCCGGTCACGAAGTGGGTGATCCGCCCCTCGGTCTGCTCCCAGATCTCCGGACCGGTGCTCTCGTAGTGGGCGCGGGTGTTGTTCGGGTTGGAGTACTGGTCCGGCTTCCAGGCGCCGGGCACCTCCCGGGCCAGCCGGTCGGAGACCTGGTAGTACGAGCGCGGGTCCTCCGGCGCCACCGCGGTCGGGCAGACCACCACCTCGGCGCCGTAGGCCTTGAGCAGGTTGATCTTCTCCGGGGAGACCTTGTCCGGCAGCACGAAGATGCAGGAGTAGCCGCGCTGCTGCGCGACGATCGCCAACCCGACGCCGGTGTTGCCGGAGGTGGGCTCCACGATCGTGCCGCCGGGCTTGAGTTCGCCCGAGCGTTCGGCGGCCTCGATCATCGGCAGCGCGACCCGGTCCTTGACCGATCCGCCGGGATTGAAGTATTCGACCTTGGCCAGCACCAGCGGTGCGGTGGCGGGATCGAGGTGCCGGGTGACGCTGCGGAGCTGGACCAGCGGGGTGTTGCCGATCAGGTCAACGAGCGAGGTGTAGTAGCGCATGAGGCAAAGGCTAACCTCGGCTCAACGATTCAGTGTCATCAAATGTCCATTCCTGGAGGCGATCGGATGAGCCGAGCGTCGCGAGCCCGCCGGGTGGTGACCGCTGCTGCCTTCGGCACGGGGGGCATCGGCGCGCTCAGCGCCGCCGCGGCGGGAGTGATCTACGGCCAGACCAAGCTGGCCCGGCGCCGGATCCAGCCGGCCGAAGCCCTGCCGCCGCGGGCCGACGGCGTGTGGCTGGCCCCCGGGGTGCCCGCCGACCGGCCCCCGCTGCTGCTGGCGATGCTCGGCGACTCCTCCGCCGCCGGGTACGGGGTCCACCGCGACAGCGAGACCCCGGCCGCCCAGGTGGCATTGGGACTCTCGGCACTGGCCCGGCGGCCGGTCCGGTTGCACAACGTCGCCGTGGTCGGCGCCCAGAGTTCGGCACTGGCGAGCCAGGTCGCGCTGGTACTGGCCGAGCAGCCCGATCTGGTGGTGATCATGATCGGGGCCAACGACGTCACCCACCGGATCCGGGCCGCGGAGTCGGTCCGCCACCTCAGTCTCGCGCTGGCCGCCCTCACCGAGCAGAACCTGCAGGTGGTGGTGGGCACCTGCCCCGATCTCGGGACGGTCCGGCCGATCGGGCAGCCGCTGCGCTGGCTGGCCCGCCGGATGTCGCGGACGCTGGCCGCGGCGCAGGCGGTGGCGGTGGTGGCCGCCGGCGCCCGGGCGGTGAGCCTCGGCGACATCCTGGGCCCGGAGTTCGCCAGCAGCCGGGACTACTTCTCCGACGACCAGTTCCATCCCTCGGCGCTCGGCTACGCCCGGGCCGCGGAGGTTCTGCTGCCCTCGGCCGCCGCGGCACTGGGCCTGAGCACGGTCTCCGAACCCGCCGCGCCGTTCACCTCGACCCGCGCCCGGCCGGTGGTCAAGGCGGCGGCCAAGGCGGCCAGCCTGCCCGGCACCGAGGTGGTACCCGCCGAGGTGCGCGGTGAGCGGGCCGGCCGGCGTGGACCGTGGGCCCGGCTCCTGCGCCGCCGGGCGGCGACCGTGATACCGCCCACGTCCAGCGGCGGAGCAAACTTCACCCCTGCCACCATGGTGGGCAGCGACTAGCTGTCCCGGGCCGTCTGATCCCAACCCGCAAGGAGACTCGCGATGCCCACCACCCCCCAGGCCGTCATCGTCGCCACCGCCCGCTCGCCCATCGGCCGGGCCGGCAAGGGTTCGCTGGTCGAGATGCGGGCCGACGAGCTGGTCACCCAGATGATCACCGCGGCGCTGGCGAAGGTGCCGCAGCTGGACCCGCACCAGATCGATGACCTGCTGCTGGGCTGCGGGCTGCCCGGCGGCGAGCAGGGCTACAACATGGCCAAGATCGTGGCCACCCTGCTCGGCTACGACTTCCTGCCCGGCGCCACCGTGACCCGGTACTGCGCATCCTCGCTGCAGACCACCCGGATGGCGATGCACGCGATCCGGGCCGGCGAGGGCGAGGTGTTCATCTCCGCCGGGGTCGAGACGGTGTCCCGGTTCGTCAAGGGCTCCTCCGACGGGCTGCCCGACACCAAGAACCCGCGGTTCGCCGAGGCCGGCGAGCGCACCGCGAAGGTGGCTGCCGAGGGTGCCGACAGCTGGCAGGACCCGCGCGAGCGCGGCGACCTGCCCGACCCCTACATCCCGATGGGCCAGACGGCGGAGAACCTGGCCCGGCTGGTGGGCGTCACCCGCGAGGAGATGGACCACTTCGGGGTCCGGTCGCAGAACCTGGCGGAGAAGTCGATCGCCAACGGCTTCTGGGCGAAGGAGATCACGCCCGTCACACTGCCCTCCGGTGCGGTGGTGAGCGTCGATGACGGCCCGCGGGCCGGGGTCACCTACGAGGCGGTCTCGCAGCTGAAGCCGGTGTTCCGGCCGGACGGGCTGGTCACCGCCGGCAACTGCTGCCCGCTCAACGACGGCGCCGCGGCCCTGGTCATCATGAGCGACACCAAGGCCGCCGAGCTCGGCGTCACGCCGCTGGCCCGGATCGTCGCCACCGGGGTCACCGGCCTGTCGCCGGAGATCATGGGCCTGGGACCGGTCGAGGCATCCAGGCAGGCACTGGCCAGGGCCGGCATGTCGGTCTCCGACATCGACCTGGTGGAGCTCAACGAGGCCTTCGCCGCCCAGGTCATCCCGTCCTACCAGCAGCTGGGCTTCGACCTGGACCAGGTGAACGTCAACGGCGGTTCCATCGCGGTGGGGCATCCCTTCGGGATGACCGGTGCCCGGATCACCACCACGCTGATCAACTCGCTGCAGACCCATGACAAGCAGTTCGGCCTGGAGACGATGTGCGTCGGGGGCGGCCAGGGAATGGCGATGATCCTGGAGCGGCTCTCCTGAGCTGCGGCCCGGTCAGCGGCTCTCCTGAGCTGCGGCCCGGACGTGGTGCGGCCCCGTCCCTCAGCACTGAGGGACGGGGCCGACTGTGAGGTGACTACTACCTAGATGTCACGTGTGCCGGGATTTGTTGCACCGGGCTAGTTGTTGCGCCCGGTCAGGTAGCTGAGCAGCCGCAGGATCTCCAGGTACAGCCAGACCAGGGTCACCAGGATGCCCCAGGACAGGTACCAGCCGACCTTCTCATCGACGCCGCGGCGCACCGACTGCTCGATCATGTCGAAGTCCACGATCAGGTTCGAGGCCGCGATCACGATGCACAGCAGGCTGAAGCCGATCGCCATCAGGCCGCCGTCGCGCAGCCCCAGGCCGCCGGGGGTGAAGATGCTGGCGATCAGATTGACCAGCATCAGTCCGACGACGCCCAGCGTCGAGGCGAACACGATCTTGGTGAACTTCGGGGTGACCCGGACGGCACCGGTCTTGTAGACCAGCAGCACGCCCCCGGCGACCATGATCGTGCCGGTGACGGCCTGCACCACGATGCCGTTGAACCGGTCGTTGAACATCTCGCTGATGCCGCCGAGCGCCAGGCCCTGCAGCGCCGCGTAGAGGACCGCGGTGACCGCGTTCGCCCGTCCGGAGAAGCCCATGTAGAGCCCCAGGACCAGGGCGCCGATGAAGCCGATCGCCACGACGCCGCCGACGGCCGAGTCCGGCACGGCGAACCACGCGAAGCCGGCGGCCACCAGCAGGGTGCCCAGCAGCACCACCGAGCGGGTGACGACATCGTCCAGGGTCAGATACCGCGACGGGGCCGCGGGCGGGGCCGGCTGACCGTAGGCCGGCTGGGTGTACCACTCGTTCAGTTGGGACGCCGACGGTGGCGGCGGCGCGATCGGGCCGTTGGGGCCCTGGGCCGCCTGGGCTGCAACGCCCGGACGTCCGGACTTCTCAAAACCCCGCAGGACAGGGTTACTGGCCACTTTGTTGCCTCCACCTCGATACCCGCACCGGTT
>NZ_DASVQG010000237.1:0-3546 GCF_036389215.1 Jatrophihabitans sp.
TTGACGGCGAACACCCGATCCCACTCCTCGGCGGTGCAGGTCAACGGATCCGCCGTGGAACCGATGCCGGCGTTGTTGCACACGACGTCGAGCCGGCCGGTGTCGGTGAGAATCCGCTGGACGACACCGCGGACCGCTGCCTCGTCGGTGACATCGAGCGGTACCGCGTTGGTCCGGTCCGGGCAGCCGGCGGGTGCGATGTCGGCGGCGTACACCGTGGCGCCCTCAGCCTGGAAGGCGTCGGCCATCTCGAAACCGATGCCCGAGCCCGCCCCGGTCACCAGCACGGTGCGGCCGTCGAACCTGCCCACGTCAGCTCCTTGGTACGTTTCGGTCCGGTTCTGAAGGGTATTCAGCGCCGGGTGCGGCCGGTCCGCAGCATCTCCAGCGCCTGCGCGGTCCGCGATCTCCGGGTTTCATCGCGTTTGGCCTCGTCGATCCAGCGGGCGAACTCTTTCCGGTGCGACGGTGCCAGGCCATCGAACGCGGCTCTGGCGGCGGCGTCCTCGCCGAGCGCCGCGACCAGCTCCGGCGGCAGTTCCACCTCGCGTGGCGCGGTGTCCAGAGCGATCACCACGTCAAGGGCGTCGCCGATCCCGACACCGAGATCGGCGCGCAGCTGCTTGCTGAACCCGAGCAGGTTCTCCCCGCCCATGCGCGCCACCCTCGCGGCGACGGTGTTGCCATTGGCCGTCACCCGCACCGCGGGCGCCTTGCCCCCGCCGAGCGCCGCGACCTGCTCGTCGGTCAGGACGATCGCGGCAGCCGGGCCGCGCGGCTCGAACGTCGCGTGCAGCCGAAGAGTGCCCTCTGAAGTGGTCACACCCCCGACTGTAGGACACCGTTGCGCAGGCGGGGGTTCAGGGCCCTGCGAGCATGCTCGCCACTCACGGTCTCCGCTCGCCGTCGCCGTACCGCCCACCCTCAAGCCGCAGTGTGCGGCGGCGTTTGCCTCGGCAACAGCCGACCGCCACGATGAAGGCTGGAGGGACGCCCAGTCACCAACGGAGTGAGAAGCCATGACCAGCCTGCCCGACACGACGCACACCGCTACCACCGAGCCGCCCTCCGCAGAGATGCGCCAGGTCATCGTGACCAGCGAGCACGGCGCGAGGGTGCGGAGGGCTCCGGTCCCCGTCCCGGCTCCGGGCGAGGCGCTGGTGCGGATGACCGCAGTGGGGATCTGCGGCTCCGACACCCATGCCCTGCACGGGCGCCATCCCTTCATCCCGCTGCCCTACGCTCCCGGCCACGAGGTCCTCGGCGTCGTCGAAGAGGTCGCCGACGGCGTACGGCGCGTCAGCGCCGGGCAGCGGGTCATCGTCGAACCGACCCTGCCGTGCTGGGCTTGCAAGCAGTGCCTCGCGGGACGGGTCAACCTGTGCGAGAACCTGCGGTTCTTCGGCTGCATCTACGACCAGGGCGGGATGGCCGACTACTTCACCATCCCCGCCGATCGGCTGCACGTCGTCCCCGACCAGCTCGAGGACCGCCAAGCCATCCTGGTCGAGCCGCTGTCCACTCCGGTGCACGCCGCCCGCCTGGCCGGCCCGCTGGACGGCAAGGCGGTAGTCATCATCGGCGCCGGCACCATCGGCCTGCTGCTGCTCGCCATCGTGCTGCGCCATGGTGCCCGGCGCGTCGTGGTCACCGACATGCTCCAGGACAAGAGGCGACGGGCATTACGTCTCGGCGCGCACGCGGTCATCGACGCCGGCGGCCCCGACGTTTCCGGAGCCGTGCGAGAGGCGCTCGGCGAAAGCGCCGATGTCGTCTTCGACTGCGTCGCCAACCAGTACACCGTCGATCAGTCCGTCAGCCTCGCCCTCAAAGGCGGCACCGTCGTGATCGTCGGTGTCCCCACCGGACGGGTCAGCGTCCCGCTTCCCGAGATCCAGGACATGCAGGTCAGGATCCAGGGCAGCGCCACCTACCTGCCCGAAGATTACGCCGAAGCGATGGCCACCCTCCTCGCCGGCCAGGTTCGCCCCGACGACATCATCACCGCCACCTTCCCCCTCGACCGGGTCGGCGACGCTTTCGCGGCAGCCACCAGCGGCCAGCACATCAAGGTCATCCTGACTTCCGAGCGCATGATCACCACCAGGGCCTGATGCGCGGGAACGTGCTGGTGCGCGAAGGGATGAGCTAGGCCAGCTCGAGGTCGGCCGCGGGACGTCCGAGCCTTGCCCTGCGGGATCGTCGAGGCGGTGGCTGCTCACCGGATCCGCACGGGACCAGCGCGACATCCAGCATGACCTGTCGCTTCAGCCGCCGGTTGGGGGTGTCGAGCCGCTGGAACAGCCGGATCGCCGCCGCCCGACCGAGCCGAACCGGATCCTGTTCGATGAAGGAGATAGGAGGCCGGACGCTGCCCGATAGCGGGAAGTCTCCGAAACCCACGAGTGCCATGTCCGTGCGGCCCATGGTTTGCAGTACCGGTATGAGCCCGATGGTGCACCGGGCATTGGACGACAAGATCGCCGTCGGCTCCTCCGATTCCCGCAGGAATTTCACGAACGAATGAGCCATCTCAGGACCCGAGGTTCCCCCGAGTACCACCGAATTCGCCGACTCGGGCATACCAGCCTCAAGCAGAACGGACTGGTATGCCTCCAGACGGCGTCGCGTCGTTTGGACGTTCAGGGTGTCACCGACGAAGGCGAGGCTCCTATGACCGTGATCCAGCAGGTGCCGGGTGGCGGCCACGCCACCGCCATGGTCGTCGGAGACGATGCTGTCGGCGACGATCCCGGTAGGAGTCCGGTCGACGAAGACGATGGGCGTCTTGTGCTGCCAGCGTTTGAGATAGGACTGGTCGTTGGAGATCGGAGTCGCGATCGCGCCGACGACCATCCGGTGCAGCAACGCCTCCATTGCCGGCCGCTCGTCGTCGGGTTCATAGCCCATGCTCGCGATCACGACGGCGACGCCCCGCTGATGAGCCACCTGCTCGACGGCATGGGTCAGGCTGGCGAAGAAGGGATCTGAGAGATCAGGTACCGCGATGGCGATCGCTGTGTCACGTCCGCTGCGAAATGAACGAGCGAGCAGGTTCGGCACGTAATTCGACTCGCGCATCGCCCGCAGCACACGCTCTCGGGTTTCGGCGCTGACGTACGGGTCATCGTTGAAAACGCGAGACACCGTCTTGACGCTCACTCCACAGCGCACGGCGACATCGCGCATCGTCGTCATCGCTCACCTCCCGGCCGTCTAATCCGCAAGTATCTGTCGAATCGTTCTACTCGCGCATCTCGGTCAGTTTACTGATCAGGGAGGCGGTCACGTGAGACCGGCTGGTAGGTCCGCGGGGATCCGAGCGGGGGGCCGGCCAGTGCCGTACCCCCCGCTCGGCGGATCAGCAGCTGGACTTGTAGATGGCCTGCGCGCCGTCACCGTCGACGTTGTCCCTGGTGATGACGGTGAAGCCGGTCTGGACCCTCGCGGGTGGCTGTTGGCCATCCAGCTTCGCGACCGCGGCGTCGACGCCGTACTGGCCGATCGCGGCCGGCTGCTGGGCGACCAGAGCCTGCACGGTGCCTG
>NZ_DASVQG010000238.1:0-22513 GCF_036389215.1 Jatrophihabitans sp.
CACGATGTGGCCGCCGGCGCCGGCCTCCAGGGCCGGCAGCAGTGCCTGCACCAGCCGCATCGCGCCCAGCACGTTGGTCTCATACATCCGAAGCCAGTCCGCCGGGTCGGCCTGGGCAACCGGCTCCAGCCCGATCGCCCCGCCGGCGTTGTTGACCAGTAGCGCCAGGCCCTCGCGCTCGGCGTTCACCCGGGCCGTCAACTCGGCAACCGAGCCCGGCGAGGTGACATCCAGGGTGACCGCGGTGATCGCCGGGCTGTCCGCCGCCACCTGCGCGAGCCGGTCCGCGCGCCGGGCGCAGGCCCACACGGTGAAGCCGGCCGAGGCGAGCTGCCGGGCGGTTGCCGCGCCGATTCCGCTGGACGCTCCGGTCACCACTGCCAGTCCGCGCGAGGTTGCCATGCCTGGATTCTCACCGATCCGGGTAGGTGAGGCATGATCGGGGGCGGCCCGGTGTTGTGTCCAGAGCTGAGCAAGGACAGCTGACCCACAGGGCTGATCAGGGGGACGAGGTGCGACAGGGCGTGCGACGCGGGATGTCAACGCGGGTAGCAAGGCACGGCGCACTCCCGAAGCGGGTAGCCACCCTCAGCGTGCACACCTCCCCGCTGGAACAACCCGGTGGCGGCGATGCCGGCGGCATGAACGTCTACATCCTGGAATCGGCGCGCCGGCTGGCCGACTCGGGTGTCGAGGTCGAGATCTTCACCCGGGCAACCTCCTCCGACCTGCCCAGGGTGGTGGAGGTCGAGCCAGGGGTGATCGTCCGGCACGTGACGGCCGGCCCCTTCGAGGGGCTGTCGAAGCAGGATCTGCCGGCCCAGCTGTGCGCCTTCAGCGCCGCGGTCCTGCGAGCCGAAGCCCAGCACGAGCCGGGTTGGTATGACGTGGTGCACTCGCACTACTGGCTGTCCGGACAGGTCGGGTGGCTGGCTCGGGAACGGTGGGGCGTCCCGCTCGTGCACACCGCCCACACCCTGGGCCGGACCAAGAACGCCTACCTGGCCGACGGCGATGCGCCCGAGCCGCTGGCCCGGATCGTCGGTGAGGAGCAGGTCATCGCCGAAGCGGACCGGCTGATCGCCAACACCGACGACGAGGCCAGGCAGCTGGTCGACCGGTACGACGCCGACCCCGACCGGATCGTCACCGTCCCGCCCGGCGTGGACCTGGACACCTTCCGCCCCGTCCCGGCCGGGGCGGCCCGGGAACGGCTGGGGATCGCGCCGCACGCCCTGGTGCTGCTGTTCGTCGGGCGGTTGCAGCCCTTGAAGGCGCCGGACGTCCTGCTTCGGGCGGCGGCCCGGCTGGCTGAACTCGATCCGGAACTTGCGCGGCGGCTGCAGGTGGTCATCGTCGGTGCACCGAGCGGCTCCGGGGTGAACGACCCGCTGGCCCTGCCGCGGCTGGCGGCCGAGCTCGGGATCGCGGACCGGGTGCGGTTCGAGCCGCCGGCCTCCCGGTCCCGGCTGGCGGACTTCTACGCCGCGGCGGACCTGACCGTCGTGCCCAGCCACAACGAGTCCTTCGGCCTGGTGGCGCTGGAGTCCCAGGCCTGCGGGGTTCCGGTGGTGGCGGCCGGGGTAGGTGGCCTGCGGACCGCGGTGCTGGACGGCCGGACGGGCACCCTGGTGGGCAGCCATCGCACCGAGGACTGGGCCGACGCCCTGGGCGCGCTGCTGCGCAGCCCGCTGCGGCGGGCGGCTATGGGCGCGGCCGCCCGGGTGCATGCCGAGCAGTTCTCGTGGCGGAATACCGCCGATGGCCTGCTGGTCGCCTACCGGGACGCGATGGCCGACTTCGGCTCGCTGGCGCTGACCGGCTCGGCTGCGCGGTGACGGCTGCCCGGCCGGGCGACGCCGACCAGCAAGGCCACCCCGTCGACGTGATCAGGCGAGCCCTCGACGACGCGGAGGTGGAGTACCAGGAACCCCAGCCCGGCGCGTTCGTGGTCAACCTTCCCGGCCAGAAGCGCCTGAAGACCGCATGCTGGCTGGTGGTCGGCGGCCAGGGCCTGGCGGTCGAGGCGTTCGTGGTGCGCAAGCCCGAGGAGAACCACGAGCAGGTGTACGGCTGGCTGCTCTCGCACAATGCCCGGATGTTCGGGGTGTACTGGTCGATCGACGACTCTGGTGACATCTACCTGACCGGGCGGTGGCCGCTGGCGGCGGTGACCGTGGACTCGGTCGACCGGGTGCTCGGCGTGGTGCTCGACTATGCCGATTCGGCGTTCAACACCCTGCTCGAACTGGGTTTCGGTTCCTCGATCAAGCGGGAATGGGCGTGGCGGCAGAGCCGGGGCGAGTCGCTGGCCAACCTTGCCGCGTTCGAGAACTTCGTCAAGCGCGCGCGCTGAGCGCCCGCGGCGACCTGGCAGGATTGGTTCCATGACCGTCACCCTCGTGCTGCTCCGTCATGGTGAGAGCGACTGGAACCGCAAGAACCTGTTCACCGGCTGGGTGGACGTCGACCTGACCGAAGCCGGCGAGGCCGAAGGCCGGCGTGCGGGGGAGTTGCTGCGCGAGCACGGCCTGGCACCCGAGGTGGTGCACACCTCGCTGCTGCGGCGGGCGATCCGGACCGCCCAGATCTCGCTGGACACCGCCGACCGGCACTGGATCCCGGTGCGGCGCAGCTGGCGGCTCAACGAGCGCCACTACGGCGCGCTGCAGGGCAAGGACAAGGCGGCGGTGCGAGCCGAGTTCGGCGACGAGCAGTTCATGCTGTGGCGCCGCTCCTATGACGTGCCGCCACCGCCGCTGGCCGAGGACGACGAGTACAGCCAGGTCGGCGATGACCGCTACGCCAACCTGCTGACCACGGTTCCGCGTACCGAGTGCCTGGACGACGTGGTGGCCCGGATGCTGCCCTACTTCTATGACGCCATCGTGCCGGACCTGCGCAACGGCACGGTGCTGATCGCCGCGCACGGCAACTCGCTGCGGGCGATGATCAAGCACCTGGACGACCTCAGCGACGAGGCTGTGGTGTCTCTGAACGTCCCCACCGGGATTCCGCTTCGCTACGAGCTCGACGACAAGACGATGCTGCCGGTGCGGCCCGGGGAGTACCTGGACCCGGAGGCCGCCGAGGCTGCCATCCAGGGAGTGGCGAACCAGGGCAGGTAGGGCGGTGGTTCACCCCTGACCGCCGGTGCTTCAGCTCTGACCGCCGAGCTGCCATTCGGGATCGGGGATCGGTGCGGGTGCCTCCGCGTTCTCGAACAGGGTCCCCGCTGCCACCCCGAGCGCGGTCTCGATGGCGCGGGCGGTTGCCAGCGTGCAGCCGGTGCGGCGGCCCGTCACCAGATGGTTGACGGTGGCGTGGCTGAGCCCGGCCACCCGGGCGAGTAGCCGCTCGGACATGCCCGTCGCCTCCAGGCAGATGATCAAGGCCTCACGGCTGCGCAGCTGCATGGCTAACCACCGAAATCTATGGACGGTGTCAACCAGCAGTCTAGATATTGTCTACTAGTAAGCGACACGCAGGGTAACCAAAAGTCGCCCGGGGACGTTGAGCGGCACCGGCCCGTTGAGCGGCCGCTCGGACAGTGCGCTTCAGTGGTTCTCAACAGCTCATCACCCTTCATGTGGGACCGTGCCGGTACGCGAGGCGGCGTGGTCGAAATCCTTGTTGCTGGCGCGGTGCCTGTCAACTATAACTTGACACGCTTCATGTAATGATAGACACACGGGGGCAAAATTACTTCGCTGTAGTTAGCTCAATGGATAGCCTGCGGAGGGTGGCTACCTCTAGTTTTGTGAACGCCGGGCCGTCCCGGCAGCACTGTGCGTAGCGGTTCCCGACCGGAGAGGGGTCGATCGACGATGGTTGACCCGCGCTCGGGGCACGTGCCAACGATTGCTGAACTGGTTCGACAGAAGCTCGCCACCGGGTTGACGCTGCGCCAACTCGAAGAACGCTCCGGCGGCTCGGTTCCGTACCAGACGTTCGGCAAGATCAGCAAGGGTGACGTGAAGGGCTGGCCGAAGTCACGCGAGGTGATCGAGGGCACGGCGCACGCCCTCGGGGTCGACCCGCGAGAGGTGGTGCTCAGCTACGCCACCCAGTTCGACATCGACGTCTCGGAGGACCGCTCACTGCTGGCCTCGATGCTTCCGGCGTCGACCGGTGACCTGACGATCGAGCAGGCTCAGGCCGTGGCGGCGCTCCTTCGGGCGTTCACCGCACCGGCTGCCGGAGCCAGGCCGGCGCAGGTAGCGCCGTTGGACATATCGGGGTTCACGACCGCCGAGCGGCGGCAGGTCACCGACCTGGTCCTGGAACTGGGCGACCGGGCGGGGACTGCCCGAGCGGAAAACCTATCGGCGCTGGCGTCGGTGCTGTCGTTCCTGGAGCGTGTCCTGGCGGCGGCTATCGACGAAGCGGAGGGCGAGTAGCCGGCTTCAGGGCTGCGGTCGCCTCAGCGTTTCGGTGCCTACCAGCTGCGGTTGTTTACCAGCTGCGGTTGTTTACCAGCTGCGGTGGACCCCTGCCGCGGCGCGCCGAGCCATCAGGTCGGACATGGCCTCGATCAGCAGGCCTTCAAGCTCGGAGTCCGCTGTGGTGGCACAGCCCAGTGCAGCCTGTACTCCGGCACGGGCCAGATCCGCTCGAAAGCCGGTGCTCAGGAACGGGCCGGCCTCAGGCCGGCCGACCAGGATCAGCACCACGATCTGGCGGGTGCCGTACCGGCCCAGCAGATCGGAGGGGGCGAGGCCCGAGCCGATCGCCTGCAGGATCCGCTGCTCTGCCCCTGACTCCTCCGGGTCGATGATGATGAGGGCGACGTGGCCCCGCGCGTCGTGCAGCTTCTGATGGGCCTGCACCCGCCAGGCCGTCTCCGACCACAGTCCGGTCTCTTCGTCGAACGCTTGCTCGACCTTGACCGTCTCCCGCAGCGACCAGCGGTGGACGAGTAGCACCGCGGGCAGAACCAGGAATCCGAGCGCCACGTGCCAACCGATCAGTTCGGCAAGGGCTATGCCTAAGCACTGAGTCGCAACTTCGGCCAAGTGCGCCTTCGGGTTGGCGAACTTGCGGAGAACACGTCTGTCCCCCGCGACTGCCATCACTGTCGCGATCATGGTGATATTTACGGTCGAGAAGGTCAGCACCGCAAGAAATATCTCTGCGGGCCCGTCCACAGCGTCGACAACAACCATGGTGGCAAGGCAGGCTGCCACCGCAGTCGCACAGCTAAAGAGGTATCTCAGAGGTTGGCGCCGACCAACTATTTTGCGAGAGGGCCACTCGGCGACGTAAGCGATCGCAACCACGCTCACAATGAGTGGCGGCGGCAGGAGAAGCGTGGCTGCAATCGTCCAGACGCTGAGAAGGTTCGGCATTTTGCCATTAGCAAGTGCGCGGCGGAGCCGTTCTAACCGCCGAATCGATACCGAATAGGCAACACTGGTTGATGCCAGAAGCAGGAAGGATGCGTCGTCGGGCCCAATCATTAGGGGATCCTGCGGGGCTGAGGCACGCGCCGAGTCTCGTGGCTCCGATCTACGCCCGCACGGCCGAGCACTCCAATTCCTGAAGGGGGTGTGTTGGATGTTGCGTCACTGGGATTGGGACTAAACCTACGGAGATAAAGATCAGCGGCAGGACGCGGCTGTTGAACAGGCCGCGTCTTGCTCCTGATCGCATTGGCTCTCATCGCAATCCCCCCGGTATCAACCGTCACAGACCGTACCCGCAAGGTCCAGTTCTGTCACCACGGGACTGACCTTGACCAAGCCCGCCTATGCCACCATCTGCCGAATGTCCTGGGATGGATGCTAGATCAGCAGCTGTCGGTTGTCTGACCCATGCTTAGCATGGGTGGCGTTCCCTGTCGCCGCCCCATGCACGCCTCGTGTCGTGGCTGAGCCCTACACGGAGCGTCGGTTCAACGCTAATCCACAAGGCGGGTGCGCTTTGATGTTGCGTCAGCGGATCGTGTTGGCTCGAAGGAATGACCTTACACTCGTAGGGAACAGCAAGAGGCTTATACCTTACCCGGCCGAAGAATAGACCTAGCGATCTGTCTATTGATATAGACGAAGTGTCTATATACATGAAAGGTCAGACGAGTGCTCTTGCGATAGCCAATCTCTTGCCAGAGCCTGACGTTTGTCACGAGGGGAGGTCGCCTGTATGCGTCATTAGAATTGGCCGTAGACACGGTGGCGCGAGCGTGGCTGCGACGCATGTAGCCGTTACCCGTGTGGAGCGTGGTGCTTCGGAGATTGCCGGACTGCGTAACGAATATTCTGGCTAGGTCGAGGTGATGCGCCATGTTTCGCAACTGGACTCGGCGACATAAGCAGATGGCGTGCGTGCCAGGTAGGTCGCCAGCCTGGGAGGGAGGTGCTCATGCTTCGTAGTTGGGAGTGGTGATGCTCGTCTTCGCCTGGCTCTCAAGGCCAGGCAGCTGCTGCGCTCTCCCTGCTCAGATGAGTGGAGGTGGGTTCGGGATGACCCGTAACTGGGAGTGCCGTAACTGCCGGCAAGTGAGAGCAGACGGATGAGCCGAGTCTCCGTCGGCACTGTGACCGGAGGTACTACGTCCGACGCTCCGCAACTGGCATTGGGGTTAGTCCGAGCAGTGGAGCATGCCTGCTGCTGACTGGGTCCGCAGGCTGAGAGGTAGGTATCCATGCTTCGCAACTACAACTGGCCGTAACTCCCGCCATGAGGGACAGACACGAGCTGAGCCAGCGGGCTTCGGATGGAGGTGCGCACTGATGCTTCGAAACTGGGAATGGCCCTAGCCCGCCGCTGGCTGCTTGGCCGCCGCGGATCCGGCCGGCATCGCGCCGGTGGCGATGAACACGATCCGACGGGCGACGCCGACCGCGTGGTCGGCGTACCGCTCGTAGTACCGCCCCAGCAGCGTCATGTCGATCGCCGCCTCGATGCCATGTGACCAGGTGTCGGACAGCAACTGCGTGAAGAGCTTGCGGTGCAGGCCGTCCATCGAGTCGTCCTCGGCCTCGATCGCCTGCGCCAGCTCGACGTCACGTCCCTTGATCACCTCGGCGACCTTGTCCACCAGCGACAACGCCACCGCCCCCATCTGCGAGATCACGTCGCGCAGCTCCGTCGGGACGGCGATGTCCGGGTGGCGCATCCGGGCGACCTTCGCCACGTGCAGCGCCAGATCACCCATCCGTTCCAGGTCGGCCACCAGGTGCAGCGTGGTCACCAGCACCCGTAGGTCGGTCGCCACCGGTTGCTGCAGCGACAGCAGCAGGAACGTCCGGGCTTCCAGGTCGGCCCGCAGCGCGTCGATGGCAGTGTCGTCGCTGACCACCCGCTCGGCACCGCTCAGGTCACCGGCGAGCAGCGCCTCGGTCGCCCGCTGCATGGCCGTGCCCGCCAGGTGCGTCATGGCCACCAGGCTGGCGCCGATCTGGTCCAACTCGTCGTGGTAGAGATCGCGCATGCGACCAGCCTAGGGACGCAGATGTCCGACGCAGGCGCCCGGAATGAATGACCGGCGGCCGGTCGGTGAACAACAGATGACGCCCGGTCCGCACCGGCCTCAGGCCGTCCGTGCGCCCATTTTCCGGCCGTAGGATGCGGACGTGGCCCTTGTCGTTGCCGTCGTCTCGTTCCTGCTCGGAGCGGCGATGTCGGCCTTCGCGGCGGCACTGTTCGTGCGCCGCAGCGCCGTCCGGTCCGGTTCGGCTCCGGCCGCGCCCGCAGCCCCCGGAACGAGCCTGGCATCACGGGCGCTCGGCGCGCTGGACGTCGGCGTGGTGGTGCTCGACCGGGACGAGACGGCGATCTTCGCCAACCCGGTGGCCCGGCGGATGCGGGTGGTCGAGGCCGACCGGCTGACCCTGCCGGTGCTGTCGGAACTGGTGCGGTCGGTGACCGACTCCGGCCGTCCCGACAGCGTCACCCTGGACCTGACCGCCCCCGGCCGGGGCCCGGAACACGTCAGCTTCCTGGTGCGGGCGATGCCGCTGCGCGACGGCGGCCGGGTCGGCTCGGTCGTCCTGCGATTCTCCGACATCACCGAGGCTCGGCGGCTCGAACTGGTACGCCGGGACTTCGTCGCCAACGTCTCGCACGAACTCAAGACCCCGGTCAGCGCGCTGACGTTGCTCGCCGAGGCGGTCCAGGAGGCGGCCGACGATCCCGAGGCGGTGCAGCGGTTCGCCGGCCGGATGCAGCGCGAAGGCTCCCGGCTGGGCCGGCTGGTGCAGGAGCTGATCGAGCTGTCCCGGGTGCAGGGCGCCGAGGCGTTGCCGGGGCAGGCGCTGGTCAGCGTCGACCAGGTCGTCGGCGAGGCGGTGGACCGCAGCCGGCTGCTGGCCGAGCAGACCGGGATCACGGTGGTCGAGCGCACCGAACCGGGGCTGCAGGTGCGCGGCAACGAGACGCAGCTGAGCACGGCGCTCGGCAACCTGGTCGACAACGCCATCGCCTACAGTCCCGAGCACACCCGGGTCAGTGTGACCAGTCGCCTGGTCACCGACGCCGACGGCGCCGACTGGGTCGAGATCGCCGTCGCCGACCAGGGCATCGGGATTGCCGACACCGACCTGGACCGGGTGTTCGAGCGGTTCTACCGGGTGGATCAGGCTCGCTCCAGGGCAACCGGCGGTACCGGCCTAGGGCTCGCCATCGTCAAGCACATCGCCACCAACCACGGCGGCAGCGTGTCGGTGTGGAGCGTGGTCGGGTCCGGCTCGACCTTCACCATGCGGCTGCCGCTGGCCGGTCGCGCGCCGCTGGCTGATCGCGCGCCGCTGGCTGATCGTGCGCCGCTGGCCGGCCGCGCGCCGCTGGCCGGCCGTGCGCCGGCATCCGTGGCCGGCTCCGCTCCCGCCGCCGCCGACACCGCCGCGGGATGATCCCGCCGCGTCCGCCATCCACGAGAGGAAGACCGTGACCCGGGTACTGGTCGTCGAGGACGAGGAATCGATCTCGGACCCGCTGTCCTACATGCTCCGCCGCGAGGGTTTCGAGGTGGAGGTGGCCGAAACCGGTCCGGACGCGCTGCGCCAGTTCGACCGCAGTGGCGCCGACCTGGTGTTGCTGGACCTGATGCTGCCCGGGCTCTCGGGCACCGAGGTCTGCCGATCGCTGCGGCAGCGGTCCAACGTCGCCATCATCATCCTGACCGCCCGGGACTCCGAGGTGGACAAGGTAGTCGGGCTCGAGCTCGGAGCCGACGACTACGTGACCAAGCCGTTCTCGCACCGGGAGCTGCTGGCCCGGATCAGGGCGGTGCTGCGCCGCGGCGCGGAGTCCGAGGAGTTGCTGAGCCCGACGATCGAGGCCGGCCCGGTGCGGTTGGACGTCGAGCGGCACACCGTGTCGGTCAACGGCGCGACGGTGGCCCTGCCGCTCAAGGAGTTCGACCTGCTGGAGCTGCTGCTGCGCAACGCCGGCCGGGTGCTGACCCGGGGCCAGCTGATCGACCGCATCTGGGGTTCGGACTACGTCGGTGACACCAAGACCCTCGACGTGCACGTCAAGCGGCTGCGGTCCAAGATCGAACCCGACCCGGCGAATCCGGAGTTCCTGCTGACGGTCCGGGGGCTGGGCTACAAGTTCGACGGCTGAGCCGCTTCTGTGACGGCTGAGCCGCTTCTGCGACGGTGGATACCAGGGCCGCGACGAGCTCCGCGCAGTGCCGTTCTGACGGCAGCGCCGTCCCCAGAATTAGGTTCCGTTCTGAAAACTGTCAGAGGCCGGTGCGAAGGTCTGCCCAAGTCAAACCTGTGGAGGAGACCCGCGATGTTCGACATCGAATGCACCCAGAGCGACACCGACGCCGCCTGCTGCATCAACGCAGGATGCGGCAACCGGTTCGATCCGACCTACGAGGGTTTCAACGGCGAATGTGACTACTGCGCGGCGCTCGCCGCCGATCATTTCGCCGGTGCGCACCGCGGGTTGGGGGTCGAGTGCTCGTTCTGCTTCACCGAAGAACCGGCCGAAGCGGAACGGGTGCTGGCACTCGCCGCCTGAGCCAACCGGTTTCTTCCGCCGGCCGAGCTACCGGTCGTCGTCCGGCCGAGCTGACTCGGTCGCGGTTCGGCTGAGCTACCGGTTGAGGCCGGCGGGCGGCTGGGCCGCCGCCACGGTGGCCGGATGCACCGCGACCAAGCCCTGCGCCAGCCGCAACGCGCACAGCCTGGCCAGCTCGGTGTACGCCGGCTGCCCGATCAGCGCGGTGAGTTCCGGCGCGTAGCTCAGATACATCGGTTCGGTCCCGACATGGGCCTCGGGAGAGGAGGTGCACCACCAGTGCAGGTCATGCCCGCCCTCACCCCAGCCGCGCCGGTCGAACTCGGTCACCGTCGACACCAGGACCTGCGTGTCATCGGCCCGTGTCACCCATTCCTGTTCCCGGCGGACTGGCAGCTGCCAGCACACCTCCGGCTTGGTGTCCAACGGGTGCAGGCCGGTACGCAGGGCCAGCGCGTGCAGGGCGCAACCCTCGCCGCCTGCGAAGCCTGGCCGGTTGAGGAAGATGCAGGCACCGTCGACCGTCCTGGTCCGGATCCGGTTCTCGTCGTCACCGACCGAGTCCTGCTCGGTGATGCCCTTGCGGCGGCCGACCTTCTGGTACTGCCAGGTCTCGGCGTCCAACTGCCTGGCGTAGCCGCGCACCCGCTTGAGGTCCTCGGCGTCGGAGAAGAACGCGCCGTGGCTGCAGCACCCCTCCTCGGGCCGTCCCTCGATGACCCCGTGGCAGCCGCGTCCGAAGATGCAGGTCCAGCGCGAGCACAGCCAGGTCAGGTCCGCCCGGATGCGGTGCTCGGGATCGGCGGGGTCGGTGAACTCCAGCCATTCCCGGGTGAAGTCCAGGCCCACCTCGCTGTCGCGGGGCGCGGGCTGGATGACGGGCAGGTTCCGGGCAGGCACAACGGCGAGACTAGCCCGGCGCAGCCGAGGGTTGCCACGGCGGCCGGGCTCGGCCGGAGGTCGCCCGGCCCGGATCGGCTAGCGTGACCGCCATGCGACTAGGGGTATTGGACGTGGGCTCGAATACCGTCCACCTGCTGGTGGTCGACGCCCACCTGGGTGCTCAGCCGACCCCGCAACTGTCCCGCAAGAGCGTGCTGCGGCTGGCTGAGCACATCGGCAAACGCGGCGACCTGGCCATCGAGGGAGCCGACGCGCTGGTCGGCGCCACCCTCGGCGCCCGCCGGCAGGCCACCGAACTGCAGTGCGACGAGTTGCTCGCCTTCGCCACGTCGGCGGTTCGGGACGCCCGTAACTCCTCCGAGGTGCTGGCCCGGGTCAAGAACGAGACCGGCGTGGAGCTCATGGTGCTCACCGGCGACGACGAGGCGGTGCTGACCTTCCTGGCGGTGCGGCGGTGGTTCGGCTGGAGCGCCGGGCGGCTGCTGTGCCTGGACATCGGTGGCGGCTCGCTGGAACTGGCGGTGGGCAGCGACGAGGTGCCCGAGGTGGCGCTGTCGGTTCCGCTCGGCGCCGGCCGGCTGACCCGGGAGTGGCTCGACGGCGACCCGCCGTCCAAGCGCTCGATCGAAGAACTGCGCAAGTACGTCGCCGAACAGCTTGCCGGCCCGGCCCGCAAGCTGCTGTCCACCGGCCCACCGGACCGGGTGGTCGCCAGCAGCAAGACGTTCCGAACGCTGGCCCGCCTGGCCGGCGCCGCCCCGTCCAGCGCCGGGCCGCGGGTGCGCCGAAGCCTGCAGATCAACGGCCTTCGCCAGATCATCGGCTTCATCTCCCGGATCCCGTCGGCGGACCTGGCGGAACTCGACGGGGTGTCAGCCGCCCGGGCCCACCAGACCATGGCCGGGGCGGTGGTGGCGGAGCAGGCGATGCTGGCGCTGGACGTATCGGAGTTCGAGCTGTCGCCGTGGGCGCTGCGGGAGGGAGTGATCCTGCGCCGGCTGGACCAGATCAGCTGACCCGTCCAGCAGGGGGCCACCCCGGCTCGGGAGCCCGGCTGAGAGGATGACGCCATGACGAGCGACTCCGGCAGGCTGGCGATCATCGGCGGTGGCAAGATCGGCGAGGCGCTGCTGTCCGGGCTGTTGCGCAAGAGCGCCGATCCCGACGACATCCTGGTGGTCGAGCACTATCCCGACCGGATCCGCTACCTGCACGAGCGCTATGGCGTCCGGGTGGTCGACGTCGCCGAGGCCGCCCGGTCCTGCGCCACGATCCTGATCGCCGTCAAGCCGCAGGACATCGACCAGCTGCTCCACCAGCTGGCTGAAGTGGTCACCGCTGAGCAGCTGGTCGTCTCGGTGGCGGCCGGCATCACCACCGCCCGGATCGAGCGCGGCCTGCCCGCCGGACCCGCCGTGGTGCGGTGCATGCCCAACACTCCGGCGCTGGTCGACGAGGCGATGACGGCGATCTCGGCAGGCTCACGGGCCACCCAGGCGCACCTGCAGCGGGCCGACGAGCTGCTCTCCGCCGTCGGCCGGGTGGTCCGGGTGCCCGAGTCCCAGCTGGACGCGGTCACTGCCCTGTCCGGCAGCGGCCCGGCGTACTTCTTCTTCCTGGTCGAGGCCATGATCGACGCAGGCATCCTGCTGGGCCTGCCGCGGGCGCTGGCCGCCGAGCTGATCGTGCAGACCCTGGTCGGCTCGGCGGTGATGCTCCGGGACTCCGGGGAGCACCCGGTGCAATTGCGCGAGGCCGTCACCAGCCCGGCCGGGACCACCATCTCAGCGATCCGCGAGCTGGAGAATCACGGCGTCCGGGCCGCGTTCCTGGCGGCCATCGAAGCGGCCCGCGACCGCTCGGCCGAGCTGGGCCTGGCCGCTGACGCCGAGTGAGCGACGGGTGGACGGGCCGGGTGAGCGGCGGGTGAACCGCGGGTGGACGGGCCGGGTGGATCGCGGGTGAGTGGCGGGGTGAGCGGCGAGTGACCCCCGAGCGTCAGAGCAGCGCCCGTGCGGTAGACGGCACGGAACTCCGCTCGGAATGGGATGGCGCGCCGGGGTTGTACAAAAAGTATCCACTTTGTGAAGAACATGTATCGCATAGGCACCATCGCTACCGCTACTCTCAGGCGAGCACGTGCGTGTCAGGTTGCCCGGCGGGAAGCCGGCACACTGTCACGTGCCGAGAGTCCGGTGATCGATGAGTACGACTCCTGAGGGATTGCGTGAGGTGCGTTTTCTGACCGTGGCCGAGGTGGCCGGGGTGATGCGCGTCTCGAAGATGACGGTGTACCGCATGGTGCACTCCGGTGAGCTGCCCGCGGTCAGGGTGGGTCGGTCCTTCCGGGTGCCCGAAAAGGCGGTGCAGGACTATCTCAAGAGCGCCTTCTTCGAGGCCGGCTGAGCGTCCCGACCCACGGACCCGGCTGAGCGTCCCGCCCGCGCGGTGACTGTCGCCTGCCCGTGACTGTCGCGTGCCCGTGACTGTCCTGCCGCGCGATGGCTGTCGCTTGCCCCTGACCGGCGCTTTCGCGGTGCTGCCGTGCGGCCTGACGGTGCTGCCGTGCGGGCCTGACGAGGTGTCAACCCGTGCCGCGCAGCACGGTAAGCTGCCAGCCAGTGACGCGTGCATGACCTGAGGTGACGTCGAAGTCATACGAGTTCAGCCAAGTCGCTCAGGTCCTTCAACGCGAGTCGATGAGGTTGGTGAGGTAGGCAATGGGTTCTGTCATCAAGAAGCGGCGCAAGCGGATGGCGAAGAAGAAGCACCGCAAGCTGCTGAAGAAGACGCGCGTTCAGCGCCGCAACAAGAAGTAACCTGCCTGCTCGACACCCCTCGGTAGGAGTTCGATGTCGCGGGTCGTCCTGGTCACCGGCGTCAGCCGCCATCTCGCCTGCCGGCTCGCGGGGCGGCTGTCTGCCGATCCCGCCATCGACCGGATCATCGGCGTCGACACGGTGCCGCCGGCAAGGGCCGATCTGGACCTGCTGGGCCGTACCGAGTTCGTCCGGGCCGACATTCGCAACCCGCTGATCTCGAAGGTGATCAGCGGCGCCGAGGTCGACACCGTGGTGCATGCCTCGGTCACGGCGACCCCGCACGGTGCGGGCGGGCGGACGCCTATGAAAGAGCTGAACGTCATCGGCACCATGCAGTTGCTGGCAGCCTGCCAGAACTCGGCCACCGTCCAGCGCCTGGTCGTCAAGTCCAGCACCGCGGTGTACGGCACCTCCCCCCGCGATCCGGCGATCTTCACCGAGGACATGGCCGCCAAGGCGCTGCCCCGCAGCGGCTATGCCAAGGACGCCATCGAGGTCGAGGGCTACCTGCGCGGCTTCACCCGCCGGCGCCCGGACGTCAACGTCACGCTGCTGCGCTTCGCCAACTTCGTCGGGCCGTTCATCGACACCCCGCTGACCCGGTACTTCCAGCTGCCGGTCGTGCCCACCGTGTTCGGCTTCGACCCGCGGCTGCAACTGCTGCACGAGACCGACGGCATCGAGGTGCTGCGGCTGGCCAGCACGTCGGACCGTCCCGGGACCTTCAACGTCGCCGCCGACGGCGTGCTGCTGCTCAGCCAGGCCATCCGGCGGGCCCGCAGGATCGCGGTTCCGGTGCCGGCACCGGCCGTCTCGTTCGTCGGGCGGACCGTCCGGCGCAGCGGCATCGTGGACTTCTCGCCGGAACAGATGCAGTTCCTGAACTTCGGGCGGGTGGTCTCCAACGACCGGCTCAAGGAAGCCTTCGGGTACACGCCGCAGTACTCCACCGAAGCCGCTTTCGAGTCGTTCCTGACCGGCCGCCCGGTGTCGCCGGTGGTCACCGAGACGGTCCTGGACGCCGGTGAGGCGGTGCTGGCGCGGCTGCTGCGGACCACGCCGACGCGCGGCCGCACGTCGGCATCCGTCACGTCGATCGACCCTTCGAGGAGGCTTCGCCATGGGTGAGGCTCAGGTGATCAGGTTGCATCCCCAGGACGGTGCTTCGGTGGCGCCCGGCACCGAGCCGGGCCAACAACCGGCCACCGGCCAGGCCGCCGGATGGGAACGCCGGGCGGCGGCGGGGCTGGCATTCCTGCGCCGCCGGGTCACCGGGGACTACCCGGTGGATGACTTCGGCTTCGACCCGGAGCTGACCGAGGCGACGGTGCTGCCGGTGGCCCGCCAGCTGTACCGCAGGTGGTTCAGGACCGAGGTCACCGGCGCGCACCACCTGCCGGCCGACTCGGGCGCGCTGATCGTGGCCAACCACGCGGGTGCCCTGTGGGCGCTGGACGGCGTGATGACCGCGACCGCGGTGCACGACGAGACGCCGAACCACCGGTTCCTGCGGATGCTGGGCGCTGATCTGGTGTTCACCACCCCGGTGCTCGGGCCGCTTGCCCGCAAGACCGGCAGCACGCTGGCCTGCAACGACGACGCCGAGCGCCTGCTGGGTTCCGGGGAACTGGTCGGAGTCTGGCCCGAGGGGTTCAAGGGCATCGGTAAGCCGTTCTCCGAGCGGTACAAGCTGCAACGCTTCGGCCGCGGCGGCTTCGTCTCGGCGGCGCTGCGGACCGGTGCGCCGATCATCCCGACGGCGATCGTGGGATCCGAGGAGATCCATCCGATGCTGGGGAACGCCAAGACCCTGGCCAGGGTGCTGGGCCTGCCGCATTTCCCGCTGACGCCGACCTTCCCGTGGCTCGGGCCGCTCGGGCTGATCCCGCTGCCCAGCAAGTGGTACATCGAGTTCGGTGAGCCGATCGACACCACTGAGTACGGCCCGGACGCCGCCGAGGATCCGATGCTGGTCTTCGAGCTCACCGACCGGGTTCGCGAGCAGATCCAGGGCAGCCTGTACCGGCTGCTGATGCAGCGCCGCTCGGTCTGGCACTGACCGCGCGGCTGGCCTCGTCGGCCAGCTGGCACCTGACCTCATCGGCTAGCTGGCACTGACCTCATCGGCCTGGCTCAGGATCGATCCTGGCTGCGCTCCTGCCGGCGCGCGATCGCCAGGCCACCGGCCACCGCCCCGCCGGCCGCCGCCGTGACCAGGGCGGTCGGCACACCGATCCGGGCGGCCTTGCGTCCGGATCGGAAGTCGCGGATCTCCCAGCCACGGCGGCGGGCCTCGTCGCGCAGTGCCGAATCCGGATTGACCGCAACCGGCCGGCCGACCAGCGACAGCATCGGGATGTCGTTGATGGAATCGGAGTACGCCGCGCACTCGGCCAGGTCCAGTCCCTCTCGCAGGGCCAGGTCCCGCACCGCCGCCGCCTTGGCCTCGCCATGCAGCAGCTCACCGATCAGCCGTCCGGTGAACAGGCCGTCCTGCTCCTCGGCCCGGGTGCCCAGCGCTCCGGTCAGCCCCAGCCGGCGCGCGATGATGGCGGCCAGTTCCTCCGGCGTGGCGGTGACCAGCCAGACCCGCTCGCCGGCGTCCAGGTGCAGCTGAGCCAGCGCCCTGGTCCCGGAGTAGATCCGCGCGGCGATCGTCTCGTCGTAGATCTCCTCCGACATCGCCACGATCTCGGCGACGGACTTGCCCGCGATGAACGCCAGCGCCGATTCACGGGCCTGGGTGATGTTGTGCTGCCCTTCACCGCCGGCCCGGAACTTCACCTGCTGCCAGAGGAACCGGCGCAGGTCGCTGGTGGAGAAGTACTTGCGGGCCGCCAGCCCCTTGGCGAAGTGGAAGATCGAGGCGCCCACCACGACGGTGTTGTCGACGTCGAAGAAGGCTGCGGCCTCCGGACGAGCCGGAATCGACAGCGCCTCCTCGACCTCGCGCACCGCCGACCCCGCGGAACGGCCAGGCACCGGTGCTCCCTTCGACGCCGCGGTCAGGTTGGCAGCACCGAGCGTAGCCAGTGCTGCCGTGGCCCAGTGCTGCCGGGGAGCGTCAGGGAGTCCACAGCGCGTTTAGGGGAAGGAGATACTCGGCAAGGGTGTCGGCAACGGGATGGGCAACGTCGGGGTGCGGTCCGAAACCGACCCACCGACCCCACCCGGCACGCTGGGCAGCGGCAACGACAGGCTGGGGCTGGGCGATCCACCGATGACGACCGGTGTGCTGGCCGTGGCACCGCCGCCGGTCGGCTGGCTGGAGGGCAGCGGCGCCGGCGTGGTCACGGGCAGCGCGGTGGGCAGCCCCGGTGCCGACGAGGGAGAGGTCGTCGTGCCGGAAGCGTGGCCAGAGCTGGAACTGCCCGGTCCGCCGCCGAGCGGCGGCAACGACAGGTTCGGCAACGAGCTCGAGGACCCGGTGGAGCCGAGGCCGGGGATCGGTACCTGCACGGTTGCGGGGGTGCTGCCACCAGGCGTCGGGCTGGACACCGGGCCACAGCTGCCGCACGGCACCGGGCCCAACTCGTCGGCCAGCGCCTGGGCCAGGCACGGGCAGCCCATCGCGCGGTTGAGCTGGGTGGTCCGGGTGGCGATCCGCTGCAGCAGGAGCATCGAGGCCTGGACCCGGGTGTGCAGCGTGCCGGCCGGAAGCCGGTCACGAACCTCGGCCAGCTGGCGTCGCTGCTCGGGCAGCCAGTCGCCCAGCTTGGCCAGCGGCTCCTTGGACAGCTGGGCCACCGCGGCCCGGCCGAGCAGCTGCATGCCGTTGACGCTGTCCTCGTCGGCGCTGACCAGCGTGTCACTGATCAATGACGCGGTATGCGGGTTGACCTGGCGGCCGTCGGCGCTGACGCCGCCGCTGGCCAGCATCGCCGAGGGCTGGGCGAGCAGATCGGCGACCTCGCGGACCCGGTTGCCCGCCAACTGCAGGTACGCCTTGCCCTTGGCGGTGTCGGTGCCGGCCATCGACAGCTGGACGTTCTCACTCGCCCGCTTCACCCCGTACAGGGACTGGCCGGGCAGCGATCCGCCCGCCATCCAGACCGCCATGCCGAGCAGCAGCACCAGCACCGTGGACGCGCCGGCCAGCGCCAGCGCGGGCCGGCGCAACCTGCGCAGCGCCTTGCTGGCGGCCGCGCTGGGCTCGTTGCCGGCGGGAGCGCCGGTCGGCGTCCCCCGGCTCGGCTCGGCCGTCGTCGACTCCGACACGACCCGGGCGGTGATGGCGACCAACTGGGCGCGCAGCTCGAACTTGAAGCGGGGTTCGGGGACGGGGCTGGGTAGCTGGCGCAACCGGCTGATCAGCTCCAACTCGGCAGCGGAGCTACGGTGCCCCCACCGGGTGGTGAATCGCCCAGCGCTCATGCCACCCTCCATGGTGATCCGATCGCAGCACGCGACGCCCGAATGGCGCTACTGGTCTGCTTCGTTGCATTCAACGACAGCCGAGCCGTTGGGGTTACTCACTTGGGGGCATAGTTGCGGATGAACTGAGCTCTTGAGAATTACCTGAGCTCGTCGCCGAGCACGCTCGCCAGCCTCTTCACGGCCCGGTGCTGCAACGCCTTGATGGCCCCGTCGTTCTTGCCCATCACCGACGCGGTCTCGGCCACCGACAGGCCGTTGAGGAACCGCAGCACGATGCACTCCTTCTGCTCCTCGCCGAGGGAGTTGACCGCTTCCAGCAGCCGGGCGTTGGTCATCCTGGTCAGCACCGCAAGCTCGGGGCCGGCGTCCACATCGTTGCCTTCGATCACGTCACCGGTGCTCAGCTCGAGCCGGAACCGGGCCGATTTGGCATGGTCGAAGACGATGTTCCGGGCAATGGTGATGAACCAGGCACCGATGTCACGGCCCTGGTAGTTGATCGAGGAGATCCGGCGCAACGCGCGCAGGAACGTCTCGGAGGTGAAGTCCTCGGCCAGCGCCCGGTCGTTCACGCGGTAGTAGATGAACCGGAATACCGAGTCGACATACTGGTCGTAGAGCTTTCCGAAGGCTTCGCCGTCGCCTCCCTGGGCCGCCAGCACCAGGCTCCACATCGCGGCATGCTCGCCGTTGACCTCAGAGGTGTCACCGCCCCGAGGCAGCGGTATCTTTTCCGGCGCCGAGTCGTTGGAGGAGTCGACATCATCGGAAGCACTGGGCGGGCTGGTACGTGTGGAGCCGGCCGGGGAGGCCGCCAGCGGAATATTGACCGCGGATTCGAAGGCGTCCATCGAGGCGCGGGCCAGGTCGCGCACCCCCTGTGACACTCGGAGGGCGAGCTTTGCCCAGCCTGGAATGGCCGGGGCGGGGACGCCCACAGCCATTCCGGGGATGCTCATCAGCAATGCCCGCTTCCGTAATCCGGGAGTGCGTCGCGGTTCGACGTAATTGGTGACATCTGTTTGTACGAGACGCTACCTGTACAAACGGCTCAACACGAGTACCTTTGGTTACTCTCTGCTTGCTACTGGACGCTCGACGTGATGTCAGTAGGCCCTGGCATCTGGGGATACCCGTCAGTAGCTTTAATCGAAACCGGGTCTGCGGGACCGGGGACGAGGTTCAGGGAGGTCTGGTGACTGTCGAGTCTCGCGCGCCGCTGCCCAGCGAATCGGGCCAGGCCGAGGCCCGTCCCGCCACGTTCGGCGAGCTGCTCCAGCGGGCGGCGCAGGAGCGGCCGGCTGAGATCGCCGTGATCGACGCCGAGCACCGCTGGACCTGGTCGCAGCTGCGGGACACCGTCGGTGACCTCGCGGCCGGACTGGTGGCAGCGGGCCTGCGGCCTGATGACCGGCTCGCCATCCAGGCGCCCACCACCACCGAATTCGTCACCGTCTACCTCGCCGCGCTGCAGGCCGGCCTGGTGGTGGTGCCGGTCAACCCGGGCTACACGATGCCCGAACTGGAGCACATCCTCGCCGACTCCGGTGCCCGGATGCTGGTCACCTCCGCCGTGGCCACCGTCGCGGCGGCCGACCGGCTCTACCAGAGCCACCCGCAGCTGAGCCAGATCGTCATCGCCGCCCGGTCCGATGCCGACGGGCTGCCCACCGTCGCCGAACTGCTGGCCGCCGGCCGGGACGCTCCGGACGGCCCACCCCAGGGTCTGGACCGCACCGGTGAGCAGCTGGCGGTCCTGCTCTACACCTCCGGCACGTCGGGCCGTCCCAAGGGCGCCATGCTGCCGGTACGCGCGCTGCTGGCGAACCTGGCCCAGGTGGCGGACCTGCGGCCGGTGCCGGTCAGCGCTCGGGACCGGATCTTCCTGCCGCTGCCGCTGTTCCACGTCTTCGGGCTCAACGCCGGCCTCGGACTGGCGCTGTACTTCGGCGCGGGCGTCGTGCTGGCATCGAGGTTCGACGCCGCGGCCAGCCTTCGGCAGCTGCGCGAGGAGCAGGTCACGGTGGTGATCGGAGCCCCGCTGGAGTTCGCGATGTGGGCCGGCGAGCCGGAGCTGGCGGACGGCTTCGCCGGGGTCCGGTTCGCGCTGTCGGGCTCGGCCCCGCTGTCGGCGGAGCTGATCGCCCGCTTCGAGTCCGTCGGGGTGCCGCTGTTCGAGGGCTACGGCCTGACCGAGGCGGCTCCGGTGATCTCGCTGAACCTGACGCCCGCCGGTCCGGACAGCTGGGCGGATCCCAAGCCCGGCTCCGTCGGCCGGCCGCTGCCCGGCATCGAGGTGCGGCTGGTCGACAGCGACGGCGAGGTGGTCGAGGTCGGCGATCTCGGCCTGCTCGAGGTGCGGGGTGCGAACCTGTTCCTCGGCTACTGGCCCGACGCGTCGGATGGGCCCGCGGAGGACGGCTGGTTCGCGACCGGGGACCTGGCGGTGGCCGACGACGACGGCGACTACTACCTGGTGGGCCGGCGCACCGATCTGGTGCTGGTGAACGGCTTCAACGTCTACCCCGCCGAGGTCGAGGCGGTGTTCAGTAAGCTGGCCGGGGTGGCCGAGATCGCGGTGCTCGGGGTGGCCGAGAGCGAGACCAGCGAATCGATCGTGGCCTACGTGGTCCCCGAGGCCGGGACCGTGCTGGACCCGGATCAGCTGCTGGCCGAGGCCGGGCGGTCGCTGGCCCGGTTCAAGCTGCCCAAGCAGATCATCGAGGTGAGCGAGCTGCCGCACACCGTCACCGGCAAGGTGATGAAGTGGCGGTTGCGCGCGGCCGCGGGCCGGGGCTGACGGGGCCGTGGCAGCACCCGAGCACCGGGTCACCCTGATCACCCGGGACGGCTGTCACCTGTGCGCCGATGCCGAGCGGCAGCTCGCGGCGCTGTCGGACGAGCTCGGATTCGAGCTGGTGCTGCTGGACGTCGACGCCGATCGGGCCCGGGCCAACGAGTACTCCGAGCGGGTGCCGGTGATCCTCATCGACGGCGCCGAGCACGGTTACTGGCGTGTGGAAGAAGCGCGGTTCAGGGCTGCTCTGCGACGCTGAACAACGCTGTCCAGCGGCCTATTACCACACCGGTCAGCGATTTTGTGAATGCCTTCACAAGAGCGTACGGTTCCTTGCTGTCTACCCCTTTACCACACCGGTTTGCCTTCACTGCGGGGGGCCTGCGGCAAGGGCCGTGACCGGTCATCTTGAGGAGCACATGATCGCGCAGCCAGACCCGCTCGACGCGGTCGGCGATGACGCTGACCAGCGGTCGGTGACGGCTACCGACCAGCGGGTGATCCCGGAGGCCACCGTCGCCCGGCTGGCCACCTACCTGCGCGCGCTGATCGGCATGGGTGAGCTGGGAGTGGCCACCGTGTCCTCGGAATCGCTGGCCGCCGCGGCCGGGGTGAACTCCGCCAAGCTGCGCAAGGACCTGTCCTACCTCGGCTCCTACGGCGTGCGCGGCGTCGGCTACGAGGTGTCGGTGCTGACCGAGCAGATCCACAAGACCCTCGGCCTGCACCAGAACCGGGCTGTGGCCCTCATCGGCATGGGACACCTGGGCCAGGCGCTGGCCGGGTACGCCGGTTTCGCCTCCCGGGGCTTCCGGATCTCGGCGCTGATCGATGCCCATCCGGCGCTGGTGGGCACCCGGCTGCGCGGGCTGACCGTGCAGCACGTGGACTGCCTCGCCGAGGTCGTCAAGCGGGAGAACATCGCGATCGCCGTGGTGGCGGTACCGGCCGCCGCCGCGCAGGACGTCTGCGACCGGTTGGTGTCCGCCGGCGTGACCTCGATCCTGAACTTCGCCCCGACGGTGCTCAACGTCCCGCCGCATGTCGACGTGCGCAAGGTGGACCTGGCGGCGGAGCTGCAGATCCTGTCCTTCCACGACAACCGCAAGGCAGGCCGGGCGGACTGCCTGCCGATGACTGCCCAGCCGATGGGTGCCCAGCCCATGGGTGCCCAGCCGATGGGTGCACAGCCCATGGGTGCCCAGCCGATGACTGCCAAGCCGGTCAGCAAGGTGGCGGTGGCTCCGTGACACTGCTCGTGGTCGGCCTTTCACATCACTCCGCACCGGTCCGGGTGCTGGAACGCGCCAGCATCCCGCCGGACGGGCAGGCCAAGGTCCTGGACGAGCTGCACCGCAGCCAGGCCATCTCCGAGGTCATCGTGCTCTCGACGTGCAACCGGATCGAGATCTATGCAGACGTTGCCCGGTTCCACCCGGCGGTCGTCGACATCTCCACCACGCTGGCCCGGATCGCCGGCATGGGCGTGACCGAACTCGGCGATCACCTCTACGTCCACTTCGACGAGGCGGCCGCCGACCACCTGCTGCAGGTGGCGGCCGGGCTGGATTCGATGGTGGTCGGGGAGTCCCAGATCCTGGGCCAGCTTCGCAACGCCTATGCCAGCGGGACCGAGGCC
>NZ_DASVQG010000239.1:0-27677 GCF_036389215.1 Jatrophihabitans sp.
TTCTCCTTGATCGATGGGAAGATCATTCGACGCGATCGCCACAGGAGGATCCTCCGGTCGCGGTCTGCGGTGAGCACACAGCGAGGTGGTGGGCAGTTCCCGGCGAACGCCGGCCAGAGCTACCCGATCAGAGGACGGGACACAGCGCGCTGCCGACGCGGCACAGATCCACGGCGCGGCGGGAGGTGAGCAACTGACCCATGGTGCGTCAGCCTAGCCATCCCGGACGGACCGGCCAAGTGCGGGTTCGGGGCTCAGCCGGACAGCGCGTTGACCAGGACGTAGGCGGCCGGCGTGCTCAGCGCCACCGTCATCAGAACCGCCGCCACCGGACGCAGCCGGACTGCCGGCCCGGCCGGGGCCGCGGTACCTGCTGGGGCCAGGCTGGTGTGCACCCCGCTGAAGGCCGCCCCGATGGACAGCAGGCAGGCCACCGCGGCGATCGAGGCTCCGACGAAGGCGCCGCGGCCACCGGCCAGATCGATCATCCGGTGCAGGCTGAGCGTTCCGACGGCCGCCCCGGCCAGCACTCCGACCACCACGGCGGGCAGTCCCCGATCGACCTCGGGATCGAACCTGGGGGCCGGAAAGACCGCGTCGGTGAAGTGGGCCGCCACCAGCCCGGCGGTGATCGCGCCGAGCACCGCGGGGGTCAGGATGTCGCCGTTGCTCTGCTCGCGCAGCACCATCAGGCCGGCCAGCGCGACCAGCGCGACCAGCAGCACGGTGATGTCGGCCAGGGATTCCAGCACCCGGGTCCGCACCACACCACGGCTGAGCTGGTGGACGAACAGCAGCGGAACCGCCATCCCCAGCACTCCCACTACCGGCGAATAGCCGCTGTGGGGCCAGTGCATGATCGCGGCGTCGGCTCCGGCGGCGGCCAGCACCCCGAGCACCAGCCCGCCCATCCGGCCGGGCACCGCGGTGCCGAACAGCCAGCTGAGGGTGAGCAGCAGCTGCACGGCACAGACCGCGACCAGCAGCGCCACGCTGCCCAGGTAGGACCCGGCGGCCAGCACCCCGCCGGCCAGCGCGGTGAGCATCGCCAGCTGGATCTGCAGGGCACCCGCGGCGGCCGCTCGGGGCTGCTGCTCCGGCGTCACGGAACTGTCGACGGTCACTGGTTCATGGTGGCAGACGAGCCCACCGTGCGGCGGATCCAGTCGCTGATGCGTTCCAGCAGCTCTGGCGTCACGGCGTTCTCGGCATGCCCGAGGCCCCGCTCGATCCAGAGCTCGGAGTTCGGCGCCGCGGCGGCCAGCATCCGGCCGTGCTCGATGCCGAAGTAGGGGTCGGCGTCACCGTGCACCACGAGCAGCGGGGCGCTGACCGAGGCCGCCACCTCCACCGGCGAGGCGGGCAGCAGGTCCCAGCCGCCACCGACCCGGGTCCGGAACACCCGGTGCAGCACCAGCCTGCCCAGCCGGGTCTCGACACCGAGGTGCAGCCGGCGCATCGGGTCGGTGCCGCGCTCGTACCAGCGGCCGGGGCCGCTGACCGCCACCACGGCATCGGGGTTGCCGCCCAGGCCCGCGTACCTGATCACGATGGAGGCCCCCATCGAGAAGCCGACTGTGACGATCGGCACACCTGGATGCCGAGCGCGCAACCAGCCGACCCCGGCCTCCACGTCGGCGATCTCGTCCACGCCGATGGTCGACATGCCTTGGGAGGCCCCGTGTCCACGGAAGTTCAGCACCAGCACCGACCCGCCGAGCGAGCGCAGCGTCTCGGCGATCCGCACCACGTGCGGCGTCGTCGACGAGCCGGTGAAGCCGTGGCCGAGCAGGTAGCCAGGACCGTCGGTAACCTCGGCGTAATAGTCAGCCGATAAAACAATGTCGTCCGCTGTCCGAAGGCGCACAGGTTCCGGACCCCTGATCATGGGAACATTGTTCCTGTTGTAGTTATCACCGGCCCAGCCGGGAGGCGGCATGGAGATCTCGCTCCTCACCACGGCAGCGCAGCCCACCACCGAGGTGCTTCCTGCCCTCGGCCTGCTCGGGCATCAGGTCACCGTCCTCGAATTCGACGTCAGCCCGCTGCTGACCAGCAGTGCCGATGCCGTGCTGGTCGACGGCCGGTTCAACCTGGCAGGCGCCCGGGCCTTCATCAAGGTGCTCGCCACCGCCGATGTCAGCATGCCGATCATCGTGGTGCTCAAGGAAGGCGGCCTGGTCGCGCTGTCGGCGGACTGGCCGGTCGACGACGTGCTGCTCGACACCGCCGGGCCGGCCGAGGTGGATGCCCGGCTGCGGCTGGCGCTGGGCCGGCGCAATTCCGTGTCCGAGGGCGAACCTGGCGTGGTGAAGGTCGGCGACCTCACCATCGAGGAGGCCACCTACACCGCCAAGCTGAAGTCGAACGTCCTGGATCTGACCTACAAGGAGTTCGAGCTGCTGAAGTTCCTGGCCCAGCACCCGGGCCGGGTGTTCACCCGCTCGCACCTGCTGCAAGAGGTCTGGGGCTATGACTACTTCGGCGGCACCCGCACCGTCGACGTGCACGTGCGCCGGTTGCGCGCCAAGCTCGGTGCGGAGTACGAGGCACTGATCGGCACCGTCCGCAACGTCGGCTACAAGTTCGTCAAGCCGGTCGAACCCGGCCTGCGGGCCCGTGGCGGGGGTTCCGCCGAGGACAGCTACCTGGCGGCACCGGACCGCGACGTTCAGCGGACCTCAACCGGCCTCTCCTGACCGGCCGGCTTTCCCGGACCCGGGCAGCTCTCCCGACCCGGGCAGAGCCGGTACCCGAGCGCGAGTCGCTAACCTTGCCCGGTGACCTCGCCGATCTCCGACGTTGCGGCCCTCGACCCCGACACCGCTGAGGCCGTCCGCAAGCTGGCACGCCAGAGCCCGGACTCGGCCGACACCCCACCGCTGAGCGAGCAGGCCCTGCTGCACCTGACGGCCGGCCCTCCGGTGCGGCACCTGGTCCACCGGCAGGTCCATGGCGAGGACGCGACGCTGCTCGGCTACGCCCAACTGGAGCCGGGCGAGCAGGAGTGTGCCGTGGAGCTGGTCGCCACCGACCCGCTGGCGGCAGCCGAGCTGCTGGAGGCCGCCGGCCGGTTGGTCGACCCGGGCCGGCTCCGGCTGTGGGCGCACGGGCGCAACAGTGTCGCCGCCCAGGCCGCCGCCCAGGCCGGCTGGCAACCGGTACGGACCCTGCTGCAGCTGCGCCGTTCCCTTCCCGACCTGGACCTTCCCGAACCGCACCTGCCCGACGGGATCGAGATTCGAGCGTTCCGGCCCGGCACCGACGACCAGGCCTGGCTGGCCGTCAACGCCCGGGCCTTCGCCTCCCATCCCGAGCAGGGTCGTTGGACCGAGTCCGACCTCGCCGACCGGCTCGCCGCGCCCTGGTTCGATCCGACCGGTTTCCTGCTCGCCGTCCGGGACGAGCAGTTGCTCGGCTACCACTGGACGAAGGTGCACACCGAGACGCCCGAGCCGATGGGCGAGGTGTACGTGCTGGGGGTGGACCCGGCGGCCCAGGGGCTCAAGCTCGGCAAGGCGCTGCTCATCGCGGGCCTTCGGCACCTGCGCGAGCGTGAATTGGCAACCGTGCTGCTCTACGTCGAGGCCGACAACAGCACCGCGCGCAACCTTTACGAGAGCCTCGGGTTCACCGTCTTCGCCCGCGACATCCAGTTCGCCGCCGGCTGAGTCCAGCAGCCGGGCGCCGTTCACGTCCCGTTCATCGAGCACTTCCCGGCAGGCCACCTCGGCTGCCTAGCGTTCCTTTCGTCAACGATTCGAGGCTGCGCTGCGGCGCCCCCGCTCAGGGCAGCCCTGCGAACCACGAAAGGGACTATCGGTGTCGATCACCACCCGCACAGGCGTTCTGGCCGGAGTCGCGGCCGGCGCCATCGCGCTGACCGGCTGCGGTTCCAGCGGCACGTCGGCGACTGCCGGCGGCTCCAGTGCTGGCTCCACATCGTCCGGCTCGAGCGCGTCCGGTCAGGCCTCGTGCGCGAGCGGCTCGCTGAAGGCCGAAGGCTCGACCGCGCAGAAGAACGCGATGGAACAGTGGATCAAGGAGTTCCAGGCCGCCTGCAGCGGTACCACCATCACCTACAACGGCACCGGCTCGGGCGCCGGCGTCTCCAACTTCATCGCCAAGCAGGACGACTTCGCGGGCTCTGACTCCGCGCTCGACCCTGCCAAGGGCGAGGTCGCCAAGGCCACCGCCGCCTGCGGCTCGCCGGCTCTGAACCTGCCGATGGTGACCGGCCCGATCGCCGTTGCCTACAAGGTGAACGGGGTCACGGACCTGACCCTCACCCCGCAGGTCATCACCAAGATCTTCCTGGGCAGGATCACCACCTGGAACGACCCGGCGGTCAAGGCGCTGAACCCGGCCGCCTCGCTGCCGTCGACGAAGATCACGGTGTTCTACCGCAGCGACTCCTCGGGCACGACCCAGAACTTCGAGCGCTACCTGGCCGCCAACGATCCGGCCGGCTTCACCGCCAAGCCTGACAAGGACTCCTCCAAGGCCGGCTTCGCGGGGCAGGGCAAGACCGGTTCACAGGGTGTCCAGCAGGCGATCGGTTCCACCGACGGCGGGATCGGCTACGTGGAATGGTCCTTTGCGGTCAGCGGGAATCTCGACACCGCCAAGGTGGACAACGGCGGCGGCCCGGTGGAACTCACGGCCGACTCGGCCGGCGCCGCGGTGTCGGCGGCCAGGGTGGCCGGCAACGGCGGGCAGGACCTGACGCTGAAGTTGGACTACGCCACCAGGACGGCCGGCGCGTACCCGATCATCCTGGTCACCTACGAGATCGTCTGCTCCAAGTACTCCGACGCCGAGGTGGGCTCGCTGGTCAGGTCGTTCCTGACCTACACCGCCGGCGCCGGGCAGGAGTCACTCGCCGATCTCGGCTACGCGCCGCTGCCGGCTGAGATCCAGGCCAAGGTGCAAGCCGCGGTCGCGTCCATCAGCTAGGCCCCGGAACGACGATGCCGAGCGAGGCAGCATGATCGATCAGATACCGGCTGAGGCCACACCGGCGGCACCCGAGCCGTTACTGCCCGGGCGGCTCGCGGTGAAGCCCGTCGCAGGCTCCAGCCAGCCGGCCGCGATCCTGCCCGGCCAGGAACCGGTGTTCGGGGCCGGCACCCTCGGCGGCCGCGGCCCCGGCCGGATCGGCGACCGGGTGCTCGCGGGTCTCAGCTCGGGCGCCGGCGCGTTCCTGGTGCTGCTGATCGGGCTGGTCACCGCGTTCCTGGTGATCAAGGCGCTGCCCGCGATCACCGGCGACAGGTCGAACTTCCTGACCGCCCGCACCTGGGACGTCGGCGGCGGCACCCTGGACTTCGGGGTGCTGCCGCTGCTCTGGGTCACGGTGCTCATCTCGCTGCTGGCAATGGTGCTGGCAGTGCCGGTCGCCATCGGGATCGCCCTGTTCCTCTCGCATTACGCCCCCGCCCGGGTGGCCCGTCCGGTGGCCTATGGAATCGACCTGCTGGCCGCGATTCCCTCGATCATCTATGGCGTTTGGGGCATCGCGGTGCTGGCGCCGGCGATCCAGCCGGTGGCCGACCTGCTGTCGCGGCACGCCGGCTGGTTGCCGCTGTTCACCGACCACAACGTCAAGGGCGGCACCATCTTCACCGGCGGCGTGGTGCTGGCGGTGATGATCCTGCCGATCGTCACCGCGATCGGCCGCGAGGTCTTCGAACGCACTCCGCGCGCGAACATCGAGGCGGCGTGGGCCCTGGGTGCCACCCGCTGGGAGGTGATCCGGCTGGCGGTCCTGCCCTACGGCCGGCCGGGCCTGGTCAGCGGCGCGATGTTGGGGCTGGGACGGGCGCTCGGCGAGACGATCGCGATCTCCCTTATCCTGTCGAAGGTTTCCAATACCGGCGCCTTCTCGTTCTCGATCTTCAACGGCGGTGAGACGTTCGCCTCGAAGATCGCCAACAACGCCGCGGAGTTCAACAACCCGGCCCAGACCGGGGCCTACATCGCTGCCGGCCTGGTGCTGTTCGTGCTGACCTTCGCAGTGAACGCCGCCGCCCGCTGGGTGGTCAACCGCCGCAAGGAGTTCGCATGACGAGCGCGACGCTCTCCAGCACCCTCGCCGGAGCGCCCGGCTCGGGATGGCGCAAGGCCAAGAACCGGCTTGCGACGACGGTGATCTACGGCTGCTTCCTGCTGGCACTGGTCCCGCTGGTCTGGCTGCTGTGGACGGTGGTCAGCCGCGGGCTGGCCAGCATCACCGCCGACGGCTGGTTCACCAGCAGCCAGCGCGGAATCACCTACCGCGACAGCGGCGGCGGCGCGCTGCACGCGATCATCGGCACCCTGGAACAGGTCCTGCTCTGCACGGTGATCTCGGTGCCGATCGCGCTGCTGGTGGCGATCTACCTGGTCGAGTACGGTCGGGGGCCGCTGGCCCGCGCCACCACCTTCATGGTCGACATCCTCACGGGTATCCCGTCCATCGTGGCCGCTCTGTTCGTCTACGCCGTGTTGGTCACCGGCTTCTCCGGGCAGCGGGCCGGCTGGCTGGTCTCGTCGGCCCTGGTAATGCTGATGATCCCGGTGGTGGTGCGGACCACCGAGGAGATGCTCCGGCTGGTCCCGAACGAGCTGCGGGAGGCCTCGTACGCCCTCGGGGTGCCGAAGTGGAAGACCATCGTCAAGATCGTGCTGCCGACCGCGCTGAGCGGGATCGTGACCGGTATCGTGCTGGGCGTGGCGAGGGTGGCGGGCGAGACCGCGCCGCTACTGGTGCTGGTGGGATATTCGCCGAACGACAACCGCAACCTGTTCGGCGGGCCGCAGGGTTCGCTTCCCGGCATGATCAAGGACCAGTTCGGAAATCTCGGCAGCACCACGATCCTGCGGAACGGCCACAAGGTCAGCGTGCACTATGCGGCTGACCGGATGTGGGGGGCTGCGCTCACGCTCATCATCCTGGTGATGGCATTGAACCTCCTCGCCCGGCTGATCGCCCGCCGCAGCAAGGTCTCCTCCTGAGGCACGCGCAGGCTCGTCGCAGTAAGCTCCATCCAGCAAAGGGGAACTGAAAGATGGCCAAGCGGATCGAGGCTCGCAACCTCAACATCTACTACGGCAAGTTCCTGGCCGTGGCCGATGTCGACTTCACCATCGCGCCGCGGTCGGTGACGGCCTTCATCGGCCCGTCCGGCTGCGGCAAGTCCACCGTGCTGCGCACCATCAACCGGATGCACGAGGTCATCGCCGGCGCCAGCGTGCAGGGCGAGTTGCTGCTGGACGGCGAGGACATCTACGGCGCGGGCGTCGATCCGGTCAACGTCCGGCGCACCATCGGCATGGTGTTCCAGCGGCCCAATCCGTTCCCGACGATGTCGGTGTATGACAACGTGGCAGCCGGGCTGAAGTTGCAGGCCTCACGGCCCAAGCGCGCCGAACTCGACGAGGTCGTCGAGAAGTCGCTGCGGGCGGCAAACCTCTGGGACGAGGTCAAGGACCGCCTCGACAAGCCCGGCGCGGGGCTCTCCGGCGGGCAGCAGCAGCGGCTGTGCATCGCCCGGGCGATCGCCGTCGAGCCCCAGGTACTGCTGATGGACGAGCCCTGCTCGGCGCTTGACCCGATCTCGACGCTGGCGATCGAGGACCTCATCCAGTCCCTGAAGCAGACGTACACGATCGTGATCGTCACCCACAACATGCAACAGGCAGCCCGGGTCAGCGAGCGCACCGCGTTCTTCAACCTGGCCGGCGTCGGCAAGCCGGGCCAGCTCGTGGAGATCGACGACACCCAGAAGATCTTCTCCAACCCGAGCCAGCGGCGCACCGAGGACTACATCTCCGGCCGGTTCGGCTGAGGTCGGCCGGATGGTCGAGCCATGCCGAGCTATACCACATTTCTTCGAAATTGCTCAGACTTGACTGTTGACGGACGGTTCGAGTACGTTGGATAGTGTCACTATACAACCTGCTCACCACTACGAATCGAGCGTGAACATCATGGCCCACATCGCCCTCGGCGTTGACGAAACCCAATTCCCCGGCATCACCGGACCGCTGATCTACCGGCCCGAAACCGCCAAGCCACTCGACGATCTGGCCGAGGTGCTGCTGCGCGGGCCGAACACCCTGACCCGTGGCGAGCGCGAGCTGATTGCCGCCTACGTCTCCGGCCGCAACAACTGCACGTTCTGCTGTGGAGCGCACTCGGCGGTCGCCGCGGCGCAGCTCACCGAGGGCATGGCACTGGTCGACCAGGTACGCGACGACCTGGACACCGCGCCGGTCTCACCGAAGATGCGTGCCCTGCTGCGGATCGCCGGCGCGGTGCAGGTCAGTGGCCGAGCCGTCACACCCGAACTGATCAACTCGGCCCGCGCCGCCGGCGCCACCGACATGGAACTTCACGACACGGTGCTCATTGCCGCCGCGTTCTGCATGTACAACCGCTACGTCGACGGCCTGGGCACGCTGGCGCCGTCCGACCCGGCTGCCTACGCAGGCGCGGCCGAGCGCATTGCCAAGTTCGGTTACCGGTTCTGACGCTGCGTCATCAGCTCTTCACGCGCAGCACCTATCGCACCACTCGCTCTGGTCCTCGCTCAGACATCCGGGCTCTTCGCGCAGGCGCTCATCGCACCACTCGCTCCGGTCCTCGCTCGCTACGCTCGCTGCGATCCTCGCTCCTGAGGATCCGGCGGACACCTAGCACGGCGAGGACGCCCAGACATCCCCACAGCAACAGCGCACCAACGAGTTCCACCCCGACCAATCCCCAGTAATCAGCGTGGTTCCACGGAAAACCGTGGGCCCATCGGGTGTAGATCTTGAACAGCACCAGGCCGGCGCCGAGGTTGTAGACGGTGGCCCAGCCGAAGTTGAGCAGGTAGGCCGCCGCCATCGCCCACACCAGGTACTGGCAGCCGAACGCCGGGCTCAGGAACAGAAAACTCACCAGTGACAGCCCGACCGCCTCGGCGGCCATCGCCGGCCGGCGCCACACCAGCGCCGCCGGCACCAGGGCGCACAGCAGCACCACCGGGAACCGGCCGGCGCCGGTCAGGAAGTCGGCCCAGCCGGGATCGTCGAACCAGTGCCCGATCTGGATCAGGCCCCACTGGCTGATGCCACTGCCGGCGTAGCCGAGCACGTGCTCGCGCACCGCCCGGCCGTGGGCGATCAGGGCCGGCAGCCAGCTGATCGCGAACGCGGCGATGAAGCCGGCCCCGAACCGCAGGCCGCTTCGCCGGCCTCTGGTGAAGGCCAGCACCAGCAGGGCCGGCACCGCCACCACCGGGACGATCTTGATCCCGATCGCGATGCCCATCGACAACCCACTGGCCAGGGGCCTGTCCCGGTCGGCGAGCAGGTACAGCGCCAGCAGGGTGAACAAGACGAAGATCGGATCGGTGTTGCCGTGAAAGCCTGAAATGATGACCAGAACCGGGCTGACCGCGACCAGTACGGCGGCCCAGCTGGCCTCGCGCAAGCTGCGGCGTCGGCGCAGCAGCTCGAACACCAGCAGCGCCGAGCCGACGTCGGCCAGGCTTGCCACCGATCGGATCGAGAACCCGATGCTGACGCCGTGGTGGCGCCCGAAGTCCACCAGCTGCAGGAAGTAGCCGATCACCGGCGGGTGGTTGTAGAACGACCGCTCGAAGGTGATGCCGTAAACCCCGACCGGGCCACGCTCGGCCACGCCGTTGACGAAGTCGGTCCAGTGCCTGATGTCGTTGGTGCCGTAGGTCCTGGCGGCGATGAGCGCCTTCAGCCCGAAGGCGAGCAGAGCCACGGCCAGTACCAGCCGGCGGCGACGGCCGACCTGCTGCTCGGTTGCCAGGACGGTGACAGCCGGCTCGGCGACGGCCGGTCGGGATTGGGCCGTCATATCAGCGGAAGTGCGTCACGGAGCCGGCATGGTGCGGGCGCAACCGGGCCACGAACTGGTAGCCGAACACGGTCGGGCGCAGCCGTACCAGCCGGCGGTCCACGGTGCGCGCCGAGCGGGTCTTCCAGCTGTCGATGCTTTCCGGGCGGGTCAGCACCTCCAGCGGCAGGCCGGTGTACTCCAGCTGCAGGACGTCCAGGCCGGCCGAGCCGATCGTCCGGCGCAGGCTCTTGCGGGAGAAGAATCGCAGGTGGGTCTCGTCCAGGATGCCGCGCCGGTCGTAGTCGAAGGCGCCGAAGGCGACCCGGCCGCGGGAGTACCAGTGGCCGAAGTTGGGTGTGGAGATCACGATCTGGCCGGTCGGCGAGAGCACCTCGGCCATCTGGCGCAGCAGCCGCTCGGGATAGCGGACGTGTTCGATGACGTCGGCGGCGATCACCACGTCGAAGTCGCCGCCGGCCGCCTCCGGTATGCCGTCCTCGAGGTCACCGAGGAAGAAGTCGTCGACCCGGTCGCGCACCCCGGCGATCTCCATGCTGTCCACCCCGACCACCTTGTGGCCGAGCTGGCGGATCCGCTCCGACAGCCGGCCGCCGGAGCAGCCGAGGTCGAGCACCCGGCCGGCCGGCATCGCCGCCAGCATCTCGGTGATGACGGTGTGCGAGGTGCCCTCGCCCTCCTTGGCCGCGTACTCCGGATCGGCCGGCACCCAGCGGTGGGTGCCGATGCCGACCTTGGTCAGCCGGTACTGCAGCACGTCGCGCGCCACATCCCGGGCGTACTTCACGCCGTTGACGTAGCAGATCTCGTCGCCGTAGTAGGTCGGGATCGGCACCTCCACGATCCGCCTGCCGGCGTCGAGCAGCTGGATGATGATCTGGGTGTCGAAGTCGAAGTCGTCGGTGTTGAACCCGATCGGCAGCTCCGCCAGCGCCGACACCCGGTAGGCCCGGTAGCCGGAGTGGAACTCCGAAAGCTTGGAGTGCAGCAGCCTGTTCTCGAAGGTCGTGAGCACCCGGTTGCCGAGGTACTTGTAGAGCGGCATGCCGCCGGCGCGCGCCGAGCCCGGCTCCAGCATCCGGGAGCCGAACACCGCGTCGGCCTCGCCTCGCTCCAGTGGCGCCACCAGGTCGGCCATCGCCTCCGGGGCGTACTGGCCGTCGGCGTGCAGCAGCACCACCAGGTCCAGGCCGTGTTCGCGGGCCAGCTGGTAGCCGGCCTTCTGGTTGCCGCCGTAGCCCAGGTTGCTGACGTGCCGGATCACCGTGGTGGGGATCGCGCCGTTGGCCTCCCGCCAGGCCAGGCCGGCATCGACCGTCCGGTCCTGGCTGGCGTCGTCACAGATCAGGATCTCGTCGATCCTGGCGAGCATGTCCTGCGGGATGCGGTCCAGGGTCGCCTGCAGGGTGGACTCGGCGTTGAACGCCACCACCAGGACGCCGATCTTCAGCCGGTCGGTTGCGGCGGGTGGCCGGTTCCCGGCGTCGTCGAGCCCGTCGGGAGGTCCAGCGAGGTCGGGCTGCATGAAGCCACGCTAGCAAAACCGGGGTCCTCGACCCGTTCTGACATACGCGGAGCGGGTCAGAGGGCCGGCCGGGCCAGTGCTCGCCGGGCTGTCGGCGACCTTTCGGTGATCCAGCTGGGTAACTCGCACGATGTGAGATTGCCGGCCACGACCACGCCCTTAGCATTGCGAAATGCGGGTTTACGACATGATTGTGGACGAACGCAGGCACAGCGCGGATCTGCTCAGCACGCTCACCCCCGACCAGCTGCGGACGCCGAGCCTCTGCCAGGGGTGGACGGTCCACGACGTGGCGGCCCACCTGACCACGTTGCTGAGGTTCGGCCAGGCCAAGCTGTACATAGGCATCGCGGCCACTGCCGCCGACATGGACCGGGTCAACCTGTGGCTGACGCGGCGGGCGGCGCGTAGGTCCGATGACGAGATCATCGAGGTGTTGCGGCGGCGGGCAGGCTCGCGGTTCACGGTGCCGCGGTCGGGCTATGACCCGGTGCTGAGCGATCTCGTGCTGCACGATCTCGACATCCGCATTCCACTCGGTATTGCCCGCGACATTCCCGAATACCGGCTGTCGGTGGCGTTCCACCACCTGACCTCCCGCGCCTCGCCCGGGTTCGCGATGGGCTCGCGGTTGGACGGACTGCGTTTCACCGCCACCGACACCGGCTGGGACCAGGGCACCGGGGCGTCGGTACGGGGGCCTGCCGAGACGCTGCTGCTGGGCATCGGCGGACGGGTCGCCGTGCTCGACGACCTGAGCGGCGATGGCGTACCGCTGCTGCGACAGCGGCTGAGCTCACCGCAGCGCGCCGGGGCTTTGCGCAGGCTCGCCGGCCCGTTCGGTTTGCTGGTGCGCCCGCTCCCGCGTGCGCGCCGGTCCCGCGATTCCGTCGCCCCCGTGAACTGACCCTAGGGAACTTGACGTGTCAGGGTGCTCCTGACAGGATGTCAGGATCAGCCTGACACCCCTTGGAGCTATGCCGTGATTGCTGAGCCAGCCACTGCCGCCGCCATTGCCTGCTCGTTCTGTGCCAAGCCGGAGCAGGAGGTGTCCAAGATCATCGCCGGCCCCGGCATCTACATCTGCAACGAGTGCGTGCAGCTCTGCAACGAGATCCTGGACTCGGACGCGAAGTCGGCCGGGGACGCCCCGCCCGAGCTTTCGTACTGGCAGGGAATGACCGACCAGCAACTGCTCGACCACTTGCCCAAGATCGCCGCGGTCGCCGGCCAGGTAGAAGGCAGCCTGACCACCTGGGTGCGCCGGGTCCGCAGCCGCGGGGTGTCCTGGGCGCGGATCGGTGAAGCGCTGGATATGACCAGGCAATCTGCGTGGGAGCGCTTCTCGGACCGCGAGTGAGCAGAGCTGGGTGGCTCTCCGAGCACAGCGGCTCACGGACGGCTCACGGCGGCTCAGAGGGTGGCTCAGAGGGCGTCATGAGGGCGGGCTGGGCGGCGTTACGATCGATCGGTGACCGAGTCTGCGACTGACCGGACAAGCCCTCGTGCGCGCTGATGTCCTGCTGTGCTCGATCGCACTGATCGGGCTGGCGTCGCTGGCCCTGGTGCGCGGGCGCATCTCACGGGCGGGCAGCCACCGCCACGTGCCGGCCCGCCGCGCCGCGGGATCCGGTTGGGGGACGTCTGGTGCCGGCAGGCGTAGCGGCAGCGCGGTTGGGGTGCTGGCAGTGGTGGCGGGGGTCGTGCTGGCCGCCGTCGTTGCGGCCGTGATGATGCTCTCGCCCGCCATCCGGCCGGACCCGTCTCCCAGGCAGGACCCGACTCCCGGGCCGGATCAGCGGGCTGCCGCGCCGAGTGGACCGCTTGGAACTGTGCCGGCGAGCCCGTCCCAGTCGAGGACCTCCGCATCTCTGAGCCGCGGACCGGCCAGCTCGTCGACGCCGAGTCCGACGGGATCGGCCCCGGCCCTCACGACCCCTCTCGGCGCGCCTGCGGCGTCGTCGTCGCAAGCCATCTTCGCTTTTCGCGCCAGCAGCGCGCCAGCAGCGGCGCCGAGGCCGAGGCGGACGGATCCGGAGGGGAGGCCGTCGCCGAAGCCCAGCAAGACCGCGGTGAAGCCTTCGCATCCGGCTCCCCATACCACCCCCGCGGGCCGTCCGACCAGCAAGCCGACGCCCACGATCACCCGTGGCAAGCACTGATTTCTCAGCCTGTCTGGAAAACTGGCGGGGTGGACCCGCTGCTTTCCAAGATCGAGGCTCTCGCCGAGCCCGGCTGCTACTCGCTGACCTTCGCGCTGGGCACCGGTGAGCACCGCGAACTGGTGATCCGGATGCGCGGTGACGAGCCGATCGTGCCGGCCGCGAACTCGTTCGAAGGCTGGACGCCGGGGTCGCGGCTCGTCACCGCCACCATCGCGGTGGTGCGGGCGCTGCACCAGGCGCGGCAGGGCACCGGCGGCTCGGCCGGTCGACTGGTCGACGTCGAGGGCGGCTGGGACGTCGGCATCGGCAACGTCGTGCTGTCGGCCGACGGGGTGCCTACCTGCGTCGGACACGGCGAGCTGGCGCCGGCCGGGGACGGGGTGTTCCGCTGCGAGACCTGCGGCGCGGCAGCCCGCTACGACCGCCAGTCCTGACGATCCAGGCCACCTCGCGGACACTGGGCTGATGAGAGTCGCAACTGTGGCACCGGTGGAGCCCGCGATGTGGCCGGCGCTGGAGGACCTGTTCGGCCGAAGTGGCGCGTCGAACGGCTGCTGGTGCATGTACTGGATCCTTGGTGCGGACTACCACAGGCGACCTCGGGTGCAGAACAAGGACCAGCTGCGATCGAGTGTCATGACCGGGCCGCCACCAGGGCTGCTGGCACTCGATGAGTCCGGTACCGCGGTTGGCTGGTGCCGCCTCACCCCACGCCGCGAACTGCCGTGGCTCGATAGCAAGCGCGATCTCGGTCAGGTTGACGATCTGCCTGTGTGGTCGCTGCCGTGCTTCTACGTTCGCCGCGGATTCCGCGGCCAGGGCGTGATGGCAGCACTGATCGATGGTGCCGTCGACTACGCACGAACCGCGGGTGCCCCCGCTCTCGAGAGCTACCCGATCGACACCGAGGCCGAGGGCGCGACCAGGAACATCTTTCCCGGCACGACCAGCGCGTTCACTCGAGCCGGCTTCAGGGTGGTTACGCGAAGAGCGCCCACCCGGCCGATCATGCGCAGAGATCTCAACGACTGATCAAGTCCTGTATCCGCTACAAGCTATGTGGCGACGATCAGGCTGACAGACCCGCCGATCCGCGTACGACGTCGACGCACTCAGGCTGCGGTGGGCCCGTCAGGGCTGCAGTCGTTGCGCTATGAAGGCGTGCGCGTGGGCCGCGAGGTCGCGGCCGTCCTGCCAGAGGTTGCGCCACACCGCGAGAGCGTTGCTGAGGCTCGGATGCACGACGGCCGAGGAGAAGCTCTCGAACGTCACCGGACCGGTGTAGCCGCTGGCTCGAATCGCCCCGAACAGCGAGTCGAAGTCGACGTTCCCGGTGCCGAGATAGCCACGGTGCGACTCGCCGATGTGCACGTAGCCCAGCCGCGACCCGCACTGCTCGACCGGCTCGACGAGGCCGTTCTCCTCGATGTTCATGTGGTAACTGTCCAGGTGCACGCCGATGTCAGCCCCGGTCTGGTCGATGAACGCGAGCATCTCCGCCGCAGTGTTGGCGATGTTCGTCTCGTACCGGTTGACCACCTCGAGTGCCAGCGTCACCCCGGCTGCCGCGCACTGCTCGGCCAGCCAGGCCATCGCCTGCACGCTGTTCTGGCGGGACAGCTCGCTCGCCGGCTGCGAGTACTTGGCCATCGCGGAGTAGAGCACCCCGCACAAGTGCGTAGCCCCGACCCCGTGCGCCACCTCCAGCGAGGCCGCCAGCCGGTCGCGTCCCCGGGCGAGGATCGCCGGGTCCTCACTCGACACGTCGGTCTCAAAGTCCAGGCCGAGCGAGGCGGTGGCGCCGAGCCCGTTGTCCTCGAGCAGCCGCCTGGTCATGGCGACGTCGGTCGCTGCCGGGTCGAGCAGCGCCAGCTCGATGAGGTCGAAGCCGACTTCACGAGTCGACTCGATGGCGTACCGGGCGGACTTCTCGCTCCAGTCGCCGACCCAGACCAGGGCGTGCACTCCGAGAGGATTCATACCTGTCTCCGATCAGTTGGTCCGAGGTCAGCTGGTCGATCTAGCAGGTGAGACCATCTGGCCGCCGACGAGCATCCAGGACCGGGTGTCGATTTCGGCGAGGTCGAACAGCAGGTGCCAGCCGTCCTCGGCCGCCGGGGTCAGCCGGTCCAGTACAGCGACCACATCCGGTGAGGTCATCTGGCGGCTGCACTCGCGGCGACGGAACGCATGCGATTGACCCAGTCTCGTGCGGCTTGGGATGCACGAGCGTCCGGGTCCTCGAGCAGATCGACCCATGCGACGCTCAACGGCACCGGTTCTCCCGGTGCGGGCATCAGCTCGTCCGGGACGGCGGCTGGGATGACCGCGAGCTCAACATTGCCCGCAGGGTCAGGCTGCAGCCGATACTGGTCCCGCACGTCGGCGACGTCGGCGGCGGAGATGTAGAGCAGCTCACGTCCGCCGGCCGCCAGGCCGGCGCCCCGAGCGGCGGCGGCACGGCCGGCGCCGGGCCGGACGCGGCCGTCGACGGCCAGCCGGTCGAGGACACCGGGGTGAGCGCGCATCAGCTGGCGCTGCGCACGGCCCCGGAGCAGGGACGCGAGCACCGGCCCGTCGGGAAGGTCGGCGAGCAGGGACCGTAGTCGGTGTCGCTGCACGTCAGAGAGCCCTTCCCACGCGTGGCCGTCGTCCTCCGCCGGAACGCCGGCGAGGGTTTGGCCTCGCTGGTTGAGCAGCAGCAACAACCGCCAGGCCACCGACGGGTTCAGGGCGCGACCGGGCCGCGCGGCGCGCTGCTGGCGGCGGGCGATGGTAGCCGGGTCGATGAACCAGGCTCCCGCCATCCGGGCGGCCGGCAGGTCCCCCTCGCCGATGAGCCGACGCACGTGGGCGGTACTGACTTGCAGCCGCTCCGCTGCTTCAGTAACTGACAACCAGGACTCGTCCACGAGTCGCCCTCCCCCTCGTCCTTCACTATAGGCGCAAATGCGCGCCCATAGTGAAAGGGCGGGTTATTCGAGACGCGCGGATCGCCTTGACGGTGAAGCGAGGCACCTCGGTACCTGTAGTCGTAGAACCCGGCGGAGAGACTCGGCCGGTGCGTGCCGGCCACGGCTATCGCGGTGATCTGCGCATCGACATCCTCCGGAAAGAAAGGCGGAACTCGATCGGTCCGTCGTCCGGATCACTGCGCACCTGCGCGAGACCGCCGTGCGGTGACTGCGTGGACCTCATCCTCATCATCGCCGCCATATGGCCGAACTCGACGGGCATTTCTTGGACGACCCCAGCGGAATTTCGTGGCTCGACGGGCCGGCTTGTCCATCTGATGAGAAATGCAATCTGTGCGATGCCATCACCCGAAACGACGCGGCACTCGACAGAAAACGGCAATCGTCCGGTACGGGTCGACGTGCACCGGAGCAGATCTCAGCCGTTTTCGATGACTGGCAGCTGAGGTTATGCTCGCCGCCATGGCTTCACCTCACACTCCATTGACGACCGGTACGTCGTCATTGCCCACCCGGGCATCCTCCGGTGCCCGCCCCCGACACCGCGCGCGTGCACCGCGGCCATGAGCAACCCGTTCGAGGATCCCGATGCCCGCTACCTCGTCGTCGTCAACGACGAGTCGCAGCACGCGCTGTGGCCCGCGTTCGCCGACGTGCCCGCAGGCTGGACGATCGCCCTGCCGGCAGCCAGCCGGCAGGAGTGCCTTGACTACGTCGAGCAGCACTGGACCGACCTGCGCCCGGCAAGCCTGATCGAGGCGATGACCGAGGACTGACATGTCGCGTCTGCGACAAAGAATTTCACGCGACGCGCAGTCACAACCGGGCCGGCTGAAAAGTGGCGGAAACGACTCCGAAATCTTCGGACGTCCAGGCAATAATGAAGAGGCGGAGAGGGGGAGCATCGGTCTTGCACGGCAGTGAGCAGTCCCCCTCATTTCTCCAACTCGTCGCCGCCCAGGTCGCCGCCCGCCCGAACTCGATCGCCGTCCAATCGGGCACCGAGCAGCTGACCTATGCCCAGCTCGATGCCCGGGCCAATCAGCTCGCGCACCACCTCCGCAGCCTCGGGGTCGGACCCGACATCCCGGTCGCCATCAGCCTGCCCCGTACCCCGCGGCTGATCATCGCCCTGCTCGCCGTCCTCAAGGCCGGCGGCGCCTACCTGCCCCTGGATCCCGGCTACCCCACCCAACGGCTCAGCTACCTGGTGCGGGACAGCGAGCCCGCCCTGCTGATCACCGACAGCGCCACCGCGGCCACCCTGCGCGCGGCGCTGCCCGCCGGCACCCCGGTCCTGCACCTCGACACCGACGCCGCGGCCTGGGCCGGCGCCCCGTCCGAGGGCTTCGACCCGCAGGCGATCGGCGTGGACAGCGGGCACCTGGCGTACGTCATCTACACCTCGGGCTCCACCGGGCAGCCCAAGGCGGTCCTGGTGGAGCACGGCCAGTTGGCCGCCATCGCCGGCGCCTGGGAACGGCAACTGGACCTGCGACCGGGCCTGGCGCACCTGCAGATGGCGGGCTTCTCCTTCGACGTGTTCACCGCCGACCTCGTCCGCGCCCTCGGCTTCGGCGGCCGGCTGGTGCTCTGCCCGCCCGAGCTGTTGCTCGACGGCGCCGGCCTGCACGCGCTGATGCGGCACAGCGACATCGGCTTCGCCGACTTCGTCCCCGCTGTCCTGAACGGGCTGCTGGACTTCTGGCAGAGTGCGGGCACGCCGCTGCCGGCGCTGCGGACGGTGGTCTGCGGCTCCGACGTCTGGACGGCCGCCAGCGCTGCCCGGTTGCGGCGGCTGTGCGGCCCCGCGGTACGGATCGTGCATGCCTACGGCGTCACCGAGGCCTGCATCGACAGCACCCACTACCTGCTGCCCGCTGAGCCCGCCGAGCAGGACCGGCTGCCGATCGGCCGGCCGCTGCCCGGAGTGCGGATCCACCTGCTGGACGAGGCCGGCCGGCCGGTGGCCGAGGGCGCGCCCGGTGAGATGTACATCGGCGGCGCCGGGGTGGCGCGCGGCTACCTCGGCCGGACGGAACTCACTGCCGAGCGTTTCCTGGCCAGTCCGTTCTTCCCTGGCGAGCGGCTGTACCGGACCGGTGACCTGGCGCGATGGCTGCCAGGCGGCGACCTGGAATTCCTGGGCCGCAACGACTACCAGGTCAAGGTGCGCGGCTTCCGGATCGAGCTGGGCGAGATCGAGGCACGGCTGGCGGCCTGCCCGGGGGTCCGGGAGGCGGTGGCGGTCCCCCGCACGGCACCCGGTGGGGACCGCCAGCTGGTGGCCTACTACCTGACCGGGGACAGCGCCGGCGACGGTGTGGCTGACGGCGGCGAGAACGACAGTGCCGGAGAGAACAGTGCCGGCGAGCCGACCCCCGGCGCGGTGCGCGACTGGCTGGCGCAGGCGCTGCCCGGGCACATGGTGCCGGCCGCGTGCGTGCGGTTGGCCGCCTGGCCGCTCACGCCCAACGGCAAGGTCGACCGGCAGGCGCTGCCGGCCCCGGACGCCCACGCCTTCGGCCAGGGAGAGCACGCGGAGCCGGTCGGGCCGCTGGAGACCGGGCTCGCCGCCATCTTCACCGAGCTGCTCGGCGTCGCGCGGGTCGGCAGGCACGACGACTTCTTCGCCCTCGGCGGGCATTCGCTGCTGGCCGCCCGGGTGGTGTCGAAGATCCGGGAGGTGCTGGGACGCGAGGTGCCGGCCACGGCGCTGTTCACCGCCCCCACCGTGGCGGCGCTCGCCGAGTGGCTGGCCGAGCACCCGACCGAAGATGCCGCCCTGCCACCTATCGCCACGGTGGACCGGGACGCGCCGCTGGCGCCGTCGTTCGCCCAGCAGCGGCTGTGGTTCCTGGCCCAGTTGGAGGGCGGCAGCGAGGCCTACCACGTGGTGGAGGCATTCAGCCTGGACGGCCCGCTGGACCGGGCAGCACTGGCCGGGGCGCTGGACGCGCTGACCGCCCGGCACGAGCCGCTGCGCACCCGGCTGGTGGCCGGCTCCGGCACACCGGTCCAGCAGATCGACCCGGCCGGTACCGGATTCGACCTGCGGATCGAGGACCTGACCGGCGAGCCCGACGCCGCCGGCCGGCTGGCGAGCATCCGGCAGCGGGAGGCGGCCGCCCCGTTCGACCTGGCCCGGGGCCCGCTGGCCCGCGGCCGGCTGGTGGTGCTCGCCCCGGACCGGCACGTCCTGCTGCTCACCCTGCACCACGTGATGTCCGACGGCTGGTCGATGGACGTGCTGGCCCGCGAGCTGGGCGTGCTCTACGCCGCCCGGCACCGTGGCGAACCCGATCCGTTGCCGCCGTTGCGGGTCCAGTACGCCGACTACGCCGCCTGGCAGCGCCAGTGGCTCTCCGGTGCCGTGCTGCGGCGGCAGTCCGAGTTCTGGACATCCACGCTGGCCGGCGCGCCGGCGCTGCTCGAACTGCCCACCGACAAACCACGCCCCGCCGAGCAGGACTACCGCGGTGGGCAGCTGCCGGTGGAACTCGACGCCGAGCTCACCGCCGCGCTCAAGGCACTCAGCCAGCGCTGCGGCTGCACCCTGTTCATGACCGTGCTGGCCGGCTGGGCACTGGTGCTCAGCCGGCTGTCCGGCCAGGACGAGGTGGTGATCGGGACCCCTACCGCCAATCGCCGGCGGGCCGAGCTCGAGGGCCTGATCGGGTTCTTCGTCAACACCCTCGCGCTGCGCATTGACCTGGCCGGCAGCCCGACCGGCGCCGAGCTGCTGGACCGGGTCCGCGGGGTGACGCTGGCCGCGCTGGAACACCAGGACCTGCCGTTCGAGCAGGTGGTGGAGCTGGTCAACCCGGCCCGCAGCCTGGCGCACGCGCCGGTGTACCAGGTGCTGTTCGCCTGGCAGAACAACGAGAACGCCGCACTGGAGCTGCCCGGCATCCAGGTGCGGGCGCTCGGCTCGCCGAGCACGGTGGCCAAGTACGACCTGACGCTGTCCCTGGGCGAAGAGGCCGGCCGGATCGCCGGCACCCTGGAATACGCCAGCGGGCTGTTCGGGCCGGAGTCCGCCGGCCGGATCGCCGGGTACCTGCGCCAGGCGCTGGCAGAGCTGGCCGACCGGCCGGCCCAGCCCGCCGCGACCCTGGCCCTGGTGGACGCCGCCGAGCGCCGGCGGCTGGTGCACGACTGGAACCGGACCGAGCGGCCGGTGGAGCACACCATCGCCGAGCTGTTCCGGGCACAGGTCAGCGCCACCCCGGACGCCGTCGCCGTGGAATCCGGCGCCGAGCGGCTGAGCTACGCCGAGCTGGACACCCGCGCCAACCAGCTCGCCCACCACCTGCGCAGCCGCGGTGTCGGGCCGGATTCCCTGGTCGCGATCTGCCTGCCGCGCTGCCCTGAACTGATCGTCGCCCTGGCGGCCGTGCTGAAGGCCGGCGCCGGCTACCTTGCCCTGGATTCCGGTTACCCGGTGCCGCGGCTGGCCTTCGCGCTCAGCGACAGCCGGCCCGCGCTGCTGCTCACCGACAGCAGCACCCGGGCGACGCTGGCCGCGGCGCTGGACTCGGCTGCGGCGCTGGACTCGGCTGCGGCGCTGGGCTCACTGCCGGTGCTCTGCCTCGACACCGACTCCGCGACGTGGGCCGGCGCGCCGGTCGAGGACCCGGCGGTGCACCGGCTGCCCGAGCAGCTGGCCTACGTCCTCTACACCTCCGGCTCCACCGGACAGCCCAAGGGCGTGGCCCAGACCTGGCGCAGCGCCGACAACATGGTGCAGTGGCAGCTGAGCCGCGGCACCGCCGGCGGACGGCCGGCGACCCGGGTGCTGCAGTTCGCGTCCATCAGCTTCGACGTCTCGTTCCAGGAGGTGTGGAGCACGCTGTGCCAGGGCGCCACCCTGGTGCTGATGCCCGGCGGCAGTCACCAGGAGCTGGACCGGCTCGACCGCTTCCTCGCCGAGCACGACGTGCAGCGGGCCTTCCTGCCGGTCGCGGTGCTGCAGCAGGCCGCGGGCCTGGCAGACGACAGCCTGCCCGGGCCGGCCTCCGGGTGCGAGGTCGTCACTGCCGGCGAGGCGCTGCAGGTCAACGACGAGCTGCGGTCCTGGCTGCGGCGGCTGGGTGGCACGCAGTTCTACAACCAGTACGGGCCGACCGAGACGCACGTGGCCAGCCAGCAGGTGCTGCGCTGCGCCGACGCCGACGAGTGGCCGGCGCTGCCGCCGATCGGGACGGCGGTGGACAACACCCGGCTGTACGTGCTGGACGCCCGGCTGCAACCGGTTCCGGTCGGCGTGGTCGGCGAGCTCTACATAGCGGGGGAGAGCCTGGCCCGCGGCTACCTGCACCGGCCGCGGCTGACCGCCGAGCGGTTCGTGCCGGACCCGTTCGGACCGGCCGGTTCGCGGATGTACCGCACCGGCGACCTGGTCCGACGGCGGCCCGACGGCAGCCTGGACTACACCGGCCGTGCCGACCGGCAGGTGAAGGTGCGCGGGTTCCGGGTCGAGCTGGGCGAGGTGGAGAGCGCGCTGCTGTCCCTTCCCGGGGTGCGCGAGGCGGCCGTGCTGGTGCGCGAGGACGACCCGGGCGAGAAGCACCTGGTCGGCTACATCGTGTGTTCGGCAGCCGGTTCGGGAGCCGGTTCGGGAGCCGGTTCGGAAGCCGGTTCGGCCACCGTCGAGACGGTCCGGGAGCAGCTGGCGCAGCGGCTGCCCGGCCATCTGGTGCCGACCCGATGGGTGCGGCTGGACCGGCTGCCGCTGACGGTGAACGGCAAGCTGGACCGCCGGGCGCTGCCCGCGCCGGACCGGTCCGGCAGCGAGGCCGGCTACCAGCCGCCGCGCACCGACACCGAGATCCGGCTGGCCGCCATCTGGGCCGAGGTGCTGCGCCGGGACCGGATCGGGATCGCCGACGACTTCTTCGCCCTGGGCGGGCACTCGCTGCTGGCAACCCGGCTGATCGCGGCCATCAACCAGCGGATGCCGGCGCGGCTGAGCCTGCGCACGCTGTTCCAGCACCCGGTGCTGGCCGGCCTCGCCGCCGAGCTCGACGCCGCCGGCGACGACGGCAGGGACGGCGACGACCGGGACGTCGCCCTGGTGCTGCCGCGGCTGGAGCCGGACCCGGCCGGGCGCTACCAGCCGTTCGGCCTGACCGACATGCAGCAGGCGTACTGGGTGGGCCGCGAGTCCTCGATGGGCCTCGGCGGGGTCGGCGCGCACGGCTATGAAGAGATCCGGCTGCCCGAGTTCGACTCCGACCGGTTCAGCCGGGCACTCAACCGGCTGATCGAGCGGCACGACATGCTGCGCGCGGTGTTCGCCGCCGACGGAACCCAGCGGGTGCTGGCGGCGGTGCCGCCGTACCGGATGGCCCGGCACGACCTGCGCCGCCTGGAGCCGGCGGAGGCGGCCCGCCGGCTGGCCGAGATCCGGGACCGGATGTCGCACCAGCTGCTGGACGCCGGCCGCTGGCCGCTGTTCGAGTTCGCCGTGACGTTGCTCGACGGCGAGGTCCGGCTGCACCTGAGCACCGATGCCCTGATCCTCGACGCCGCGAGCACCGACCTGCTGGAGCGCGAGCTGGCCCAGCTCTACACCGACCCGGACGCCGAGTTGCCGCCGGTGCGGGTGACCTTCCGCGACTGCGTGCTGGCCGAGCGGTCGCTGCGCGAGGGCCCGCGCTACCAGCGCGCCCGGCGGTACTGGCAGCAGCGCGCCGAGAGCCTTGCCGGTGCGCCGGAGCTGCCGCTGGCACGCCAGCCCGAGAGCATCCAGCGACCGCACTTCACCCGCTACCAGCAGGTGCTGCCGGCCGAGCAGTGGAGCGCGCTGAAGGCGATCGCCGGCCGGCACGGCGTCACCGCCTCGACGCTGCTGCTGACCGCGTTCGCCCAGGTGCTGGCGCTGTGGAGCCGGCAGCCCCGCTTCACCCTGAGCCTGCCGCTGTTCAACCGGCTGCCGCTGCACCCCGACATCAACTCGGTACTGGGCGACTTCACCTCGCTGGTGCTGGTGGAGGTGGAGGTGGCGGCCGGCGCCGGCTTCGCCGACCAGGCCCGCGCGATCCAGGACCGGCTCTGGCAGGACATGGACCACTCGGCGATGAGCGGCGTGCTGGTGGTGCGCGAGCTGTCCAAGGCTCGTGGCACCCAGCCGGGCGCGATGCCGGTGGTGTTCAACAGCACGGTGGGCATGGCCGACAACACTCCCGGACAGAGCCAGTTCACCGAAGGGGACCTGGCCCGGGCCCTGGGTGGCGAGACGGTGCACAGCATCACCCAGACCCCGCAGGTCTGGATCGACCACACGGTGTTCGAGGTGCAGGGCCGGCTGCAGTTCAACTGGGACAGCATCGACGAGCTGTTCGGCGAGGGCCTGGTCGCCGAGATGTTCGGCGCCTACTGCTCGGTGCTGCAGCGGCTGGCCGATCCCGCCGCCTGGCAGGCCACCGTGCCGGAGCTGCTGCCGCTGGCCCGGTTGGAGCCGTCCGGTCAAGCGCTTGCGACAGAGCTGCCACTGCTGCACGAGCCGTTCCAGCGCCAGGCGCAGGCCAGCCCGGACTCGATCGCCGTACTGGCCCCGGACCGGCAGCTGAGCTACGCCGAACTGGACCGCGAGGCGCGGCAGCTGGCCGGGCGGCTGCAGGCAGCCGGGGTGCGGCCCGGCGAGCTGGTCGCGGTCAGCATGCAGCGCGGCTGGGAGCAGGTGGTCGCCACCCTGGCCGTCCTGTACGCCGGCGGTGCCTACCTGCCGATCGACCCGGCGCTGCCGGCCGAGCGGGTGGCCCACCTGCTGGAGCGGACCGAGTCCAGGCTGGTACTGGTGCAGCCCGGCCAGACCGCGCCGCTGCCTGCGGGCGTTTCCCCGCTGGTGGTCGATGAGGCTTCCTGCGGCGACGGCGGCCCGGACTGGCAGCCGGTGCCCCGGACCGGGGAGGACCTGGCCTACGTCATCTACACCTCCGGCTCCACCGGGCAACCCAAGGGCGTGATGATCGACCACCGGGGCGCGGTGAACACCCTGCTCGACATCAACTCCCGGTTCGCCGTCGGGCCGGCCGACCGGGTGCTGGCGCTGTCCTCGCTGAGCTTCGACCTGTCGGTGTTCGACTTCTTCGCAACCCTGGCCGCGGGCGCCGCGGTGGTGATCCTGGCGCCGGAGCTGGCTGGTGACCCGGCGCACTGGCTCGAGCTGCTGGACCGGCACGGCGTCACCATCTGGAACTCGGTGCCGACGCTGCTCGGCATGCTCGTCGAGTACGCCGAGGGCAGCCGGGCGTTGCCGCCGTCGCTGCGGCTGGCGATGCTCTCCGGGGACTGGATCCCGCTGGCGCTGCCCGGCCGGTTCCGCCGGCTGGCGCCCGGGGCCCAGGTGCACAGCCTGGGCGGCGCCACCGAGGCCTCGATCTGGTCGATCACTTACCCGATCGGGGAGATCGATCCCGACTGGCGCAGCATTCCGTACGGCAAGCCGCTGGCGAACCAGCAGTTCCACGTGCTCGACGACGCCCTGCGACCACGGCCCACCTGGGTGCCGGGCCAGCTCTACATCGGCGGTGTCGGCCTGGCCATGGGGTACTGGCGCGACGAGGCCCGCACCGCGGCGAGCTTCATCACCCACCCGGACACCGGGGAGCGGCTCTACCGGACCGGTGACCTCGGCCGCCGGCTGCCGGACGGCAACATCGAGTTCCTGGGCCGCGAGGACGGCCAGGTCAAGGTGCACGGCTACCGGGTCGAGCTGGGCGAGATCGAGGCGGCGCTGGAGGCACACCCGGCGGTCCGGGCCGCCGCCGTTCGGGTCTGGGGCGAGGCGCACGGCGACAAGCGGCTGGCCGGCTATGTGGTGGCGAGCGGCGCGGTCGCGAGCGATGCGGTCGCGAGCGATGTGGCCGCGAGCGATGTGGTCGCGTGCGGCAGGAGCGGCGAGCGAGTGCATTCTGAGGAGTTGGCGAAGGAGTTGGCTGAGTACCTGGCCCGCAAACTTCCCGGCTACATGGTGCCGGCCACCATCACCTTCCTCGACGCGTTGCCCTTGTCCGCGAACGGGAAGGTCGACCGGAGCCGGCTGGCCGAGCCGGGCCCGGCAAGCGGGCAGCCGGCCGGACAGCAGCTTCCAGGGACGCCGGCCGAGTCCCGGCTGGTGGCCATCGTCGAGGGCGTGCTCGATCAGCCGGGCATCGCGGCGGATGCGAACCTGCTGCAACTCGGAGCCACCTCGATCGATGTGGTGCGGATCGCCAACGCGCTGTCCAGCGAGCTGGGCTTCCGGCCGCAGCTGGCCCAGCTCATGCGCAAGCCCACCCTGACCGAGCTGTTGGAGATGTATCGCCGGCACGACCGCGAGCAGCAGATCGCCGCCCGGGCGATCGCCGCCCAGACCAACGCGGCCGTCGTGGAGGACCCGCAGGCCCGCCAGGAGTTCAAGGCAGCGGGCCTCGGCCGGCGCAGCTTCGACCCCGGCGCGCCGGCCGTCGCGCTGGCCGCACCCACCGATCCGCGCTTCGCCCGCCGCTATGGCGAGCTGCGCTCGGTACGGCAGTTCGACACCGAGCCCGTCCCGGCGCGGGCACTGGCCGAGCTGCTGGCGTGGCTCTCCCAGCGCGAGCTGGACGGCCGGGGGAAGTACCTGTACGGCTCGGCCGGCAGCAGCTACCCGGTGCAGACCTACCTCTATGTCAAGCCCGAGCGGGTGGCCGGCGTGGCCGGCGGCGCCTACTACTACGACCCCGGCGCGCACCAGCTGGTGGCGGTGGGCCTCGGCCGGACGCTGAGCCCGGACGCCTATGACTACTTCGTCAACCGGCCGGTGTTCTCGGCGGCGGCCTTCGCGCTGTTCCTGGTCGCCGACCTGGCCGCCATCGAACCGCTGTACGGGTCGGAAAGCCTCGGCTTCTGCCAGATCGAGGCCGGCGCGATGGCACAGCTGCTGACCATGGCCGCGCCCGAGCAGGGCTTGGGGCTGTGTGGCATCGGCTCGGTGGAACGGGCCGAACTCGATCCGCTGCTGGAACTGGGCCCGACCCACCGGCTGATCTACTCGATGGTGGGCGGCCTGCCGGCGCCCCGGCCGGCCGGCGGTATCAGAGGAAGCGACATCCCACTCCATCACCTGGGGACCGCTGGCCCCGACACCGGCGGTGCCGATACCGGCACTGTCGACGCCAGCGATGTGGACACCAGCGATGTCGGCGGCGATGTCGAGATGGAACAGATCGAGATATGAACGCCTACGAACTGCTGGAGCTGTTCAACCGCCATGCAGTCGGCCTCGAGGTGGCCGACGGCAAGCTGCGGTGTACCGCGCCCAAGGGCTTCCTCACCGCCGAACGCCTCGCCGAGCTCAAGCGGCACAAGCAGCAGCTGATCGCCATCCTGAGCGGCGAGCGGCCGGCCGGTACCGGGCGGATCACCAGGCGGCCGGCCTCGGACGCGCCGCTGCCGCTGTCGCACTCCCAGCGCCAGCTCTGGTACCTCGATCAGCTGGCACCCGGAAACCCCTTCTACAACAACCCGTCCGCGTTCGAGTTCACCGGTGCGCTCGACGTGGCGGCGCTGCACCGCGCGGTGTCCGAGGTGGCCCGCCGGCACGAGTCGCTGCGCACCGTGTTCCCGCTCGTCGACGGCGAGCCCTGCCAGCTGGTCCGGCCGGCGGCCCCGGTGCCGATGCCGGTGATCGACCTGACGGGGCTGCCGGCAGCCGAGCGGCTGGACCGGGCCCGCGAGATCACCGAGGCCGACGCGCAGGCGCCGTTCGACCTGGCCAGCGGCCCGCTGCTGCGTACCAGCCTGCTGAAGCTGGCCGAGGACCGCTACCGCTGGCTGGTCAACGTCCACCACATCGTCGCCGACGGCTGGTCGATCGGCATCCTGGTGCACGAGGTGGGCGAGCTGTACGCGGCGTACCTGCAGGGCCGGCCGTCGCCACTGCCCGAGCTCGCCGTCCAGTACCCGGACTACGCGCTGTGGCAGCGAGAGCACGAGCACGGTGGCGACCTGGAGTACTGGACGTCCCACCTCGCCGATGCGCCGACCCTGCTGGCGCTGCCCACCGATCGGCCCCGGCTGGCCGTGCAGCGCTTCCGGGGGGACCGGCTGAGCGTCACCGCCGGCGCCGGCACGCTGCGCGGCCTGCACGCGGTCGGCCGGGCCGGCGACGCGACGCTGTTCATGAC
>NZ_DASVQG010000240.1:0-2550 GCF_036389215.1 Jatrophihabitans sp.
CCGTTGTCGTCACCCGGCTCCTGGGTGGCGCCGCCGTTGTCGTCCCCCGGCTCCTGGGTGGAGCCGCCACGGTCGTCCCCCGGTTCCTGGGTGGCGCCGCCACGGTCATCACCCGGCTCGGACGTCCGACCGCCGCGGTCGTCCCCCGGCTCCGAGGTCCGACCGCCACGGTCGTCCCCCGGCTCGGGGGTCCTCGATCGGGACGGGGTCGCGGTCGGACTGGCAGACGATGACGCGGCCCGGGTCGCCTGGCCGCTCGAGGGGCTCGGCCGCACGGTGAGAGTGGAATCGTCGCCGACCTCGACGGTCTGGGCGTCGCTGGGCGCTCGTACCGGCAACTGGTGGCTGAAGGACGGGTTGTGGGCCAAGCCCGCCACCGCGGGCGCAGCGGCGAGTCCGGTGGCGGTGAGCGCAGTTGCGGTCAGCAGGAACAAGCGGTTCATGTCGATCTCCCAGTGGCTGGTGAAGCTGTCTGACTCAGTTCTCCTCCCTTGCCCGGTACGCACACCATCAGACGATGGGACTAGTACCCGTCGCCAGGTGGATCCGCGCCCGCGAAACGGCAGCCGTAGCCGGGCCCGGGCCGAGATCCCAACAGCCCCCCACGTCACTCTCTTCACACGGCTTTAAATATAAGAACTTCCATTGAAATCTGTGTCAAATCTCGCTACGGTCCGTAACGGGCAGTTATCCGCGCGGGGGGCCTTCCAACCGTCGAACAGAGTCGGTGTAGGCGCGCGCCCGTAGTGCTGAATCCATGCCATGCCCTTTTCCCACCATCGTTTCACCGACCCCTGAAGGAACCCATCCATGGTTCTTCCCCAGCGACCTCGTCGCTCCACCGCGATCCTGAGCCTCACGGGGCTGGCGGCACTCGCCGTCACCGGTATCGCACTCACCACCAGCCCGGCCACCGCCGCGCCTAGTCCCAAGGCGTCACCGAGCGCGTTGGCCGCGCAATCCGCGGCCCGCCTGGTCGCCTCCCGGCCCGCCTCGCTGCACGCCAGCAAGGACGACGCCTTCCTCGCCCACTCGGTGATCTCCACCAAGGAGGGCCTGCAGTACGTGCCTTATGACCGCACCTACAAGGGGTTGCCGGTCTACGGCGGCGACTTCGTCGTCGTCACCAACTCCGCCGGTCAGGTGCTGTCGACCGCGACGGCGCAGGACAAGGTCGTCAACGTGAGCACCGCCGCCAGCCAGACCGGCGCGCAGGCCGCCGCCGCGGCTCGGGCGCAGGTCAAGGGCCACACCGTCGACTCGGTCTCCAGCGCCCGTAAGGTCGTGCTGGCCTTGGGCACCCCGCGGTTGGCCTACGAGACGGTGGTCTCCAGCCACGCCGGCGCGACCCCGAGCAAGCTGCACGTCTTCACCGACGCCAAGACCGGCGCGGTGGCCTACTCCTACGACGAGGTCCGCGAGGGCTCGGGCACCGGCAAGTGGAACGGCCCGAACCCGCTGGCGATCGACACCAGCCACCCGACCAGCACCACCTGGACGATGACCGACCCGATCCGCTCGGGCATCTCCTGCCGCGACTTCACCAGCAAGGCGGTGCTGTCCGGTTCTGATGACGTGTGGGGCAACGGCGTGGGCAGCAACCGCGAAACCGGCTGCGTGGACGCCCTGTTCGACGTCCAGCACGAGTGGAGCATGCTCAGCAGCTGGCTGGGGCGTAACGGCATCAACGGCTCCGGCGGCGGCTACCCGATCTACATGGGCCTCAACGACGTCAACGCCTACTGGGACGGCACCAGCGTCTCGGTCGGGCACAACAACGCCGGCGACTGGATCTCCGAGCTGGACGTGATCGGCCACGAGTTCGGCCACGCCGTGGACAACTTCACCCCCGGCGGCATCGGCTCCTCAGCCGTCGCGGAGTTCACCGGTGACGTCTTCGGCGCCCTGACCGAGGCCTACGCCAACGAGGCCGCAGCCTATGACCCGCCGGACTACCAGGTCGGTGAAGAGGTCAACCTGGTCGGCTCGGGACCGATCCGCTACATGTACAACCCGTCGCTGGCCGGTGACCCGAACTGCTACTCCAGCTCCATCCCGACCACCGAGACCCACTCCGCCGCCGGCCCCGGCAACCACTGGTTCTACCTGCTCGCCGAGGGCACCAACCCCACCAACGGCCAGCCCACCAGCACCACCTGCAACGGCTCCACCAACCTCGTCGGCATCGGCATCCAGACCGCCGGCAAGATCTTCTACAACGCGATGCTGGCCAAGACCACGAACATGTCCTACGGCCAGTACCGCACCCAGACCCTCAACGCCGCCAAGAACCTCACCCCCGGCAACTGCACCAACTTCAACAAGGTCAAGGCAGCCTGGGACGCAGTCAGCGTCCCCGCTCAGAGTGCTGACCCCACCTGCACCACCACCGGTGGCGTGACCGTCACCAACCCGGGTTCGCAGTCGGGGACGGTGGGTACGGCCAAGTCGTTGCAGATGTCGGCCAGTGGCGGCAGCGCGCCGTACTCCTGGACGGCGACGGGTCTGCCGGCCGGGTTGAGCATCAACGCCTCCACGGGTCTGATCTCG
>NZ_DASVQG010000241.1:0-29624 GCF_036389215.1 Jatrophihabitans sp.
GACTCGGCCGTGGTGTCGGAGGGCGCCGCGCTGGTCGGCGTCGGCGTCGGGATCGCGGTGTCGGTAGGCGCCGCGCTGGTCGGCGTCGGGGTGGGAGTCGGGGTGACGCTGTTCTCGGTGATCAGCAGCTGCGGGGGGTTGGCGGCCTCGCGGCTGTCGGCGTAGCGGGTGCCTGTGGCCGTAGTGGTGAGCGCGAAGGAATAGCTGCCGTTGCCGGTCACCACGGAGCTGACATCGGCGCTCGCCCTGGTGCCCGCGGTCAGCACATCGGTGGTAGAGATGGTCGTCCCGTAGGCCGGTCTGTTGGTGTAGGTCAGGGTGCTCTCGCTCCACGTGCCGGTGACCAGGTGCACCGCGGTCTTGGTCACGCCCGTGGACTGGCTGTAATAGCTCAGCGTCGCCGATGCCGGGGGCGCTGACAGGCCGGTGACGTCGAAGCGCAGGTAACTGATCATCGTCGTCGTACTGGAGCCATTGCTGGCCAGTTGCGGCGCCTTGCCGAAGTTCGTCGCCGATTGGTCCGATCGGACATAGGCATCAGCCACCGCTGTGATCGTCAGGGTCGCACCCGAGGCCGTCGTCGGACCAGCGGACAGCGCCAGGACCAGCAGGATCAGCGCCGCCACCGAGCAGCCCACGGCCCGGACGGCAATGGCACGCGCTCGGCCGGCCAACCGCATTCCGCCGGCCAGCCGGGAGCTGCCGGCGTAGCGACCGGGCGCGGTCACAGGTCACCGTCCAGGATCTCGTCGACGGTCTCCTGAGCATCGGCCTGCTGGACGACGCCCGAGTCGAGCGCGACCTGGGCGGCCGCGAAGTCCTTGGCCAGACAGGCGGTGGCCGCGGCTGCGAAGGTGCTCAGCGGAGTCCGCATCGTCGCGGCAAGCTTCTGCCCGGCCGGGGAGAGCCGTTCCAGCGCGGGAAGCGGCGCGGACAGCGCTCGAGCGGCCGCGTCGAGTTGCTGGCAGCCGGTGACATCACCGCTGGCCACCGCCCGCTCGGCTTGCAGCAGCGCGTCGTTGAACCTGACCTTCACGGCACCGTTGTCGAGGAACCAGCGCTGGATCGCGGCGTCTGTGCCGGGTATCGGACGCGCGGCTGAGGCATCCCGTGCCGACGCGCCCTGCGCTGCCGAACTGCCTCCCTCCGCCGAGGCGCCGGGCGATACCGAAGCGCCGGGCGATACCGAAGCGCCGGGCGATACCGGGAAAGCGCCGGCCGCGGCGTTCAGGGCGGCTGCCGGGTCGGGAGCCGCCCCCGCGGTGGCGCCGGCCACCGGGCCGACGGCAGCGGCTGCGACAGTCACCTGATCGTGCGGTGCTGCCGAATCCGCCCTTCCACACCCGGTCGCGACGAGAAATATCACGAGCATGGCTGCCTGCTGCAGCCCTCTGTTGTACAAACGCATGCTTCTGTCCTGGTTGAGCCCAACGTCAGATCTACGGCGACTTCTCACTGGCCGTTCGAGCCTTTCCGCTCAAGTTTGCGACGGGATCGTTCTCCGGACAACCCAACCCGGCAAGAACAGCCCGATAACGGAAGGAGTTTGTGATCAACGCACGGATACCAGGCGGAGCCGTGACCGGCAGGCAAGACGGGTCAGGACCGGCCGGGCGTGGGAGTAGAAAGAAGCAATGGATCAGCGCTACCGCCTCAACAGCCGTCCGGTCGCTGATCAGCGGGCCGTCGTGCAGGGGCCGGACTACCGGATCACCGTGCTGACCGAGGGCCTGCTGCGCCTGGAGCGGGCCACCGACGGGGTGTTCGAAGACCGGGCCTCGGCGTTCGCGATCAATCGCGAGCTGCCGGTGCCGGCCTTCGAGGTGGTCGAGACCGAGTCCCACCTGGAGGTGCTCACCGACCGGCTGCAGCTGGTCTATGACCGTGGCCCGTTCTCCACGTCGGGGCTCAGCGTGCAGGTCCGTGGCGGGGTGAGCACCTGGCACAGCGTCTGGCGCTACGGGGACCACCCGGCCGACGGGGATGGCAACCTCGGCGGCACCGCCCGCACCCTGGACATGGTCGACGGCCGGCTGCCGCTGGAGCCGGGCGTGCTGTCGCGCGGCGGTTACGCCCTGATCGACGACTCACGCACCCTGGTCCTGCAGGAGGACGGCTGGGTCAGCCCGCGATCGGGCGAGGCTCAGGATCTCTACCTGTTCGCCTACGGCCGGGACTATCGGCAGGCGCTGCAGGCCCTGTACGCGCTGTCCGGGCCGCAACCGCTGCTGCCGCGCTGGGCGCTGGGCAACTGGTGGAGCCGCTACCACCGCTACAGCGCCGGGGAGTACCTGGGCCTGCTGGACCGGTTCGCCGACGAGGGCATCCCGTTCTCCGTGGCGGTGCTGGACATGGACTGGCACCTGGTCGACATCGATCCTCAGTACGGCAGCGGCTGGACCGGCTACACCTGGAACACCGAGCTGTTCGAGGATCCGCCGGCATTCCTGCGCGAACTCCACGAGCGCGGGCTGAAGGTGACCCTCAACGACCATCCGGCCGACGGCGTCCGCGCCCACGAGGATGCCTATCCGGCGATGGCGAAGTCCATGGGGATCGACCCGGCCAGCGAGCGTCCGGTCGCCTTCGACGTCACCGACCCGGACTTCCTGCAGGCCTACTTCGACGTCCTGCACCGGCCGCTGGAGGAGCAGGGGGTCGACTTCTGGTGGCTGGACTGGCAACAGGGCCCGCACAGCCGGATCGCCGGCATCGACCCGCTGTGGATGCTCAACCACTTCCACTTCCTCGACAGCGCCCGGGACGGCCGGCGGCCGCTGACCTTCTCCCGGTACGCCGGCCCGGGCAGCCACCGCTATCCGGTGGGCTTCTCCGGCGACACCATCACCACCTGGGCGTCGCTGGACTTCCAGCCCGAGTTCACCTCGACCGCCTCCAACATCGGCTACGGCTGGTGGAGTCACGACATCGGCGGCCACATGGGCGGCATCAAGGACGACGAACTGGCCACCCGCTGGGTACAGCTGGGGGTCTTCTCCCCGGTCAACCGGCTGCACTCGGTGCTCAGCCCGTTCACCAGCAAGGAACCCTGGCAGTTCGGCCCGCAGGCGCAACGGGCCATGACCAGCGCGCTGCGGCTGCGGCACCGGCTGGTGCCCTACCTGCACACCATGAACCACCGGGCCGCCCGCGAGGGTGTGCCGCTGGTGACGCCGATGTACTACGAGCACCCGTGGGCGGAGGAGGCCTACCGGGCTCGCAACCAGTACGCCTTCGGCAGCCAGCTGATGGTCGCCCCGATCACCACCCCGGCCGACCGGCAACTGCTGCTCGGTGCGGTGACCACCTGGCTGCCGGCGGGCACCTGGGTCGACCTCTTCACCGACCTGGTCTATGACGGCGGCCGGGAAATGCGGCTGCACCGCGGGCCCGACGTCATTCCGGTGCTCGCTCGCGCGGGGGCGATCGTGCCGCTGGCTGCTGACGCGCTGCCCGGCAACTCCACGGACAACCCGGCCGCGCTGGAGGTGCTGGTCGTGGTCGGGGAGGACGGCGCCTTCGAGCTGATCGAGGACGACGGCATCGGGCCGGGCGACGAACCGGGGCGCTGGGCCGGCACGTCGCTCACCTTCGATCAGGCCAGCGGCGTCCTGGAGGTGGCACCGGTACGCGGCAATGCCGGCTGCGTCCCGGACCGGCGCAGCTGGCTGCTGACCTTCCTCGCCTTCGGCGCGGACACCGAGCCCGCGGTCACGGTGGACGGCGAGCCGGTTGCTGCCGATACCGGACAGGTGGGGCGTCGTACCACCGTGCGGGTCGAGGACGTGCCGGTCACCGCGACCATCCGGGTGAGCCTTGGCGAGCGACCCCGGCTTGCCGCCAACGACGTCGACGCGCGGCTGTTCGCACTCCTGCACCAGGCCCAGCTGGAATATCTGGTCAAGACCCGCGCCCACCAGGCGGCCATCGCCGACGCGCCGCTGACCACCCGGCTGGCGCAGCTGCAGGCGCTGGAGCTCGGCCGGCCACTGGAGGCGGCGATCTTCGAGCTGCTGCTGGCCAGGCCCGAGACGGGCTGACGCAGCGCCGGGATCAGGTCAGGTTGGCGACCGAGGCGTACATGTTGTAGACGGCGTCGTCGAAGTAGGAGGCCCGGTTCCAGCCGGTGGACGGCTCCAGGGTCGACATGGCGCCGTTGGCATAGCCCAGGCCGGTGTTGTTGTCGTACTGCAGCAACCACGGGCCGCCGGAGGAGCCACCGGTGAAGCCACACTGCAACGCGACCTTGTACTCGCTGCCGAACCGGGTCGTCGTGCCCTGGCAGGCCCACTGCCAGCCGCCGTCGTAGGGATACTGCGCCGGGTAGCCGAGAATCGTGACCGGGTTGTAGAAGCCCCAGTTCCAGGCCAGGCCGTTGCCGCCGACCACGTTCACCAGCGCGCCGGAGCCGTTGGGCCACATGGTCACCATGGCGACGTCACGGTTCAGGTCGGAGCTGCTCATCCAGGAGTTGAAGGTGGTGAAGTACTTGGCCGACCACTGGCCGTACGGCTGGGAGCCGTAGTTGTACAGCGGCACGAACACCCAGTTGGTCGCCCAGGTGCCACCGGCGCCACCGTGCACGCAGTGCCCGGCGGTCAGGACCAGTTCCTTGGAACCGCTGTTGAGCGCCGACGCCGAGCACGAGTAGTCCAGGCCGTCCGTGGGGTTGTGGAAGAACGCCCGGCCCACCGTCGCCGAGGCCGACACGGCCATCGTCGACACGTCGCCGGAGCGCGAGCGCGCCGAACCCTGGCTCTGCGGCAGCGGCTTGGTCGCCGCCGAGGGCGCCACCGAACCGCGGACGCCGCCCCGGGGTGTGGACTGCGCCGTCGAGGCGGCGGAGGGCTTCGGGGCCAGCAGGTCACCTGAGCGCGCATTCGCCATCCGTTGGGTCGTCCAGTACCCGGACGCCGAGGCGAGCCCCGCGCCGGAGGTCGCCGCTGCGGTGCTCACGGTGCTCACGGTGCTCGCGCTGCCTGCCGGCGTGCCGGCTGCCTGAGCGGGTGTCACCGTGGCCACGGCCAACGCCGCCACCCCGGCCAGCAGCCCTGCTACCGGCCATCGTCTGCCATTGAACATAGAGTTCTCCCTTTCAACCCCAAGCAGTCGCGCTTCGTCCGACACTGTTCGGGACCTGACGACCACCGGCCGGGAATCTCCCGACCACTTGACCTAGCCCGAGAGGCTAGTCAGATCACTATAAATCGGACATAAGCCCTTAGCAGTAACGAAAGGGTCTCAGAAAGGCAGGCGGCCGTGCGGGTTGTGATCGCGGTGGGCGGCAATGCCATGACCGCACCCGACGGCTCGGCCCGCCCGCAGGACCAGCAGGCCGCCATCGAGGTGGCCGTCGAGCCGATCGCCGAGCTGATCTGCGCCGGCCACCAGGTGGTACTGACCCACGGCAACGGCCCGCAGGTGGGCAACCTGCTGGTCAAGAACGAGCTGGCGGCCTCGGTGGTGCCACCGGTACCGCTGGACTGGTGCGGTGCCCAGACCCAGGCGACCATCGGCCTGCTGATCCTCAACGCCCTCGGCCGGGCCCTGGCCGCCCGCGGCTCGGCCGTACCGGTCGCGGCCGTCGTCTCGCGCACCGAGGTGGCGGCCGACGACGGGGCTTTCAGCGCGCCGTCCAAGCCGATCGGGCGCTACCTCAGCGAGGCCGAAGCCGCCGTGATGATCGGCCACGGCCAGCACTGGCAGGACCGTGGCGAGCGGGGTTGGCGCCGGGTGGTCGCCTCGCCGGAACCGCTTCGGTGCCTGGACGTGCCGGCCGTGCTGGCGCTGCTGGCCGCGGGCTTCGCCGTGGTGTGCTCCGGAGGCGGTGGCATCCCGGTGGTGGCCGACGGCACTCCCGGCGGTTACCGGGGCGTCGAGGCCGTCATCGACAAGGATCTGACCGCCGCCCTGCTGGCCGGTGCGCTGGCCGCCGAGCGGCTGGTGATCGCCACCGACGTCAAGCATGTCGTCCTCGGCTGGGGTACCGACAGCGCGAGCGAGCTGTCCGGTATCGGAGTGAGCGACCTGGAATCCCTGGTGACCGGCGGCACCTTCGCCAGCGGCAGCATGGAGCCGAAGGTCATCGCCGCCTGCCGGTTCGTCCGCCGCAGCGGCCAGCCCGCGGCCATCACCTCGCTGGACGCGATAGCCGGTGCGCTCGCCGGTGTGGCCGGCACTATCGTGCATCCCGACCCGTTCAGCCGCACCTGACAATCCAGCCGCACGAAGCCCAGCCGCACGAAGCCCAACCGCACCGAAGCCCAGCCGCACCGGACAGGAGATCCCCGACATGCCCGACCCGATCGAGGTACGCAAGGTCGCGCTGCACAGCGTGTCCGACGCCAGCGAGTTCACGGCGTTGATCAAGGACAAGGTGATCGAGGCCGACCGGGTCGTCGCCGTGATCGGCAAGACCGAGGGCAACGGCGGTGTCAACGACTACACCCGGATCATCGCCGACCGCGCCTTCCGGGAGGTGATCGTGGCCCACGGCAGCCGCTCCGCCGAGGAGGTCAAGCAGATCCCGATCGTGTGGTCCGGCGGCACCGACGGCATCATCTCCCCGCACGCCACCATCTTCGCCACCGTGGATCCGGCCTCGGCTCCGGCCACCGATGAGCCCCGGTTGACGGTGGGTTTCGCTATGAGCGAGGTGCTGCTGCCCGAGGACATCGGGCGCACCGCCATGATCAGCAAGGTGGCGGCGGCCGTCACCGAGGCGAAGGCCAAGGCCGGCATCACCGATCCCTCGGACGTGCACTACGTCCAGACCAAGACGCCGCTGCTGACCATCGACACCATCCGCGATGCCAAGAGCCGCGGCCATGACGTCTTCACCGAGGACACCCTGCACTCGATGGACGTCTCCAACGGCTGCACCGCGCTCGGCGTCGCGGTGGCGCTGGGGGAAATCGAGATGCCGAGCGACGCCGACGTGATGCGCGACCGGTCGCTGTTCTCCTCGGTGGCCTCCTGCTCCTCAGGAGTGGAACTCGACCGCGCCCAGGTGGTGGTGGTCGGCAACGCCCGCGGCATCGGCGGCCGGTACCGGATCGGGCATGGCGTGATGACAGACGCCCTGGACGCCGACGGCATCTGGGCCGCGATCCGCGATGCCGGGCTCGAGCTGCCCGAGCGCCCGCACAGCTCCGACCTCGACGGCCGGCTGGTGAACGTCTTCCTCAAGTGCGAGGCCAGCCAGGACGGCGCGGTACGGGGGCGGCGCAACGCCATGCTGGACGATTCCGACGTGCACTGGCACCGCCAGATCAAGGCTGCCGTGGGCGGGGTGGCAGCGTCGGTCACCGGCGATCCGGCCGTGTTCGTCTCGGTGTCGGCCGCGCACCAGGGCCCTGACGGCGGTGGCCCGGTGGCCGCGATCATCGACGCCGGCGCCTGAAGCTCCACCTGACGCTGGTCGGCGGGAACCAGCTGACCCTTCTCGACCGGCGACTAGCGTTATCCACGTGCCAGCGTCTGTGATCGAGGTCGAGACGCTGGTGCAGTGCACTCCCGAGCGCCTGTTTGACCTGAAACTGGACATGGATGCCCACAGCGCCTCCTTGGCCGCAACGGGCGAAACGGCCACAACCAGCAGCGGCTTACCACAGTTAGACCTTGGCGATGAGGTGACCTTCCGCGCTAGGCACCTCGGTCTGACGTGGCGAATGACCAGTCGTGTCACTGCTTTCGACCGGCCCCACCGCTTCGTGGATCAACAGGTGCGCGGCCCTTTCCGCCAGTTGCGCCACGAACACACCTTCGAGGCGATAGACCCGCAGACGACGCGCATGACAGACAGGATGGAGTTGGTCGCGCCCCTCGGGCCTCTCGGCCGCCTCGCGATGCGCGTGATCCTGACCTCCTACATGACCAAGTTGCTGAGGACGAGAGCCGCGGCGATCAAGTCCCTCGCTGAGGCTTCGCAACGTTGAGCTATCCGCTCGGCCACAACGACTAGTGCCCGGGCACTGCCAACGCCACCACATCACCGCCTGGGCAGGCGGCAGCACCATCGACCTGGACAACCTCACCCTCCTCTGCACCTCCACCACCGCGAGCTCGAACGCGGCGGATGGATCCGCACGATGATCGACCGCCAGCCGCACGGGATCCCACCGGCCTGGATCGACCCGACCCGAACACCCAGACGCAACCCCCGCATCAGCGGGCTATGAGGACAGCCGCCGCTAAACACACGGCCGGCTGCCCCGGAGCACCCGGTTCAGGGCAGCCAGGCCGTCGCGCCGTAGGCTCAGCGGCGATGAAGACCTTCGACCAACTCTTCGCCGAACTGGCCCAGCGGCAGGCTGATCGGGCGGCCGGCTCGGCCACCGTGACGGCCCTGGACGACGGGATCCACGCCCAGGGCAAGAAGGTCGTGGAAGAGGCGGCCGAGGCCTGGATGGCCGCCGAGCACGAGTCCGCCGACCGCACCGCCGAGGAGATCAGCCAGCTGCTCTACCGGGTCCAGGTGCTGATGCTGGGCAAGGGCCTCACCCTCGACGACGTCTACCGATACCTCTAGGGCCAGCGAGCTGACGTGACCACCGCCACCGACCTGCTGCGGGTCGCCGTTCCGAACAAGGGCTCGCTGTCCGAGCCCGCCAGCGACATGCTGCGCGAGGCCGGCTACCGGCAGCGCAACGACAGCCGCGAACTGGTGCTGCAGGACCCGGACAACAGCACCGAGTTCTTCTTCCTCCGCCCGCGCGACATCGCCCTCTACGTCGGCTCCGGCCGGCTGGACGTCGGCATCACCGGTGAGGATCTGCTGCTGGATTCCGGCGCCAAGGCCGAGGTCGTCCTGCCGCTGGGCTTCGCCCGCTCGACGTTCCGGTTCGCCGCCATCCCTGGCGCCGGCACGAGCCTGGCGGACCTGCGTGGCCGCCGGATCGCCACCGCCTACCCCGGCCTGCTGTCGCACTACCTCGCCGAGCAGGGCGTCGAGGCCGACGTGATCAGGCTCGACGGCGCCGTCGAGACCGCCGTCCGACTCGATGTCGCGGACGCGATCGCCGACGTGGTCGAGACCGGCACCACGTTGCGGGCCGCCGGGCTGGAGATCTTCGGTGAACCGCTGTTCCAGTCCCAGGCCGCGCTGATCCGGCGGTCCGGGGCGGCGCCGTCGTCGGCGGTGGACCAGCTGGTCCGGCGGCTGCAGGGCGTGATGATCGCCCGGCAGTACGTCCTGATGGACTACGACATCGCCGATGACCTGGTGGAGCAGGCGGTGGCGGTGACGCCCGGGTTCGAATCGCCGACGGTCTCGCCGCTCCGCACCCCGGGCTGGTCGGCGGTGCGTGCGATGGTGCCGCGCCGCGACACGAACCGGATCATGGACGAGCTCTGGGACATCGGTGCCCGGGCCATCCTGGTCACCGACATCCACGCCTGCCGGTTATGAACGAGCCGGCGGCCACCCAGATCCCGGCGCCGCAGCTGGTCACCGCCCGGCCGGTCCGGGCGGCCCGGATCGCGGTGCTGGCCGCGGTCGTGGCGCTCGTGGTCTTCGGGATCGCCGCGGCCATCCTGCGCAGCACCTACGACGACGGGGTCGGCTTCACGGTCGCCGACCAGGTCGGCATCGCGGGCACCGGGGTGCTGGTGGCGCTGGGCCTGCTGTCACTGACCCGGCCCCGGTTGCGGGCCGATGCCGGTGGCGTGGACTGCCGCGGGTTCTTCGGCGGCTACCGGCACGTGGACTGGAACCTGGTGACCGGGGTGGAGTTTCCGTCCAAGGCGCGCTTCGCCCGGCTGGTGCTGCCCGGCGACGAGCTGATCACCTTGTACGCGGTCCAGCGGGGTGACGGCGAGCGCAGCGTCCTGGTCATGCAGAAGCTGCGGGCGCTCTTCGCCGCCAGCCGCTCCGCCGCCGACTGAGCCGCGGGCGGCGCGGGTGCGCCCACTTTGACGCGTTCACTCACGCTCTCGGCGGTCTCGCCGAGCCCGGGCGGCTACCACCAATCTGGTGACCGGAGGGCGGCATCCGCATCCCGCTTGCCGATCCGCTGGGTACGGCCGCACGCCAGACGGCGCTTGTCAGACCCCGCCTGTCAGACCCCGCCCCTTACCCTCTGACAGTCGCGGCTCAGCCGTGGGTGAAGCTGCCGTAGGTGGCGGTCGAGTCCCAGATCGGCTGGACCTTGACACCGTTGGCCGGGTTCACCGCGGCGACCGTCATGCCGGGCCCGGTGTAGATCCCGACGTGGTACACCGAGCCGGTGTTGTCGTGGTAGAAGACCAGGTCACCGGGCACCGCACGCGCCGCCGGGATCATCCGGGCCGCTCTGAACTGGTCCTGGGCGATCCGCGGCGTGGTCAGCGTGGCGGCGGTCCGGTAGCTGTACTGCACCAGTCCCGAGCAGTCGAAGCCGGCCGGGCTGGCGCCGCCCCAGACGTAGGGCTTCCCGACGAAGGTCAGGGCCAGCTTGACGATCGCGGCGTTGCTGGCCGGGATGGCCGGTGCCGGACCGGGCAGCATCGCCACCGCGGGGGTGCTGAGCGCGGCGCAGCCGAGGTACTTGTTCGCGCCGACGCCGATGTTGACGGCCCACACGCAGACGTTGTGCGAGCCCGCGGCGGCCGGGATGGTGAAGGAGTAGCCGGCGGCCGGCCCGGTGTGCTGGCTGAGCACCAGGTCAGGACGCGCAACTGCCGCGGTGACGGTGGCCGCGGCCGAACCGTCGAGGTAGGCGACCACCTTCAGCGAGGTGGCCCGGTTGTTCGGGTCCGAGGCCCAGCCGGTGAGCTGGATGCTGGTGGAACTGGCGGCCCGGGCCGATTCCAGGGCGCCAACCGGGCTCTGCGCCGCGATCTCGGCGGCGGTCGGCGGCGGGGGTCCCACCCAGACGGTGCGGCAGCCCAGCAGCTTGTTGACCCCGACCCCGATGTTGACGGCGGTCGTGCATACCCGATGGCTGCCGTTGCTCATCGTCGTGGTCAGCGAGTAGCCCGGGTTAGGGCCGGTGTGCCGGACGTACACCACATCACGCCTGGCCACCACCGTCGCCGAGGTGATCACCGCCGCGACACCGTCCCGGGTGGCGGTGATCTTCAGCGGCAGGGACAGGCTGTCGGGGTCGGCGGCCCAGCCGGTCAGCGTGACGGTGCTGCCGCTGGCGGTGGCGGTGTCGAGATAGCCGAACGGGCTTTCGGCCGCGAGCTGGGCGGCGGTGGGGATGGCGCCGGGGGGCACCGGAACCACGACGTTCCAGCAGCGCAGCGAGGTGTTGGCGCCGGCGCCGATGTTGAGCAACGTGACGCAGACGGTGTGGCTGCCGGGCAGGGCGGGCAGGGACATCGCGTAGCCCGGGGTCGGGCCGGTGAACCGGGCTGCCACCACGTCCGGGCGGGCGACCGCGGTGATCTGCTGGCCGACCACGACACCGTCCACCGAGGCACGGACGGTCAGCGGCTGCTGCAGGTCGTCCGGGTCGGCGGCCCAACCGACGACCCGGATGGCGGTCGAACCGCTGGCGACGGCCTGGTCGAGGTAGCCGATCGGGTCGTTCGGGGTGGTGGCGACAGCCGCCTGCTGGAGGCAACCCACTGCGAGGCCGGCTATGAGGGTGGCGCCGGCGGCCTTGCGGGCCACCCGGAGGACGGCGGACATGGGCAGGTTGGAGCGTCGAGTCACGTCAAACTTCCCTGTTAGCAGCTGCGCGGCCCCCCGCGAGTTAAACCAAGGTAAACACATCTGTCGGCGTGTCACTCACAGTTTCCAATAATCCGTGATTCGATTACTGGTTGTTAACGGCGGGACTCAGGAGAAGCCAGACTTTCGCCCCCGCCGTGGCCTTGCTCATCGGGTAGGCCCACGGCTCTCCGAAGTATGGTCGACAGCTCCGGACCTCCGGTCCTGCTGGCAGATGCGGCGTTTGGGTGCTCGGTCCCCGCGCTGCTACCCTTGCATACGCGACCCACCGGATCTGTGCCCGCAAGGGCAGGAGCCGGTGTGCAAGCGGAAGCCCCGGTTTCCCACCCGCGCCGCCTCACGGCAGCCGGGTTCGGTCCAGCACCGCCTTCGGGCGGTGTCAGGTGGTACCCGTATTCCGGCAGAGCCGGTACGTCGGGTGCTGCTCGGATCGCCCACGGAGATCACCCGGCCCCGACTGCATCGGTTGCAGCGGGGCCGTTGTCATCTTCTGAGCCAACTCGGAACAGCGTGACGGCAGCCTTCGTTCCAGACAGCACAACCTAGGAGGCCCCATCAGCTCTGAACCCCGGATCAACGACCGGATTCGCGTTCCCGAGGTCCGACTCGTCGGCCCCGAGGGCGAGCAGGTCGGCATCGTGCCGATCGGCAAGGCACTCGAATTGGCCGCCGAAGCGGATCTCGACCTGGTCGAGGTAGCGCCGATGGCGCGACCGCCGGTCTGCAAGCTCATGGATTACGGAAAGTTCAAGTACGAGAGTGCGCAGAAGGCTCGCGAGGCCAGGCGCAACCAGGCACTGACCGTGATCAAGGAAATGAAGCTCCGTCCGAAGATCGACCCGCACGACTACGAGACCAAGAAGGGTCACGTCGAGCGGTTCCTGAAGCAGGGCGACAAGGTCAAGATCACGATCATGTTCCGTGGCCGGGAGCAATCCCGGCCCGAGCTCGGCTTCCGGTTGCTGCAGAAGCTGGCTGAGGACATCACCGATCTCGGCTTCGTGGAGTCCTCGCCCAAGCAGGATGGCCGCAACATGGTCATGGTCGTTGCTCCGCACCGCAGCACCAAGGCCGCAAGCCGCCCCGCAAAGACCGTCGAGGAGCGAACACCGCAGGTCTGAGGCTCGTCAGCGCCCAGCACCGGCAGTACCGCTCCGCCGGCCAGCCTCCAGGTTGGCCGGCACCCACGAAGAAGGATTTCCGATGCCCAAGAACAAGACCCACTCGGGGATGAAGAAGCGCGTCAAGATAACCGGCAGCGGCAAGCTGCTGACCGAGCGCGCGGGTAGGCGCCACCTGCTGGAGCGCAAGTCCTCCACGCTGACCCGGCGCCTGAGCGGCACCGAAGAGATCGCAGCCGTCGACGTCCCGCGCGTCAAGCGCATGCTCGGCCGCTGATCCCACCCGCCAGATCTTCCGTCCCGCCGAGTAGGACCGGGTAACCCCGGATCTCCAGCTCGGCCCCGATGAACAAGGACTACCAACGTGGCACGCGTCAAGCGGGCGGTAAACGCCCAGAAGAAGCGCAGGACGACCCTCGAAGCGGCTTCGGGGTACCGGGGCCAGCGGTCCCGGCTGTACCGCAAGGCCAAGGAGCAGTTGCTGCACTCGGCGACGTACTCCTACCGCGACCGCAAGGCGCGCAAGGGCGACTTCCGGCAGCTGTGGATCACCCGGATCAACGCGGCGGCCCGGGCCAACGACATGACCTACAACCGCTTCATCCAGGGGCTGCGGCTGGCCGGCGTCCAGGCTGACCGCAAGGTCCTGGCCGACCTGGCCGTCACCGACGCCCCGGCGTTCGCCGCGCTGGTCGCGGTCGCGAAGAAGGCCGTCGAGGCAGAGGGCATCGGCGGCGCCGCCGCTCAGACGCCCGCCGCGTAGTTCCCCGGTCGGTGCTTTCCGACTCCAACGCCCGGCTCGGGGCGGCCCGCAGACTCACCAGTCCGCGGGGCCGCCGCGAGGCCGGGCGGTTCCTTGCCGAGGGGGCGCAGTCCGTCCGCGAGGCGCTGCTGCGACCGGGAACCGTCGTCGAGCTGTTCGCGACCGCGGCGGCCGCCCAACGCCACGCCGACCTGCTCGAGCACGCCCCGGCCGGATCGGTGTCGCTGATCAGCGACCGGGCCGCGGCCTCGCTGAGCGAGACCGTGCATCCGCAAGGCCTGATCGCGGTGTGCGTCGCCGTGGACGTGAGCCTGGCCGCGGCGCTGGCCAGGGCCCCGCGGCTGGTGGCGATCCTGGTGGAGGCGAACGACCCGGGCAACGCCGGCACCATCCTGCGCACGGCCGACGCGGCGGGCGCCGGTGCGGTGCTGTTCACCGGCGATTCGGTGGACCCGTACAACGGCAAGGCCGTCCGGGCCAGTGCCGGCAGCCTGTTCCACCTCGATGTGGTCACCGGCCTCGACCCGGCCACGGCCATCACCGAATGCCGGGCGGCGGGCCTGCTGACCCTGGCCACCACCGGCACGGCCGCCGTGGACCTCGACGAGCTGATCGACCAGGACCGCTTGCGTGCCCGGACCGCCTGGATCTTCGGCAACGAGGCCCGCGGCCTGCCCGCCGAGCTGAGGCGGGCGGCGGAACTGCCGGTGCGGGTGCCGGTGCACGGCAAGGCCGAGAGCCTGAACCTGGCCGCGGCTGCCGCGGTCTGCCTGTACGCCTCGGCACGGGCTAATCGGCTTCAACCCCTCTCCTAGACTGCTGGTCATCCCCCCGGTTAGTCACCCCCTCGATCTGAAGGACTGCCTCCGATGTCTGGCGCCAATGACAGCTATGACCCCAAGCAGGTCGCCGCGCTGAGCCCGGCGGCTCTGGCGGCCGGGGTGGCGGCGGCGCGGGAGGCTTTCGACCAGGCTGCCGATCTGGAGCAGTTGCGCGCCGCCCAGAACGCCCATGTCGGTGACCGGTCGCCGCTGGCGCTGGCCAATCGCGAGATCGGCGCCCTGCCACCGGCCGCCAAGTCCGAGGCGGGCAAGCGGGTGAACGCCGCCCGGACCGAGGTCCGGCAGGCCTACGCGGCCCGGCTCGCCGAACTCGAGGCCGAGCGTGACGCCCGGGTGCTGCTCGAGGAATCCGTCGACGTCACGCTGCCCTGGGACCGCCGGCTCACCGGCGCCCGGCACCCCGTGACCACCACCCAGGAACTCATCGGCGACGTCTTCACCGCTATGGGCTGGGAGGTGGCCGAGGGTCCCGAGGTCGAGGCCGAGTGGTACAACTTCGACGCCCTCAACATCGGCGTCGACCACCCCACCCGGTCGCTGATGGACAGCTTCTTCGTGGCCGGCCCGGACGGCTCCGCCGACAGCGGGCTGGTGCTGCGGACCCACACCTCCCCGGTGCAGGCGCGGGTGATGCTGACCCGCCGGCCGCCGATCTACATCGTCTGCCCCGGCAAGGCCTTCCGCACCGACGAGGTCGATGCCACCCACTCGCCGGTCTTTCACCAGGTCGAGGGCCTGGTGGTCGACAAGGGGATCACCATGGCGCACCTCAAGGGCACCCTGGACCACATGGCCCAGGCGTTCTTCGGGCCCGGGATCGTGACCCGGCTGCGGCCGTCCTACTTCCCGTTCACCGAGCCCAGCGCCGAACCCGACCTGCTCTGTTTCGTCTGCCGGGGCGAGTCGGTCGGCAACCCCAACCGGCCGTGCCGCACCTGTGACAGCGAGGGCTGGATCGAGTGGGGCGGCTGCGGGATGGTCAATCCCCGGGTGCTGCGAGCCTGCGGTATCGACCCCGAGGTCTATTCGGGTTTCGCCTTCGGAATGGGAATCGAGCGCACCATGATGTTCCGCAACAACGCCGCCGACATGCGAGACATCGTCGAGGGCGACCTGCGGTTCACCCAGGCCTTCGGAATGGAGGCCTGAGATGCGTGCGCCCATGTCGTGGATCGCCGAGTTCGTCGAACTGCCGGCCGGGCTGAGCGGACCGGCGCTCGGCGAGGAGCTGGTGCGGGTGGGCCTGGAGGTCGAGCGGGTGGAGTCGCCGGCCGACGGGATCAGCGGCCCGCTGCTGGTCGGCCGGGTGGAGTCGATCGAGGAGCTGACCGGCTACAAGAAGCCGATCCGGTTCTGCCTCGTCGATGTCGGTGAACCCGAGCCACGCGGCATCGTCTGCGGTGCCCGCAACTTCGCCGAGGGTGACCTGATCGTGGCGGCGTTGCCCGGGGCGGTGCTGCCGGGACCGTTTCCGATCGCGGCCCGCCAGACCTACGGCCGGACCTCCGACGGCATGATCTGCTCGGTGCGCGAGCTGGGCCTGGGCGAGGAGCATTCCGGCATCCTGGTGCTGCCGCCGGGCTCCGCCGAACCCGGCGAGGACGCCCTGGACGTTCTGGGCATGCGCGACGCGGTGCTCGACATCGCCGTCACGCCCGACCGCGGCTACTGCCTGGCCGTGCGCGGGCTGGCCCGCGAGGCGGCTACCGCCCTGGACGTGCCGTTCACCGATGTCACCGCCGGCATCCCCGACGCCCCCGCGACCGGCGGCTACCCGGTCTCGGTGTCGGACCCGTCCGGCTGTGACCGGTTCGAGGTACGGGCGGTGACCGGGCTGGATGCCCGGCGGCCGACTCCTGAGTTCATCACGCGACGGCTGCGAGCCTGCGGGATGCGCCCCATCTCACTCGCCGTGGACGTCACCAACTACGTGATGCTCGAGACCGGCCAGCCGCTGCACGGCTACGACCAGGCGCTGTTGACCGGTCCGCTCGGGGTCCGGCGGGCCGAGCCGGGGGAGAAGCTGACCACCCTGGACGGCACCGTCCGGTCCCTGGACGCCGATGACCTGGTGATCACCGACGACCGCGGCCCGATCGGGCTGGCCGGGGTGATGGGCGGCGCCGCCACGGAGCTGTCCGGGGCGACTTCTCAGGTGCTGCTGGAAGCGGCCCACTTCGATCCCGCCTCGATCAGCCGGGCGGTGCGCCGGCACAAGCTGCCGTCGGAGGCGGCCAAGCGCTTCGAGCGCGGCGTCGACCCGGCGATGGCCTCGGTGGCGCTGCAGCGCTGCCTCGACCTGCTGGCCGAGCACGGCGGCGCCAGCGCCGTTCCCGGCGGCACCGTGGTCGGCGACGGGCCGGTGCCGGTCCCGATCGCGCTGCCGGTGTCCCTGCCCGGCGAGCTGGCCGGCACCCCGATCGCGGCCGCCGCCGTCCGCCGCCGGCTGGAACAGGTCGGTTGCATCGTGATGGAGGACGCCGGTTCCGAGCCCGACAACGCGCTGCTGTCGGTGACCCCGCCGTCCTGGCGTCCCGATCTGACCGACCCCGCCGACCTCATCGAGGAGGTCATCCGGCTGGAGGGCTATGACAAGGTGCCCTCGGTGCTGCCCCGCTCACCTGCCGGGCGCGGCTGGACCGCCGAGCAGCGGCTGCGCCGGTCGATCTCACGGGCGATGGCCGAGGCCGGCTACACCGAGGTGATCAGCTACCCGTTCGTCTCTCCGGGCGTCCACGACGCCCTGGGCCTGGCCCCGGACGACAGCCGGCGGCAGGCGCTGCGGCTGGCCAACCCGATCTCCGACAACGAGCCGGAACTGCGCACCTCGCTGCTGCCAGGACTGCTGGCCAACCTAAGCCGCAACCTGGGCCGGGGGAACCGGGAGCTGGCGATCTTCGAGATGGGCCTGGTGTACCTGCCGGCCGAGACCACCGACCCGGCGCCGCGACCCGGCGTCGAGCACCGGCCGACCGACGCCGAGCTGGCCGCAATCGCCCGGACCGTGCCGGCCCAGCCCCGCTACCTCGCCACGGTGCTGGCCGGTGATCTGGAACTGCCTGGCTGGTGGGGCCCGGGCCGGGCCGCCGGCTGGGCCGACGCCGTCGAATCCGCCCGGGTGGCGGCCCGGGCGGCCAGGGTGGAGCTGGAGGTCCGCAAGGCCGAGGTCGCTCCCTGGCATCCGGGCCGGTGCGCCCAGCTGCTGCTGGACGGCACGGTGGTGGGCACCGCCGGCGAGCTGACGCCGCGGGTGATCGCGGCCCTGGACCTGCCGCCGCGGACCTGCGCGATGGAGCTGAACCTGGACGCCTTGCCGGTGCCGCGGCCGGCCCAGGCGCCGGTGCTGTCGAGCTACCCGCCGGTCCTGCTCGACCTGGCGCTGGTGGTGGCGCGGGAGGTGCCGGCCGCCGACGTGCTGGCGGCGGTCCGCGACGGCGCCGGTGAGCTGCTGGAAGCGGTCCGGCTGTTCGACGTCTACGCCGATGACCAGCGCCTCGGTGCCGGGCTGAAGTCGCTGGCCTTCGCGCTGCGGTTCCGGGCCCCCGACCGGACGCTGACGGTGGAGGAGGCGACCGCTGCCCGGGACGCGGCCGTCGCGGAGGCTTCGGCACGAGTGGCGGCGGTGCTGCGCGGCTGAGCCGGGCAGCCGGCCTTGGCGGGGGTCGCTGCGACCTCCGCCGAATACGCCCCCCGGGGTTTCGCATTCTCTTGCGCTGTCATGCATAATATTCCGCATGGGAGTTACGGTCGCGGTCGCCGGTGCCAGTGGCTACGCCGGCGGCGAGTTGCTCCGGTTGCTGGCCGGGCATCCCGATCTGGAGGTGATCGCGGCCACCGGGCACTCCCACGCCGGACAGCCGGTCACCGACCTGCATCCCCAGCTGGTCAGCTACGGCGACCTGGTCTTCAGCGACACCTCGGCCGACGTGCTGGCCGCCGCGGACCTGGTCTTCCTGGCGCTGCCACACGGCGCCTCGGCGGCCCTGGTTGCCGAACTGCCCGGCCATCGCAAGGTGGTCGACCTGGGTGCGGACTTCCGGCTGGCCGACGCCGCCGCCTGGCAGCGGTACTACGGCGGCGCGCACGCCGGAACCTGGACCTACGGCCTGCCGGAGCTGCCCGGCCAGCGGGCCGTGATCGCGGCCAGTGACCGGGTGGCCAACACCGGCTGTTACGCGGTCTCGGTCATCACCGCGCTGGCGCCGCTGATCGCCGCCGGGCTGGTGGAGGCCGAGGACGTCGTGGTGGTCGCCTCCTCGGGCACCTCCGGCGCCGGCCGGGCCGCCAAGCTCTCGCTGCTGGGCACCGAGGTGATGGCCGACCTCTCGGCCTACAAGGTCGGCGCGCACCAGCACGTGCCGGAGATCCGGCAGGCCACCGGTGCCCGGTCGCTGTCGATGACGCCGGTGCTGGCGCCGATGGCCCGGGGCATCCTGGCCACCGTGGCCGCCCGGCCCAGCTCGCCCGGGCTGCAGGTCGAGCAGGTTCGCGAGGTCCTGCACCACGCCTATGCCGGCGAGCCGTTCGTCCACCTGCTGCCGGCCGGTCGGCAGCCGCACACCGCCGCCACCCTGGGGTCGAACTCGGTCCAGCTGCAGGCGGCGGTGGACATCGACTCCGGGCGGGTGATCGTCACCAGCGCGCTGGACAACCTGGGCAAGGGCGCGGCCGGCCAGGCGGTCCAGAACGCCAACCTGATGCTGGGCCTGGACGAGACCGCCGGCCTGTCCGCCAACGGGGTCGCCCCGTGACCGTCACCGCCGCCCGGGGCTTCCGGGCCTCCGGCATCACCGCCGGCCTCAAGACCGCTGGGCCGGACATGGCGCTGGTGGTCAACGACGGCCCGCTGCAGGCCGCGGCGGCGGTGTTCACCGCCAACCGGGTCAAGGCGGCGCCGGTGCTCTGGTCGGCCCAGGTGGTCTCCGACGGCATCGCCCGGGCGGTGCTGCTCAATTCCGGCGGCGCCAACGCCTGCACCGGACCGGCCGGCTTCGCCGACACCCACGCCAGCGCCGAGCGGGTCGCGCAGCTGCTCGACGCCGGGGCTGCCGACATCCTGATCTGCTCGACCGGCCTGATCGGCGAGCGGCTGCCCATGCACAAGCTGCTGCCGGGCATCGACCAGGCCGCGGCCGCCCTGGAACCGACCGGCGGACAGGACGCCGCCGAGGCGATCCGCACCACCGACTCGGTGGCCAAGACCGCGGCGGTTGCCCACCCCGCTGGCTGGACGGTCGGCGGGATGGCCAAGGGCGCCGGAATGCTGGCACCGAGCCTGGCCACCATGCTCTGCGTGCTGACCACCGACGCCGTGGTGGACGCCGCGATGCTCGATGCCGCCCTGCGGGCCGGGGTCGCCACCACCTTCGACCGGCTGGACGCCGACGGCTGCATGTCCACCAACGACACGGTGGTGCTGATGGCCAGTGGCGCCTCGGAGGTGCCGGCCCAGCCCGCCGAGTTCGCCGAAGCGGTGCGGGCCGTGTGCGCGGACCTTGCCGGGCAACTGCTCGCCGATGCCGAGGGCGCCACCAAGGAGGTCGAGATCGTGGTGTCCGGCGCGGCCGGCGAGGACGACGCCGTGCAGGTCGGCCGGGCGATCGCCCGGAACAACCTGCTCAAGTGCGCGCTGTTCGGCAATGACCCCAACTGGGGCCGGGTGCTGGCGGCGATCGGGACCACCACGGCGGTGTTCGAGGCCGACCAGCTCGACGTCTCGATCAACGGTGTTCAGGTGTGCCGCGCCGGCGCGGCCGGGGACAGCAGGGACCTGGTCGACCTGACCGGGCGGCAGGTGCGGATCGAGGTGGCGCTGCACGCCGGTGCCGACACCGCGACCATCCACACCAACGACCTCTCGCACACCTACGTCGAAGAGAACTCGGCGTACTCCACATGACCGGCACCGCATGAGCCGGCCGGTCGCCGCGTCCAAGCCGGTGGTCACCGCGCAGGTGGCCGCTCAGCAGGCCGCCACCCTGATCGACGCGCTGCCCTGGCTGCAGCGCTTCTCCGGCAAGGTGGTGGTGGTCAAGTACGGCGGCAACGCCATGACGGCGCCCGAGTTGCAGACCGGCTTCGCCCAGGACGTGGTGTTCCTGCGCTACGCGGGCGTGCGGCCGGTCGTCGTGCACGGCGGGGGCCCGCAGATCACCGAGCAGCTGCAACGCCTCGGCATCCCGAGTGAGTTCCGCGGTGGCCTGCGGGTCACCACGCCGGAAGCGATGACAGTGGTCCGGATGGTGCTGACCGGCCAGGTCAACGGTGACGTCGTGAACCTGATCAACGACCACGGCACCTTCGCCGTCGGGCTCTCCGGCGAGGACGCCGGCATGTTGCGGGCCGAGCGGCGGCCGGCTCTGGTCGACGGGCAGCCGGTCGACATCGGCCAGGTCGGTGATGTGGTGGCGGTCGATCCCAGCGCGGTGACCGCGCTGCTGGACGCCGGCCGGATCCCGGTGATCGCCAGCGTGGCCCGGGGCGCGGACGGGCTGTCCTACAACGTCAACGCCGACACCGCCGCCGCCGCGCTGGCCGCGGCGCTGGGTGCGGAGAAGCTGATCGTGCTCACCGACGTGGCCGGGCTGTACGCGGACTGGCCGGACAGCAGCGAGGTCATCACCGAGATCCGGGCCAGCCAGCTGGCCGCGAAGCTGCCCACCCTGGCAGCCGGGATGGTGCCGAAGATGGAGGCCTGCCTGCGGGCGGTTCAGGCCGGGGTGCCCTCGGCGACCGTTCTGGACGGCCGGGCCCCGCACGCGCTGTTGCTGGAGATCTTCACCACCGAGGGGATAGGAACCATGGTGCTGCCAGACACGACCCCGGCCGGAGCGGCCGGCGGCGGGGCCCACTCAGGACCAGTGTCATGACCAGCGAGCTGCTGGCCAAGCGATGGGCCGCCGTGATGATGGACAACTACGGCACCCCGTCGCTGGCCTTGGCCTCCGGCAAGGGGGTCCGGGTCACCGACGTCGAGGGCAACAGCTACCTCGACTTCGTGGCCGGCATCGCCGTCTCGGCGCTGGGCCACGCGCACCCGGCGATCGTGGCGGCGGTCAGCGAGCAGGTCGCGGCACTGGCCCACACCTCGAACCTGTTTCTCCACGAACCGGGTGTCCGGCTGGCCGAGCGGCTGCAGTCCCTGGTCGGTGACCCGGCGGCCCGGGTGTTCTTCGCCAACGACGGCGCCGAGGCCAACGAGTGCGCGATCAAGCTCAGCCGGCTCTACGGCCGGTCGGTCGATCCCGGCGGCGGCCGGCTGCGCCTGGTCGCGACCGGTAACGGCTTTCACGGCCGCACCATGGGGGCGCTGTCGATAACCGGCAACCCGGCCAAGCGCGAGCCGTTCGAGCCGCTGCCCGGACCGGTCAGCTTCGTGGACTACGGCGACGTGGCAGCGCTGCGGGCGGCGGTGGACCCAACGGTCGCGGCGGTGTTCCTCGAGCCCACCCAGGGCGAGGCCGGGGTGGTGGTGCCGCCGCCGGATTACCTGCGGGCCGCCCGGGAGATCTGTGACCGGGCCGGCGCCCTGCTGGTCATCGACGAGGTCCAGTCCGGGATCGGGCGGACCGGGCACTGGTTCGCCGGCATCGCGGCCGGGGTGGTGCCAGACATCATGACCCTGGCCAAGGGCCTGGCCGGTGGCATGCCGATCGGCGCCTGCATCGGCTTCGGCAAGGTGGCCGGGTTGTTCACGCCGGGGGCGCACGGCAGCACCTTCGGCGGCAACCCGGTGTCCTGCGCGGCTGCCCTGGCGGTGCTGGACACCATCGAGGGCGACGGCCTGCTGGAGCACGTCCGCCGGTGCGGCGCCGTGTTGGAAGCGGGCCTGCGGCAACTGGACAGCCCGCTGATCCGGCAGGTGCGCGGCAGTGGCCTGTGGTACGCCGTGGTGCTGACCTCCGACTGCGCCGCGGCGATCGAGCGGGCCGCTCGCGAGCGGGGGCTGCTGGTGAACCCGGTCCGGCCGAACGTGCTCCGGCTGGCGCCGCCGCTGATCGTGTCCGAGTCCGAGATCGACGAGGCGTTGCACGCGCTGCGGGCGGCGTTGGAGACGGTGCACGCTCACCAGGCAGTCGCCCTGACATGACCCGGCACTTCCTGCGGGACGACGACCTCAGCCCGGACGAGCTGATCGAGGTGCTCGATCTGGCCGACGAGTTCAAGGCCGACCGGTTCTCCCGCCGTCCACTGGCCGGTCCGCGGGCAGTGGCCGTCATCTTCGACAAGCCCTCCACCCGGACCAGAGTCTCCTTCAGCGTCGGCATCGCCGAGCTCGGCGGCTACCCGATGATCATCGAGTCCAAGCTCAGCCAACTCGACCGCGGCGAACCGATCGAGGACACCGCCCGGGTGCTGGACCGGCAGGTGGCCGCCATCGTGTGGCGGACCTTCGCGCAGGACCGGTTGACCGCCCTGGCGGCAGCGAGTTCGGTGCCGGTGGTCAACGGCCTGACCGACGACTTCCACCCGTGCCAGATCCTGGCGGACCTGCAGACCATCCGGCAGCACAAGGCGACGCTGGCCGGCCTGACGGTCAGCTATGTCGGTGACACCTCCAACAACATGGGCAACTCCTACCTGCTCGGCGGTGCCGCGGCCGGCGTCCACGTCAGGATCGGCGGGCCGGCCGGGTACTCGCCCGATCCGCGGATCGTGGAGCGGTCCCGGGCGCTGGCGGCAGGCACCGGCGGCTCGGTGACGATCACCTCCGATCCGGTGGCCGCGGTCGAGGGCGCCGACGTCCTGATCACCGACACCTGGGTGTCGATGGGCCGCAAGGTCGACGAGACCGGGCGCGAGGACGCCTTGCGGCCCTTCGGGATCACCGCGAGAACCCTGGAACTGGCCGCGCCCGATGCCATCGTGCTGCACTGCCTGCCGGCCTACCGCGGCAAGGAGATCACGGCCGAGGTCATCGACGGGCCGCAGAGCGTGGTGTGGGACGAGGCAGAGAACCGGCTGCATGTCCAGAAGGCGTTGCTCACGTGGCTGCTGGAAAGGTCCTGATGGCGCGCACCACCCGAGCGGAGCGACCCGTCGCCGGCCAGCAGCAGGACCTGCCCAGCCGGGCGGCGCGGCATGCCCGGATCCTGACCCTGCTGTCGGAGCAGCCGGTGCGCTCGCAGAGCGAACTGGCGGCGTTGCTCGCCGCCGCGGGGGTGCCGGTCACCCAGGCGACCCTCAGCCGCGACCTCGACGAGCTCGGGGCGGTCAAGCTGCGCACCCCCGACGGCGGCCAGCCGGTGTACGTGGTGCCGCAGGACGGTGCCCCGCTGGCGGCCCGCCAGGTGCACGACGCCCCGCCGCATCGGTTGGCACGGTTGCTCGGCGAGCTGCTGGTGTCCGCGGAGGGCAGCGCCAACCTGGTGGTGCTGCGGACACCGCCCGGCGCGTCCAACTTCCTCGCCAGCGCCATCGACCGGGCGGGCCTGCCCGAAGTGCTCGGCACCATCGCCGGCGATGACACCATCGTGGTGATCAGCCGCGACCCCACCGGTGGCCCGGCGCTGGCCACCGGCCTGCTCGAACTGTCCACCAGCACCTGAGAGATCGTGATCGAAGAGGAGATATGTCAATGACCAAGCGGGTAGTGCTCGCCTATTCCGGCGGCCTCGACACTTCGGTGGCGATCGGGTGGATCGGGGCCGAGACGGGGGCCGAGGTGATCTGCGTGGCCGCCGACGTCGGTCAGGGCGGCGAGGACATGAACACCATCAGGCAGCGAGCGCTGGACTGCGGGGCGGTCGAGTCGGTGGTGCTGGACCTCAAGACCGAGTTCGCGGAGGAGTACTGCCTGCCGGCGCTGCGAGCCAATGCCCTGTACCTGGAGCGGTATCCGCTGGTCTCGGCGTTGTCGCGACCGGTGATCGCCAAGCACCTGGCCCTGGCGGCCACTCGGTACGGCGCGGACACCGTGGCCCACGGGTGCACCGGCAAGGGCAATGACCAGGTCCGGTTCGAGGTCGGTATCGGCGCGATCGCTCCGGAGCTGAAGGTGATCGCCCCGGTCCGCGACAGCGGCATGACCCGGGACAAGGCCATCCAGTTCGCCGAGGACCGGGGCTTGCCGATCGACCAGTCCAAGCGCTCGCCGTACTCGGTCGATCAGAACTTCTGGGGACGCGCGGTGGAGACCGGTTTCCTGGAGGACCCCTGGAACGCCCCCATCGAGGACGTCTACACCTACACCGCCGACCCGACCGCCAGCCGGGAGCCGGACGAGGTGGTGATCAGCTTCGAGAACGGCGTCCCGACCGCGATCGACGGCAGGTCGGTGACCGTGCTCGAGGCGATCCTGGAGCTGAACGAGCGGGCCGGCGCCCAGGGCGTGGGCCGGCTCGACATGGTGGAAGACCGTCTCGTCGGCATCAAGAGCCGCGAGGTGTACGAGGCTCCCGGCGCCATCACCCTGATCACCGCGCACCAGGAACTCGAGGACCTGACGGTCGAGAGGGACCTGCGGCGGTTCAAGTTCGGCGTCGAGCAGCGCTGGACCGAGCTGGTGTACGACGGGCTGTGGTTCTCACCGCTGCGGCACGCGCTGGACGAGTTCGTCGACTCCTCCCAGCAGTACGTCACCGGCGACATCCGGATGCGGCTGCACGGTGGCCGGGCAGTGCCGACCGGCCGGCGGGGCGAGGGGTCGCTGTACGACTTCGACCTGGCCACCTACGACACCGGCGACACCTTCGACCAGAGCCTGGCCAAGGGCTTCGTCCAGCTCTGGGGCCTGCCCAGCCGGATCGCGGCACGGCGGCAGCAGCGACTGGGCAAGTGAGCAGTGGGCAAGTGAGCAGTGGGCAAGTGAGCGGTCCGCGGCAACCTGTCGGGGACCGGCCGGGTGGCCGGCTGTGGGGTGGCCGGTTCGCCGGGGGTCCGGCTCAGGCGTTGGCGGCGCTGTCGCTGTCGACGCACTTCGACTGGCGGCTGGCCGGTCACGACCTCGCCGGTTCCCGGGCGCACGCCCGGGTGCTGCACGGTGCCGGGCTGCTGAGCGCGGACGAGCTGGCCGGCATGCTGGCGGCCTTGGACTCCCTCGCCGAGGACGTCCGAACCGGTGCGTTCAGGCCCGGGCCTGACGACGAGGACGTGCACAGCGCACTGGAGCGGGGACTGCTGGAGCGGGCCGGGCCGGACCTCGGCGGCCGGTTGCGCGCCGGCCGCTCGCGCAACGACCAGATCGCCACCCTGATCCGGATGTACCTGCGGGAGCAGGCCCGGGACCTGGCCGGCCAGCTGTGCCGGTTGGTGGCAGCGCTGGTCGAGCAGGCCGAGCGGCACCTGGGCGTGGCGATGCCCGGGCGCACCCACCTGCAGCACGCGCAGCCGATCCTGCTGTCGCACCACCTGCTGGCGCACTGCTGGGCGATGCTGCGAGACGTGGACCGGCTGCGCGACTGGGACGTCCGGGCCGCGGTCAGCCCGTACGGCTCCGGTGCGCTGGCCGGCTCCTCGCTGGGCCTGGACCCGCAGTCGGTGGCGGCCGAGCTCGGCTTCGACTCGGCGGCCGAGAACTCCGTCGATGCGACCTCGGCACGCGACGTGGTGGCCGAGTTCAGCTTCGTCACCGCGATGCTGGCGGTGGACCTGTCGCGGCTGGCGGAGGAGGTCATCCTGTGGGCGACCAAGGAGTTCTCCTTCGTGACGCTGGATGATGCCTACTCGACCGGCTCGTCGATCATGCCGCAGAAGAAGAACCCGGACGTCGCCGAGCTGACCCGCGGCAAGGCCGGCCGGCTGATCGGCAACCTCGCCGGGCTGCTGGCGACCCTGAAGGGCCTGCCGTTGGCCTACAACCGGGACCTGCAGGAGGACAAGGAGCCGGTGTTCGACTCGATCGACAACCTGCACCTGCTGCTGCCGGCGCTCACCGGCATGGTCGCCACACTGGTCTTCGACACCGAGAGGCTGGAGTCGCTGGCGCCGCAGGGCTTCTCGCTGGCCACCGACGTGGCTGAGTGGCTGGTCCGGCAGGGGGTGCCGTTCCGGGTCGCGCACGAGCTCGCGGGGGAGTGCGTCCGGGTCTGTGAGTCCCGGGGCGTGGAGCTGTGGCAGCTGTCGGACTCCGACCTGGCCGCGATCTCCGAGCACCTCACCCCGGGGGTCCGGTCGGTGCTGAGCGTCGCCGGGTCGCTGAACAGCCGGTCAGCGCACGGCGGCACCGCGCCGGCCCGGGTCAGCGAGCAGTTGGGCCGGCTGCGCCAGGTGCTGGCCGGGCATCAGGAGTGGGCCGGCGAGCACCGGTTGGCACACTGACCGGCGTGAGCATCGATCGCGAACTGCTGTCCGGGGCGGCGCTGCAGGTCGCGCCCCTCCTGCTCGGCGCCACGCTGGTGAGCCGCATCGGCGGTGCCGAGGTGCTGGTCCGGATCACCGAGGTGGAGGCCTATGAAGGTGCGCTCGACGCCGCCTCGCACGCGTATCGCGGCCAGACCCGGCGTAACGCGGTGATGTTCGGCGAGGCGGGTCGGCTGTACTGCTACTTCGTGTACGGCATGCACTGGTGTGCCAACGTCACCTGCGGGCGGCCGGGGACCGCCGCCGCGGTGCTGCTGCGGGCGGCGGAGATCCTCGACGGCGAACCGGTCGCACAGGGCCGCACCCGGACGCGGCTCAGCCGTGCCAAGCTGGCCAGCGGCCCGGCCCGGCTGGCCCGGGTGCTCGGGCTGACCGGCGAGCACACCGGCCTGGATCTGCTCGATCACCGCTCGCCCGTCCAGCTCACCGGCCTGCCGGGCGCGGGTCCTCAGGCCCCTGAAGGCGAGCCGCCGGCCGGCTACCGCACCGGCCCGAGGGTCGGGGTCGCGGCCGCCGCCGAGCATCCGTGGCGGTTCTGGTTGCCGGACGAGGCGAGCGTGTCGGCCTATCGCCCGGGTGGGCGGAAACGGGTTGCCGGCACCCGGCAGACTGAAGCACCGTGAGCACCGAACCCGAAGAGTCGCAGTCGCTGATCGAATCGCTGCCGGCGGACCTGCGCTCAGCCTATGAGGTGCTCGCTGCCGGCGCGGCCCAGGTGCTGCCCCGGACCGGCCTTGCCGAGCGGTTGCTGGCTGCCAGCCAGGAGCGCCGGCCGTTGCGGGTGAAGCTCGGCATCGACCCCAGTGGCAGCGAGCTGACCCTGGGCCATGCGGTGGTGCTCCGCAAGCTGAGGCAGTTCCAGGACTTCGGGCACCTCGCCGTGCTGGTGGTCGGCGGCTTCACCGGCCGGGTCGGCGATCCGTCCGGCAAGACCGCCACCAGGTCGGCCCAGAGCGCCGAACAGGTGATCGCCAACTCCCAGGGCTACTTCGACCAGCTGATGAAGATCCTGGATCCGGCCCGGACCGAGATCCGCGACAACGCCGACTGGCTGGCGGGGATGGGGCTGGCCGAGCTGCTGGACTACACCCGGCTGCTGACGGTGGCGCAGTTGCTGGAACGCGACGACTTCGCCAAGCGGTTCGCCGGCAACGTCCCCATCACCCTCTCGGAATTCTTCTACCCCTTGCTCCAGGGCATCGACTCTGTCGAGGTCACAGCCGACATCGAGCTCGGCGGTACCGACCAGACCTTCAACAACCTGGTGGGCCGGGTGCTGCAGAAGGCGAAGGGGCAGCCGCCGCAGGCGGTGCTGACCGTGCCGCTGCTGGTCGGCATCGACGGCGTGGAGAAGATGGGCAAGTCACTGGGCAACTTCGTAGCGATCACCGAGCCCGCCAACGAGCAGTTCGGAAAGCTGATGCGGATCCCGGACTCGGTCGTGCAGCAGTACGCGACCCTGTGCACCACGCTGCATCCCGCCGAGGTCAGCCAGCTGGGCGCCGAGGTCGCGGCGGGTGGTGCGCGTGCCAATCAGGCCAAGCGGCGGGTGGCGCGCGAGATCGTCACGCTCTACCACGGCGCCCGGGCCGCGGCCGCCGCCGAGGACCGGTTCAACGCGATCTTCCGCGACCACCGGCTGCCCACCGACGCCCCGGCCTTCGCCACCCGGTTGACCGATCCGGTGCACCTGCCCGCGCTGCTCACAGCCGCCGGTCTGGCCGAGAGCAGTTCCGCCGGCCGCCGGCTGATCGACGCCGGAGCGGTCAAGGTCGATGGAACGCCGGTGGCTCGGGGCTGCTACGAGCTGCCGGCCGCTGAGCTGACCGGCCGGCTGCTCGCCGTCGGCAAGCGGAAAGTCGTCCGGGTCGTCCCGGAGCAGGGATCGCCGGAGCTGGAATGAGGTTGCGGGGCCGCCGCGTTGGACCAGCCGTCGGACTGAATTGCAGGTGGATCAGGAGCCTGCTCGCCGAACATCTGAGGTGCGCAGGCAGCTGGCACCGTGGATTTGACCAGCATTTCCAGGTCGGCTAGTGTTTTCCCTGCACGGCGAACGGAGCCCGTAAGCGGGGGCCGGCCGGGTACGCCACCAGGTAGCAGGTCCTCGGATCGAGAGCTACACTGGTCAGGCAGCGGGCCGAGCGGGTCACTTTGACTCCGCGAAACGGACCGACTAGCATCAGAGGCCGCCAGTTGGCCGATCCTCGGATCGAGCCAGATTGGTCAGGCGCCGGGCCGAGCGAGTCAGTTTGACTCCGCGAAACGGACCGACTAGCGTTACACAGGTTGCCCCGGAGCGAGCCGAGAGGCTCTCAACGGTGAGCGTCCGCTCCTTGAGAACTCAACAGTGTGCCGAAAGTTAGTGCCATAAAAAGCACAACCTCGTCCGTGATCACCAGCTTTTTGCTGGGGTTCATGTACGAATTTCTTTGATTGATACGAGCAAGCTAGCTCGGATTGGTCAGCTATCAAATGGCTACTTCGGTAGCTTATCTGTGTCGACAATGCCGCTAAAGCGGCGACGTCATAAAACATTCACGGAGAGTTTGATTCTGGCTCAGGACGAACGCTGGCGGCGTGCTTAACACATGCAAGTCGAGCGACGCTCCTCCTTCGGGAGGATGACGGAGCGGCGAACGGGTGAGTAACACGTGGGCAACCTGCCCCTAGCTCTGGGATAAGCCCGGGAAACCGGGTCTAATACCGGATATGAGATCGGAAGGCATCTTCTGACCTGGAAAGTTTCTCGGCTAGGGATGGGCCCGCGGCCTATCAGCTTGTTGGTGAGGTAACGGCCCACCAAGGCGACGACGGGTAGCCGGCCTGAGAGGGCGACCGGCCACACTGGGACTGAGACACGGCCCAGACTCCTACGGGAGGCAGCAGTGGGGAATATTGCACAATGGGCGAAAGCCTGATGCAGCGACGCCGCGTGAGGG
>NZ_DASVQG010000242.1:0-2210 GCF_036389215.1 Jatrophihabitans sp.
CAGCCGACCCAGCCGACACCAACGCTGCCGGAGCTGCCAACGCTGCCGGAGCTGCCAACGCTGCCGGAGCCTCGGCCGGACCGAACCAGCTGGACGACGACGAGCGGATCGAGCCGTCCCTGGTGGAAGCACTCGACGATCTCGGCGAGGCGTCGCAGTACTCCGCCGAGGGCTACCGGCGGCTGGCCGAGTGTGCGGCGATGTTGCGCGGGCTGCGGCGGCGGCTGGAGCTGCCGCTGCCGGACCTGGTGGCCGAGATCGAACGCGCGCTCGGGCTCGACGTCGAGGTCGCGGCCAGGTCCGGAGCCGAGCACGCGGGCCGGGCCAATCTCGACCGGTTCATCGACGAGGCGGCCCGGTTCGCCAGCGATCGCGCCGGTGCCGGGGTGTCGGCCTTTCTCGGTTACCTGCGGGCTGCCGAGGAGGAGGAGTACGGGCTCAAGCCGGCGACTCTGGAGGTGTTGCCCGACCGGGTCCAGATCTTGACGGTGCATGGCGCCAAGGGACTGGAGTGGGACGTGGTGGCGGTGGCCGGCTTGGTCGCCGACGGCTTTCCCGACCAGGCCAAGAACCACGACTGGGCCAGTACCCCGGCGCTGCTTCCCTCGCCGCTGCGCGGTGACGCCGCCGAGCTGCCGGTGCTGGACTTCGCCGGCTGCCAGCACCACGGCGACAGCGAGGCGCGGATCGCCGAGCACCGAACCCGGATGAAGGAGCGGCACCTGAACGAGGAACGCCGGCTGGCCTACGTGGCCTTCACCCGCGCCCGCAAGGCGCTGTACGCCAGCGGAGCTGCCTGGGGTGCCGGCAGCAAGCCGCGTCCGGCGTCGGTGTTCCTGGAGGAGCTGCGCGAGTCGGACGCGGTCGAGGTGGACGGCTGGTGGCAGCTGGCGGACGGGGAGCAGAACCCGATGTCAGGGACGGAACTCGGCCAGAGCTGGCCGGCCGATCCGCTGGCTGGCCGGCGTGCCGTGATCGAGCGCGGCGCCGGCCGGGTACTGACCGCCCTGGGCCACCTGCGCACCTCGAACACCGCGGGTGAGGCCAGCCAGCTGGCCGTCTCCCAGCGCAGCCCGCTGGCCAAGCTGTGGGAGCGGGACGTGGAGCTGTTGCTGGCCGAACGGGCGGCAGCGGCCGAGCCGGGCGTGATCGAGGTGGCGATACCGGAGCAGCTGTCGGTCTCGGATGTGGTGGCGCTGTCTGCCGATCCCGGCGAGCTGGCCCGCCGGCTTCGCAGGCCGTTGCCCCAGCAGCCGGCCAAGCAGGCCAGGCGGGGCACGGCATTCCATACCTGGCTCGAGCAGCGCTGGGCCGCCGAGTCGCTGCTGGACATCGACGACCTGCCGGGCGCGGTCGACGAGCTGGCCGACACGGGCGAGCTCGAAGCCCTGAAGGCCGCGTTCGAGCGCAGCAGCTGGGCCGACCGGACCCCGATCGCGGTCGAGGTCGGATTCGAGATGTCCTTCGGCGCGCGGGTGGTCCGTGGCCGGATGGACGCCGTCTTCGCCGAACCCGACGGCCGCTTCACCGTCGTCGACTGGAAGACCGGCCGGCCGCCGACCGGTGCCGACGCCGACGCCAAGGCGGTGCAGCTGGCTCTCTACCGGCTGGCCTGGGCGGCCATCCGCGGCATCCCCGACACCGAGCTCGACTCGGTCGGCGCGGCGTTCTACTACGTTGGGGCGGCCCGGACGGTGGCACCGGCGAACCTGCTCGACGCCCGCCAGCTGCGTGAACTCATCAACGGCGCCGCCGTCTGATGTGCCCGACGCCCTGACCTTGCGCTGCCACCGAGCCCGGCGAGCGATAATCTCCCGAACGTGACCACTGACGTTCGTTCCTTCGTGACAGACCATTCCGCCGACCTGCTCGCCGATCTCGACGCCTGGTTGCGGATCCCCGGCATCAGCGCCCAGCCCGAACGCCGCGACGATGTGATCCGCAGCGCGGAGTGGTTCGCCGAGGCCTGCCGGCGCACCGGCTTTCCGGTCGTGGAGATCTGGCCGACGGCGGGAATGCCCACCGTCTATGCCGAATGGCCGAGCGAGGACCCGGACGCACCGACCGTCCTGGTGTACGGCCACCACGACGTCCAGCCGGTCGACCCGCTGGAGCTGTGGCACACCGACCCGTTCGAGCCCACCGTCGACGGCCCGGTGTTGCGGGCCCGCGGCGCCTCCGACGACAAGGGCCAGCTGCTGTTCCACCTG
>NZ_DASVQG010000243.1:0-3293 GCF_036389215.1 Jatrophihabitans sp.
ACTGGCTCAGGTCCAGGTCCCCGTCGAGGATCTTGGCCACCACGAACCCGATCGCCGCGAACAGGGCGACGGTCAGCATCTGGCCGAAGTTGCCGAATGCCAGGGCGAATCCCAGTGCCAGGCCAACCAGAACGCCGAGCGTGCTGCGGTTCATGTCTGTCTCCCATCTCTAGGCTGCTGCTTACCTCGCAGGGCCGGGTTGCCGACCGCTGACGAGGTCACCGAACGCGTGGCCGGCGCCGCCGCCGGATGCGGCGCAGCGCCGAGCTGACCGCGCTGACCGGCCATCGCTGGTCGCCGATGATCACGATCCGGGGCGCGGAACCGTCTGTCGGTTCAGACGGCGGTGGGTCGAAGCGGCGCAGGCCGGCTAGGAACTCGGCCGGATCTCCGCCGCGGTCGGGATGGTGACTGCGGATGAACTCCCGCCGCCGGGCCCGGCGGGTGCGCTCGGCGTCGTCCATTCCTCCACAGTGCCATCCGCGAGCACCGGAGGCATCGCGGTGGTGGCAGGTTCGGTCGCCGGCAACGACAGCTGCGCCCTGGCTTGGCCCGGTTCAGCGACGTCGGTCAGAACTACGTCGATGATCCTGCCCCCGTTCAGCGTCGCCAGGACGCCACGTATCTGCTCGGCGATCAGGCTGACCGGCTTATCCCAGACGCCCCGGACGTGTACCTCGATCCGGTCGTCGGAGATCCGGATGCCGGGCACCCGGCGTCCGGGGAGGTAGGTCGCGACCTCACCGAGCCGCCCGCCGTCGAGGTCGTCCACCGCCGGGCAGCCGCGCACGGCCGCCGCCACGGCGTCGACGTCGACCCCGTCGACCAGCGCAGGCACCTCGGGGCCGCTCATGACACCCGGGCTGGCGCGTCCTGCTGCTGGTCCTCGGCGGGCAGGTAGACGTCATCGACATTGACGTTCACCTCGACCACCTCCAGGCCGGTCATCCGCTCCACCGATTGCTTGACGTTGCGCTGGATGCTCTTGCCCAGGTCGGCGATAGAGACGCCGTACTCCACGACGATGTCCAGGTCGATCGCCGCTTGGGTCTCACCGACCTCGACCCCGACACCCTGGGCGACGTTCGGCCCCGTGCTGCCCGGAATCCGCTCGCGCAGGGCTCCGAAGGCGCGGCCCGTGCTGGTGCCCATTCGGTGCACCCCGCTTATCTCGCGGCAGGCCATTCCGGCAATCTTCTGGACGACACTCTGGGCAACGCTGATCCGTCCCTGGTCGGTGTGCAGCCGTTGCGGATTGGCGGGGGCGTCGGTGCCGGCAGGAGGCGCGACGCTCGTGCTGGTAGTGGTGGGCTTGGTCATCAGAGAGGAACTCCCGTGCTGTCATACCGACCCGGGCGCTGATCGGACGCCGCCCGGTCGGGGTGAGGAGTGCAGGGTGCTGTGCAGGGTCCTCATCCCATAAGACACCGCCCGACCGAAAAGATCGCACTGTTTCTGCAAAATTTTTTGACCGGCTGTGCGCGGGCCTCGGGAGCGCGGCTGCTGCCCGGGCGTGAGGTGACGGCGAACGCGGGCGTTACGGTCGTGGCAAGACACTGATCACGCTATGGCAGGCGGGGGCCGGGGATGAGCCAGGACGGCGGAGCCGACGGCTTCGACGACGGCTACCTCGTGCGGCGGGCCCAGGAGGGATACCTCGATGCCTACGCCGAACTGGTGAACCGGCACAGCCTTCTTGCCTACCGGGTGGCGCTGCGGATCCTGGGCCACCAGCAGGACGCCGAGGATGTCGCCCAGGACGCCCTGGTCACGGCCTGGCAGCAACTGCCCCAGTTTCGCGGAGAATCCAGCTTCTCCACCTGGTTGTACCGGATCGTGACGAGGCGGGCGGTCAACCGGATCAACCGGGACCGCCGGCACAACTCGACCGACGTCCTGACCGAGGTCGCCGACGACAGCAGCCGAACCGAGATTGCCTTCGAACGCAACGAAACCGTCGATGCCGTCACTCGAGCGATCCAGGCGTTACCACCGACTCAACGAGTCGTTGTGGTACTGCATCACCTGGAAGGCCTGTCCTACGCGGACGTGGCCGCTATCACCGCATCGAGCGTTCCGGCAGTGCGAACCCAGCTCTACCGGGCGCGGCGCGCGCTCGGTTCTGCGTTAGCGGACTGGAGGTGAACCGGGCATGACCGAACCGTCGCAAGCCCGCCACCTGCTCGATCCCGCCAGTCAGCGACTGGCATGTGGCGCCGGGGTGGACGAGTTGTTGGAGCAGGTGGCCGACGGCGATGCCGACCGCCCGAACTCTCACCAGCGCACCTGCCCGCACTGCCAGGCCGCGATCGCGGAGTTCCGGCTGCTGTGGGCTCCGGTGCAGGACTACGCCCGCCAGCCGGTCAGCCTTCCGCAGCGGCTACGGAGATCGGTGCTCCAAGAGGTCGACCGGCTGGTGCACGACGTCTGGTACACCTTGCACCTGACAGACACCGGCGCCATCCGGGTCGCTGCCCGGGTGGTGGCCGCGATCGCTCGCGATGCGGCCGGCCGGGTGCCAGGCGTCCGGGTGGCGCTGGGCCGCAGTACCGAATCCCGGATAGCCGAGCTGGTGGCCAGAGCCACCTCCGGTCACCTGCACCCGCACGCGGCCGTCGGCGTGCTCGGTCGTACGGCGGTGATAGACCTCGCCCTTGCCGTCAGCTACGGTGAGCCGGTGCACGTGGTGGCCCACGAGGTGCAGCGCCGGGTCATCGCAGAACTGAAACAGAACGTCGGATTACAGAGCGTTATCGTCAACGTCACGGTTGACGATGTCTCGCCACTATCAGCCGAATAGCCTTTTACGACGCGCGGCGCGGAACAACCCGCGGCGCTTCGACAGCGCGCCGAGTGCCCAAATTCTTGTGCAGCGGCTTGCCAGCTAGGTGGTTCGGCGAACGTCCATTACATTGTCGCCAAGCCGTGCAGTCGAGAAACGTGCTGGCACAGCGCTCGAACTCGAATAGGTGCGAACAGCCTTGAGTGATCTTGCCGATCTGGACAGCGCACGCTGGTTTGCGGCCCTGGCCCGAGACCTGGCCGAGCAGGCCGACCGGGGTGCGACTGCTTCCCGGGTACTCGAACTCATCACCGGTGCGACCGGATGCTCCTTCGCCGCGATCGCCCACCTCTCGCCGCAAGGCGTGCTCATTCACAACCATGCCACCGACCGTTCCCTGATCGGCAAGGTCGCCGCGATCTCGGTCAGCACCGGAGAAGGCATCGCGTGGCAGGCGCTGCGCCAGCGTGCGACGGTACGGGTGGACGACCTGGACTCGGAATCCCGGTGG
>NZ_DASVQG010000244.1:0-8623 GCF_036389215.1 Jatrophihabitans sp.
CGAGGTCGACGATGCCGACCTTGACGCCGGCGCCGCCGTTGCCGACATCGCCGGTCTGCGCCCAACTCTGGGCGCCGGAGGCCGCGACCCCCTCACTGGTGCTCTGCGGCTGCGCCCGGACGGCCGGGGCGACCTTGCTGACACCGGGCTGGCCGGCCAGGCTGCGCAGCTTGCCCGGGGCGAGGGCCACGGTGGTGGAGCCCGCGAAGCTGGCCAGCGTCCGGGCACCCACTGCCTTGGCCGCGGCCAGGGCGGCCGGGCCGGTGACGGTCACCTCGACGCTGCCGTCGCCTTCCAGCCGCACGCCGGAGTTGACCAGCGGCGAGCCGGGGACGCCGGCGAGCCGGTTCAGCTGCGGCGCCAGGTGCGCTATGGCCGGACGGGCCGGGGCGGCCTGGTGGCGGCGCACCTCGGCCACCCGCGGCGAACCCGCGGCCCAGCGGCCGGCGGGGATCGCCACCGGTGAATGTTTCAGCTGGGCGCGGACGGGGGCCTTCGCGGTCACCGTGGCCGCGGCCGGCCCCGCGGTCGCCGCGGTGCCGAGCGGGCCGATGCCCAGGCAACCCACGACGGTGGCGGTGACGACCGCCGGGACAACGAACCGCGATCGCTTCATGTGTGCCCTCTGTAAGTTTGTGAAATCTAGCGCAGCGTACTGGCTCGGTTACTGGCTGTCGGCAGAAACGCACCGTCGCCACTAATGCGTTATCGGGCCGTGCCAAACTTCGTCTATGAATTCGGCGAGCACGTCGCCTCCACCGCCCACGTCGGGGGGCCGCAACCTGCCCACCCTCGAAGAGGTGGCGGCTCGGGCTGGGGTGTCACGGGCCACCGCGAGTCGGGTGCTGCGGGGAGCCAGCAATGTCAGCGAGCAGGCCCGCACCGCCGTGCTGACTGCCGCCGAGGACATCTCCTACGCCCCGAACCGGGCCGCCCGGTCGCTGGTCACCGGCCGCAGCGACTCGGTGGCGTTCCTGGTCGCCGAGACCGAGGACCGGTTGTTCTCAGACCCCTTCTTCCTCGGCATGCTGCGCGCCGCCCAGACCGTCATCGCCGCGGCCGGCCTGCAGTTGGTGTTCACGGTGGCCTCGACCGCGGACGAGCACCGCCGGTTCCTGCACTACGCTGCCGGCGGCCACGTCGACGGCGTGCTGGTGCTGTCCCTGCACGGCCGTGACCAGCTGCCCGAGGAGTTGGAATCGCACTCGGTACCGGCGGTGCTCAGCGGGCGACCACTGGTGGGCGGTGACCACCTCTACTTCGTCGACTCGGACAATGCCGGCGGCGCCCGGATGGCGACCGACTACCTGCTGACGGCCGGCCGGCGAAGGATTGCCACCATCACCGGCCCGTTGGACATGTGCGCCGGCCAGGACCGGCTGGCCGGCTACCGGGCGGCGCTGAAGACGGCTGGCCGGCGATTCGACAGCAGCCTGGTCGGCCACGGCCAGTTCAGCATCACCAGCGGCCAGCACGCGATGACCGAGTTGCTGGCCGCCCACCCCGACATCGACGCGGTGTTCGCCGCCTCGGACCTGACCGCGATCGGGGCGATGCGCGCTATCGAGGCGGCCGGCCGGCGGATCTTCGACGATGTCGCGGTGGTCGGCTTCGACGACATCGGCGACGCCGAACTGGCGCATCCGGCGCTGACCACGATCCGGCAGCCGATCACCGACATGGGCCGCGCGATGGCGACCCGGCTGCTCCAGCGGATCACCGGTGAGCCCGCGCCGTTGCGGACCGTCCTGCCGGTCGAGCTGATCCGCCGGCTCACCGCCTGAGCGCTAATACCAGGTTTCGGACAAGGGTCGATCAATTTCGCCTCGGTAACAACAAATTGGGTTGCAATCTTTGCCGGATGCTTGACAGCGCTGGCGGAGTCCCGCATTCTCGCCTCATGAGAGCGCTCTCATAACCTACCGAGGCGCCGATCCGTTCCGCACCCGCCCGGCGGCACCGCCAACCGGTCGTCCCATCAGGAGGATTCATGCCCAGGATGTCTCGCACCACCACCCGCGTTGCCAGCGCGGTGGCGGTCGCCGCTCTCGGCTTGGCCGGGGCGGCAGGTTGCTCGTCCGACAAGAAGTCGGACTCGGCCGCCAACTCCAACGCCGACTCCAACGCCAAGGTGACGCTGTCGGTCGGGCTGTTCGGCACGTTCGGCTTCAAGGAGGCCGGTCTCTACGACGCCTACATGAAGCAGCACCCGAACATCACCATCAAGGAGGACACCGTCGAGCAGTCCGGGGACTACTGGACGCGGCTCAAGACCCGGCTGGCCTCCGGCAGCGGCCTGGACGACGTCCAGGGGATCGAGATCGGCTTCGTCTCCGATGTCGTGCAGAACCATGCCAACCAGTTCGTCGACTTCGCCGCGCTGCCCGAGGGCAACCAGTTGAAGTCCTCGTTCTACGACTGGAAGTGGCAGCAGGCCAGCGCCGACGGCAAGACCGTGGGCCTGGGCACCGACGCCGGCCCCGAGGCCATCTGCTATCGCCCGGACCTGCTGCAGAAGGCCGGCCTGCCTTCCGACGGCGCCACCCTGGCGACCAAGTGGTCGAGCTGGGAGGACTACATCAACTTCGGCAAGCAGTACGAGAGCTCACCGACCAAGCAGGCCGGCAGCAACTTCGTCGACAGCGCCGCCAGCATCTTCAGCACCGCCGTCTACCAGGGCAATGAGGCCTACAACGACGCCAGCGGCAAGCCCGACCCGACCGGCAGCGACGGGGTGAAGAACGCCTGGAAGTACGCCACCGAGGCCGCCCAGGCCAAGATCACCGCGGGGCTCTCGCAGTTCTCGCCGCCGTGGAACAAGGCGTTCTCCAGCGGGACGTTCGCGACCATCGCCTGCCCGACCTGGATGATGGGCTACATCCAGAGCCAGGCCGGCGCGGCGGGTTCGGGCAAGTGGAGCGTGGCCCCGGTGCTGCCCGGTGGCGCGACCAACTGGGGTGGTTCCTGGCTCGGGGTGCCGAAGGCCTCCAAGCACCAGAAGGAAGCCATCGCGTTGGTGGAATGGCTGACCAGCAAGGAGCAGGAGGTCACGATGTGGACCGAGGGCGGTCACTGGCCGTCCAACCAGCAGGCCGCTGAGGACCCGGCGGTCAAGGGTGCCAAGAGCGCCTACTTCAGCAACGCTCCGGTCGGGCAGATCTTCGGCGACATCTCCGACAAGATGAAGATCCCGCCGATCGGGCTCTACGACACCCAGATGCAGACGGCGTTCACCCAGCAGCTGACCAACGTCGAGACCAAGGGCGCCGATCCTGGCAAGGCCTTCAATGACGCGCTCAAAGCGGTCGAGCAGGTGACCGGCTGAGACTCGGGTTCCGCACAGCAGAAAGTGGTGACATGTCCGCCAGCAGCGAGACAGCCCTCCGGCCCGGGAACCCGCCCGGGCGACCTCCGGGACAGCGCCGGTCCGCCACCGTCAAGCGGGCGGGGCGGCGCCGGGCCCGGCCCGGCAGCAAGGCGGCCTATGCCTACATCGCGCCGTTCTTCCTGGTGTTCGCGGCGTTCAGCGTCTATCCGTGGCTGGATACCGCCTGGGTCTCGCTGCACAACGTCAGGCTCACCACCTACGACAAGCAGACCTGGGTGGGCCTGGAGAACTACCGCAACCTGTTCTCCAACACCTTCTTCTGGAACGCGCTGCGCAACACCGTCACGATCGGCATCATCTCCACCGTTCCGCAGCTGTGCATGGCCCTGGGCATCGCCCACCTGCTCAACTACAAACTGCGCGGCCGGACGTTCTTCCGGGTGGCGATGCTGATGCCCTACGCGACCAGCCTGGCCGCGGCCACCGTGATCTTCCTCGAGCTGTTCGACCAGAACCTGGGCATCGTCAACTGGGGACTGCACGTGCTGCACCTGCCGCAGCCGGACTGGCAGGGCTCGAAGTGGCCGAGCCAGGTGGCGATCTCGGCGATCATCACCTGGCGCTGGACCGGCTACAACGCGCTGATCTACCTGGCAGGCATGCAGGCCATCGACTCGGCCCTGTACGAGGCGGCCGCCATCGACGGCGCCAACCGCTGGCAGCAGTTCCGCAACGTCACGCTGCCGGGCCTGCGCCCGACGATCCTGTTCACCATCGTGGTCTCCACCATCGGCGCCGCTCAGCTGTTCGGCGAGCCGCTGCTCTACCACAACGGCATACCCAACGGCGGCACCTCCGGGCAGTACCAGACGCTCGGCCTGCTGATGTACCAGCAGGGCTGGGCGAACGACCGGTTGGGGCTGGCCTCGGCCACGGCCTGGACGATGTTCGCCATCATCGTGCTCGCCGTGCTGCTGAACCTGTCGCTGTCACGGCGGCGGGAGCGCAAGATCGGTGCGGTGGCGCCACTGACCGCTCCGGTGGCCTCGCTGGAGGTGACTCGATGACCAGCACCGTGCAGCACCCCGCCTCGGCCGCCCAGCCGCCGGAGCAGGCGCTGGTCCGGTCGGCTCCGGCACGCGGCAGGGCCACCCGGGGCAAGCCGATGCAGGCCGGCCCCGTCACGTACCTGATCCTGATCCTGGTCACGTTCCTGTCGGTCTTCCCGCTGTACTACACGATCGTGATGGCCTCGCACACCAACGCCGAGATGGCTGCCAGCACTCCCCCGCTGCTGCCCAGCGGCTCGCTGATCGACAACGTTCGCAAAGCGTTGGAGCTCGCCCCGCTGAACAAGGGGCTGATCAACTCCCTGATCGTCGCCGGCTGCGTGACGCTGGGCACCGTCGCGTTCTGCACGCTGGCGGGTTTCGCCTTTGCCAAGCTGCGGTTCCGGGGCAACAACGTGCTGCTGGGCATCTGCATCGCAACGATGATGGTGCCGATGCAGATGGGCATCATCCCGCTCTACATGTTGATGGCGAAGTTCGGTTTCGCCAATCACCTGCAGGCGGTCATCCTGCCGACGGTGGTCACCGCCTTCGGCGTGTTCTTCATGCGCCAGTACATCGCCAGCGCGGTCCCCGACGAGCTGATCGAGGCCGGTTATGTCGACGGCGCCGGGACGTTCCGGATCTTCCGGTCGATCGTGGTGCCCGCCGCCCGGCCGGCCATGTCGGTGCTGGCGATGCTGACCTTCCTCACCGCGTGGAACGACTTCTTCTGGCCGCTGATCGCGCTCAGCTCGCAGAACCCCACCGTGCAGGTCTCCTTCCAGAGCCTGGCAACCGGGTACGCCCCGGAGCAGTCCATCATCATGGCCGGCACCCTCTACGGCACCGTCCCGGTGCTGATCGTCTTTGCCCTGCTGGGCAGGCAGATTGTCGGCGGAATCATGCAAGGAGCCGTCAAAGGATGACCGAACAGCCGATGACCGAACAGCCGATGACCGACCGCCTCTCCTTTCCGCGGAACTTCGTCTGGGGATCGGCCACCGCCGCGTACCAGATCGAGGGCGCCGCCCACACCGACGGCCGGCTGCCGAGCATCTGGGACGTGTTCTGCCAGGTGCCGGGCAAGGTCCGCAACGGCGACACCGGCGAGGTGGCCTGCGACCACTACCACCGGATGACCGAGGACCTGGACCTGATGGCGGCGCTGGGACTGCCCTCCTACCGGTTCTCGGTGTCCTGGCCGCGGGTGATCCCGGGCGGCTCCGGGCCGGTGAACCACGCCGGCCTGGACTTCTACCAGCGGCTGGTGGATGGCCTGCTGGAGCGTGGCATCACGCCGCTGCTGACCCTCTACCACTGGGACCTGCCGCAGGCGCTGCAGGTGCGGGGCGGCTGGACCAACCGGGATACCGTCGATCGCTTCGTGGAGTACGCCGTCGCGGTGGCAGCGGCGCTGGGTGACCGGGTGCCCGGTTTCACCACGTTGAACGAGCCGTTCTGCTCAGCGTTCCTGGGCTACGCCTCCGGCGTGCACGCCCCCGGCGAGACCGACCGGCACGCGGCGCTGACCGCCGCCCACCATCTGAACCTCGCGCACGGCCGAGCGGTCAGCGCGTTGCGCTCGGTCACCGCGGCAGAGCTGTCGATAACGCTCAACCTGGCCCACCTCTACCCCGCCAGTGACAGCGAGGCGGACCTGGCCGCGGCCGAGCACGTCGACCGGATCGCCAACCGGATCTTCCTGGACCCGATCCTGCGCGGCAGCTATCCGCAGGAGTTGCTGACCGAGACCAAGCACCTGTCCGACTGGGCCTTCCTCGCCGACGGCGACCTGGCCGAGATCGCGGCGCCGATCGACTCGCTCGGGGTCAACTTCTACAACCCGACCACCATCGCGGCCGCCACCGAGCAGTTACGCGGCCAGCTTGCCGGCCGGTGGCAGAACGATCCGGAGGGCACCGGCGGGCCGAGCCAGTGGCCGGGCACCGACCTGGCCTACGCGATCCCGATGCCCGGCCCGCACACCGGGATGGGCTGGCCGATCGTGCCCGAGGCCCTCACCGAGTTGCTGCTGCGGGTGCACCGGGACTATCCCGGCGTCGCGATGGTGGTCACCGAGAACGGGGCCGCCTTCGACGACGTCGTGACGGCGGACGGCCAGGTGCACGACGCCGACCGGGTCGACTACGTCCACCGGCACCTGGCCGCCGTGCACGCGGCCATCCAGGCCGGCGCCGACGTCCGCGGGTACTACCTGTGGTCGTTGCTGGACAACTTCGAGTGGGCCTGGGGGTACTCCAAGCGCTTCGGCATCGTGTACGTCGACTACGACTCGCTGGCCCGGATCCCGAAAGCCTCGGCACGCTGGTACGCCGACGCGATCAGGCAGAACTCGATTCCCGCGCTGGGCTCATAGCGCCCTTCAGCCACCTCGCTGTCCGCGGAGGGGTCGGGGCCCGGTGAACGCTAGCCGGTCCGGTAGGGGTTGGTGACGACTCGCCGGCCGTCGGCGTAGCGGTACACCTCGTGCCCGGAGACGAACACCCGCTCGGCGCGCTGCAGCACGTCCAGCGGGTCACCGGACCAGATCACCACGTCGCCGTCCTTGCCCGCGACCAGCGAGCCGACCCGGTCGGCGAAGCCGAGGATGCTGGCCGGGTTGATGGTGATGGAGCGCAGCGCGTCCTCGCGGGACATCCCCTCCCGGACCGCGAAGGTCGCCTGGTGCACCAGGAAGTCGATCGCGACCACCGGATGGTCGGTGGTCAGCGCCACCGTGACCCCGGCGTTGGCCAGCTTGCCGGCGGTGGCCAGGCTGCGGTTGCGCACCTCGACCTTGCTCCTGGTGTGGAACAGCGGCCCCACGATGCACGGGATGCCCCGCTCGGCGATCACGTCGGCCAGCAGGTAGGCCTCGGTGGCGTGGTTGATCACCAGCCGGTAGCCGAACTCGTCGGCCAGCCGGATGGCGGTGGCGATGTCGTCGGCGCGGTGGGTGTGCTGGCACCAGGGCAGCTCGCCCTGCAGCACCCGGACCAGCACCTCCGAGGACGGGTTGCGCTCGAACGGCTCGTTCTTGGCCAGCGTCGCGTCGCGCCTGGCCTGGTAGTCCTGGGCCTTGGTCAACTCGTCCCGGATCACCGCGGTGACCCCGAGCCTGGTCGAGGGCAGCTTGTCCTTGTCGCCGTAGGTCCGCTTCGGGTTCTCGCCCAGGGCACTCTTCACGCTGGCCGGTGACTTGATCACCATCTCGTCCACCATCCGGCCCCAGGTCTTGATGGCGACCGTCTGGCCACCGATCGGGTTCCCGCTGCCGGGCTTCACCACGCACGAGGTGATCCCCCCGGCCAGGGCGTCGCGGAAGCCCTCGTCGGCAGGGTTGATCGCATCCAGGGCACGCAGCCGGGCGCCGTTCGGGTCGGTCATCTCGTTGACGTCCGCGCCGGCCCAGCCCTCGCCCTCCTCCCACACGCCGACGTGGGCATGGGCGTCGATGAAGCCCGGCAGCACCCACTTGCCGCTGGCGTCGACGACCTCGACGCCGTCGGCCACCTCCAGCCCGGCGCCGACCGCGGTGATGACACCGTCCTCGATCAGCACCGTGCCGTCGGGCAGTGGCGGGCCCTCGATGGGGACGACGTAACCACCGACGATCGCGACACTTCCGGTCTGTTGGGTCATGACTCGACCCTATCGCCGGTGCCCAGATCCCAGCGGTGCCGCACGACCGGAACCGGAACCGGCCTGCCCAGCTCCAAGGTATGCAGCGCCCATTGCCGGGCCCGCAGCCACCAGCGCACCATCTGCAGCAGTCCCACGGCCTGCACGGTGACCGCCACCGCGAAGGCGAGCCGGTAGCTGCCCAGGGTCGTCGATCCCAGCAGGTCCAGGGTCCAGCCCAGGCTCAGGCAGGCCACGATCGAGGCCACGAACCCGGCGACGTTGACCACCCCGGTCGCGGTGCCGACGATCGCCGGGCCGTTGTAGTCGCGTGCCAGCGCGAACCCGATCGAGGACACCGGCCCGCCGGTGGCGGTCACCAGCACCAGCGCCACCAGCAGCCAGTGCGGCATCGGATCGGAGAACGCGGCCAGCACCGCGTACCAGCCGAGCACGGTCACCAGGCTGGTCCCGATCGCCAGCGGCACCCTGGTCACCGGATGCCGGCCGATCAGGTAACCGATCGGCGGCCCGATCACAATGGCCAGCAGCACGCTGAACAGCAGCACCGCGCCGGCGGCGTTGCGGCTCAACCGCTGGCCCTCGACCATGAACGGCACGC
>NZ_DASVQG010000245.1:0-12496 GCF_036389215.1 Jatrophihabitans sp.
CACGATGGCGACCTTTGCCAGCACCCGCGCGCTGGAGACGGTGAAGATCGATCTGGCGTATGCGAACCTGCCGGTCCGGATCGCGGCCACCCACAGCGGGCTGTCCGCCGGCAACCTGGGCCCGACCCACCACAGCCTCGAGGATCTCGCCATCATGCGGCTGCTGCCGAACATGACCGTTCTGGCGCCCGCGGATGCGGCCGGCACGGTGTCGCTGTTCGAACAGTGCCGTGACCTGCCCGGCCCGGTGTACCTGCGACTGGACCGCAAGCCGACGCCCGGCCTGCCGGTGGACGCGCCGCCGATCCGGATCGGGCAGGCCCAGCCGCTGCGTCAGGGCGATGACGTGCTGCTGGTGTGCTGCGGCCCGTACCCGGTGCTGATGGCCCTGGAGGCGGCCGAGTCGCTCGCGGCTCGCGGCGTCCAGGCCGCGGTGCTCAACATGCATACCGTCAAGCCGCTTGACGAGCTCGCGCTTGCCGGTTCGCACGCGCCGGTGGTCACGGTCGAGGAGCACTGGCGCAGCGGCGGTTTGGGCAGCGCGGTGGCCGAGGTGCTGGCCGAGACCGGCCGGCGGGTGCTACGAGTCGGCGTGCCCGACCGGTTCGTCTCGATGGCCGGTGACCAGCAATTCCTGCTCGAGCGCAGCGGCGTCAGTGCCGAATCCATCGAAGCGGCCGCGCTGCGCGCGCTGGAGGAGTAGCCGCGCTGCGGGGCGCTGGGGGAGTAGCCGCGCTGCGAGCGCTGGGGTAACTGCGCTGCGGGCGCTGGAGGAGTAGCCGCGGGGCCACCTGGCCTCAGGCCGGCACCGTCAGGCCCGTCAGGCCGGCACCGTCAGGCGGGCACCATCAGGCCGGCGCGGTAGGCGACCGACACCATCTGCGCACGGTCACGGACATCGAGCTTGCAGCGCAGCCGGTACACGTGGGTCCGTACCGTGGTCACGCCGATGGCCAGCTCGGAGGCCACCTCGTCGGTGCTCTTGCCGCGCGCGATCAGCAGCAGCACCTGGCGTTCCCGAGGGGTCAGGGCTGCCAGTACCGGCCGCAGCTGCTCGTCGGGGCGGCTGTCCTGGCGACGGAACCAGCTGACCAGGCGGTTGGCGACCAGCGGCGCGAGCATGATCTGCCCGCTGGCCGCGGCCCGGATGGCTGCGCCCAGCTCCTCGGCGGTGGCTTCCTTCACCAGCAGGCCGTCCGCCCCGGCACGTAGCACCTCGGTGATCATCTGGTCGGAGTGGTTCATCGCGAAGACCACCACCTTCGGCTGGGGACTGAGTTTTTCTTGGCGAACCCGTTTGATGAGTTCGATCCCGGGAATACCGTGAAGAGTCAGGCCGGTGACAATTACATCCAGCTGGACGGTACGCGCCCACAATATGGCCTGTATACCGCTATCGGTAGCGCCGACGACCTCGATATCGGTTTCATCATTCAGGGCTGTGGTCAATCCGTCACGTACGATTGGCAACTCGTGGCAAATTACAACGCGCAGCGGCATTGCCAGCTTCCTTTCATTGCAGCTAGATATTTTGGGCAGCCGGTACGCCACGCGGAAGTGCCAGGAATTGTGAGTTTTCGAGCGCAAGAAGTCACCGATCTGATGACCGATGAATATCGGCGCTCGAACGTTTGCAAACGCTGACGCACTGGTTTGTAGTCAAAATCCTGACTCACCTTCGACATGCCGTCAAGGGGCCTAAGGGAAATTTCTTGACGAATGTATTTAGACACTACCGAACCAGTGGAGACTGCACACTTGTTTCACAACGCTGGGTCCACCCCCTGGGGCCTGGCAAGTCGCGCGGCGTCCAACCCCCACTCGTCCTGGCGTTTACCCGCAGGTCGCCGCAGGACTGATGCCGCCGGCCTTCCCGCCAGGTTTGGTAAGACACGGCTTCGGGGCCGCGTCCTGGAAGTCGCGGTGAACGCCCCACGAGCCCGGCCTGCCCACCGACCACCGTGCGGTCGGCGCCGGGTAAGCCGGACGACGCAAACCGCCACCGGAGGTGGCCGGAGGAGGAGGTGCGGGGATGACCGCCATGCCTGACGCGTCCCGCATCGCACTCGGTGACTGCCGATGACGACGCCGACGGTTTCCCTCGGCGTGACCATCGGTGAGGCCTTCGCGCGCATCGTAGCCACCACTCCCACGGCGATTGCCGTGCGCTGTGGCGACCGCAGTCTCAGCTACGCCGAACTCGACGCCCGGGCCAACCAACTGGCTCATCACCTGCTCCGCCGAGGCGTCCGGCGCGAGGTACCGGTGGCGGTGGTCAACGACCACAGCGAGGCAGTGGTGATCTCGCTGCTGGCCATCGTGAAGGCGGGCGGCAGCTATCTGGGCATCGACAGCAGGCAACCGGCGGAGCGGATCACCGCGATGCTGGCGATGGCCGGCGCCGATCTCGTCCTCACCGACGGCAGTCAGGCACCCGGCACGCCGGGGCACGCCGAATGGCTGCAGGTGTCGTCCCTGGATCTGAGCGCCGAGCCGACCACCGACCCGGAGGTCGCCGGCGACCCGGCCCAACTGGCCTACCTGGCCTACACCTCTGGTTCCACCGGGGTGCCGAAGGCCGCGATGATCCCGCATGCGGCGGTGATCCGGTTGGTGAGCGGCGCCGACTACCTCACGGTGCGTCCTGAGGATGTATTCCTCCAGCTCGCGCCGTTGGCCTTCGACGCCACCACTCTGGAGGTCTGGGCACCGCTGCTCAACGGTGCGTCCCTAATCGTGCCGACCGAATCACCTGACGGCATCGCGGCGATCGGTGATCTCGTCCGCCAGCACCACGTCACCGTGCTGTGGTTGACCGCCGGTCTCTTCCACCAGTTCTGCAACGCCGGCCTGCCCGGGTTGGACGGCCTGCGCTGCCTGCTTTCCGGTGGTGACGTGCTGTCGGTGCCGAGTGTCAACCGAGCGCTGGCAGAGCTGCCCGGGGTGGCGCTGATCAACGGCTACGGACCGACCGAGAACACCACCTTCACCTGCTGCTATCCGATCACCGAGCAGCGATCGGACCCGGTGCCGATCGGTTTTCCGATCTCCGGCACCACCGTTCACCTGCTCGACGAGGAGCTGCGTCCGGTTGCCGAGGGCCAGCCCGGTGAGCTGTGTACCGGTGGCCATGGACTGGCCCGCGGCTACCTGGGCCGTCCGGGCTGGACTGCCGAGCGCTTCGTGCCGGACCCGTTCGCCGAGATCCCCGGTGGTCGGCTCTACCGGACCGGTGATCTCGCCCGGCGCCGGGCTGACGGCGCACTGGACTTCCTGGGCCGGCTGGACGACCAGGTCAAGATTCGGGGATTCCGGGTCGAGCTGGGCGAGGTCGAGGCTGCGCTGCGCGGGTTGCCCGAGGTCGAGGATGCCGCGGTGATCGCCCAGCAGTCCCGGTTCGGCCGCCGGCTGGTCGGCTTCGCGGTCCTGGCCGAGCCGGCCTCGGCATCGCCGATCGCGCTGCGCCGCAGCCTCACGACACTGCTGCCGGACTACGCGCTGCCCTCGATGGTCGTGCTGCTGGACAGGTTGCCTCTGAACAAGAACGGGAAAGTCGACCGGCCGAGACTTGAGTCGCATACCGGCAGGGACCGCCCGGCAGGCCTGTCCAGCGTGCACCGGCCACCGAGGACCGAGACGGAGCATGCGGTGGCCGATACCTGGGAGTTGCTGATGGACGTGGCCGGCATCGGGATTGACGACGATTTCTTCGAACTCGGCGGCCATTCGCTGATGGCGGTGGCGATCGCCTCGGAACTGAGCGATGCCGCAGGCGTCCGGGTGCTTCCCTGGCAGCTCTACAAGCACTCGACAGTCGCCGAACTGGCCCACCTGCTCGATGGGTTACGCAACGATCAGGCCGGCCTCAGCGCGCAGCCGGCCGGCGCCGGCGCGGCGCGACCGGCCGAGGGTCTGCGGCATGCCAGCTCGATCGGGCCGGCGTCATGAGCACCGCGCTGGCCACCGATGTGGTGGAGCTGACCCGGCAGCTGGTGCGCTTTGACACCACCAACCCCCCGGGCAACGAGGCCGCCTGCCTGAAGTACCTGGCCGACCTGCTCACCGACGCCGGCCTGGACTGCCGCCTGATCGGCGCGCACGCCGACCGCCCCAACCTGATCGCCCGGCTGCCCGGCCGCGGCAGCGCGCCGCCACTGCTGCTGCACGGCCACCTCGACGTCGTGCCGGTGGCCGGCCAGCGCTGGAGCCGGCCACCGTTCGGGGCCGAGCTGGTCGAGGGTTGTGTCTGGGGACGCGGCACCATCGACATGAAGGGCGGCGTCGCGATGATGGTCAGCGCGCTGCTACGGCTGATAGCAGCCGGTGAGCAGCCGGCCGCGACCGTGCTGTTGGCCCTGGTCAGCGACGAGGAGGCCGGCAGCCACACCGGGGCGGAATACCTGGTGCAGGAACACCCACACCTGTTCGACGGCGTCCGGTACGCGATCGGCGAGGATGGCGGCGCATCGATCGGGATCGGCGGCCGGCGGCTGCACCCCATAGTGGTCGCCGAGAAGCGGGCGTGCTGGGTACGGGTCACGTTTCGCGGCCCCGGTGGCCACGCCTCCCGGGTGGCGCCGGATGCCAACCCGGTCCGGCAACTGAACCGGCTGCTGACCGCGGTGGCCGGTGGCGGGCTCGGCGGGCAGCCGACGACGGCGGTCCGCCGGATGCTCGCCGAACTCGGCGTCGCCGCCGCCCCCGAGCTGGCCACGATCTACCGGGCAGTGGCTGCCGACCCGAGCGACCTGTCCCCGCTGGCCGGCCTGCCGGAGCGGGACCGGCTCTACCTGCGCTCGGTTCTGCAGCATTCGGTGAACGCCACCGTGCTACGGGGCGGTACCAACGTCAACGTGCTGCCGACCGAGGTGAGCGTGGACTTGGACGGCCGGCTGCTGCCCGGGCCGGCCGGCTCCCAGGACTTCATCGCGGCGGTGCGGGCACTGGTGCCCGACGACCTGGAGGTGGAACTGCTGGTAGAGGGCGAACCGCTGCCCGAACCGGAGTTCGGCCCGATGTACGAGCTGCTCGCCGACGTGCTGCGCCAGGCCGATCCCGACGGCGTGCCGGTGCCCATGATCATGACCGCCTCGACCGATGCCCGGCTGTTCCCGCAGCTCGGCATCAGCTGCTACGGCTGGCTTCCGATGCTCTTCCGGGGCGGGGTCAACTACCGGGATCTGATGCATTCGGCAGAGGAACGGGTACCGGTGGAGGCACTGCAATTCGGGGAATCGTGCTTCTACGACCTGGTCCGCCGCTATGGCTGACCTCACCATGGCGCACTGCCGCCCAGCCGAGGAAGGCGCGCTCGCTCCGGCGTCACCGCAGCGGGCCGAATCCGGACCGGCACGCGTTCGGCCCGACGGCCACCGCTGGCAACGGCCGGCCGCCGTCGAGTCGATCCGGCCGGCCGGCATCACGCCGGAGCTTGCCGGTGAGCTCGCCCAGCTGAGCCGGCTGGCCTACGCCGGCTCCGACCCGCTGCCAGGACTGCCGCTCCCGGACGGGCAGTTCGAGACGCCGGCCGCGGTGTTCGAGGCGGTCCGGAAATCTGGTTCGGTCTACCTGGTGACCGACCAGGGCCGGCTGGTCGCCGCGCTGCGGGCACGTCCGGCGCCTGGCTGCTGGCGGGTCAGCCGGATCTCGGTGTTGCCCGGCTACCGGCGGCGCGGGCTGGTCCGCTTGCTGTTGGACGCGGTTGCCCGGGACGCCCGTGAACGGCAGGTCGACTGGCTGGAACTGGACGCGGTGGTCGAGCGGTGCCTACCTCCGCTGTATGCCCGGTTGGGCTTTCAGGTGCTGTCCAACTGGCCCAGCCCGGACAAGCCGCTGTCGGAGGTGACCATGCGCCGGCCCACCGCCGAGCCGGCCACGGCGGTGCCGCTCGGCTGGCCGTCCGCCCGCCTGAGCGAGCACCAGACGGTGCACGCGTGGTGGCTCAGCGGTCCGAGCCTGCTGCGGATCGCCGCTGCCGCCAGCGGTGACCCGCTCGCCGACGCGCTGGCCGCCGCGGCGGCGCTGGAGCGTCCCGGCCTGCTGCTCGCCGGCGTGGATCTGTGCCCGCGGCCAGCCGGCCCGGCGGACCGGATCCGGACGTTCGCCGGCGGCCGGACCGAGCCCGAACACCTGATGCCACGCAGCCGGGACGCCGAAACCCTCGCGCTGTGGCGAGCGGCACCCGGCAGCGAACTACCACTCGAGGAACTGATGAGGAGGCTGACGTGACCGATCAACTGACCGGCCTCGGCCGGCCGCTGGACCTGCGCGGCCATTTCGACAACCGTGGTCTCACCCCGACATCGGATCTTGCCGGCGGCGCCTTCAATGTCTGGTCCAACACCTTCCCGGCTGAGCAGCTGCCACCGCAGGATTCGATCGTCGAGGTCGGCGGGGTGTTGTTCGAGTTCCCCGCCCGCGGCCACGGCGGAGACAACCTTCGTTGCGGCGGCCAGTTGATCGAGCTGCCGCCTGGGCGCTATGACTGGCTGTACCTGCTGGCCGCCGCCGAGCGGCACACCGAGGATCTGCTGTACCTGCACTACATCAACGGCTCGGTGGACCCGGAATGGCTGCGGGTGTCGGACTTCTGGCCGCAGACCCCCGATCGGTTCGGCGCGCTGGAGGCGTACCGGTGCACCACCATGCATTACCCGCGGCACGTCCAGCGTGGAGTCGATCCGGTGATCTGGCGACATCGGGTTCCGGTTCCCCGGCACGCCGAACTGGGCGCGATCCGGCTGCCCGACAACCCAGCCGCGCACATCTTCGCGATCACGCCGGTACCGGCCGACGGGGGGCAGCCGTGAAGGTCGAGCTGGCCGGCGTCAGAGCCTGGCGGCATGATCTGGCCGGCTGCCTGCACGCCTGCGTGGGCACCCTGGTCGAGCACGCCGGCTTCGCGCCGTTGGAGGTCCTCGGCGCGAACTGGCAGTTCTACTACCGGCCGGGGGACGTCCGTCCCGAGGAGTACTACTTTCCCTGCCCGGACGGCCGGTCGCTGCTGGGCAGCCTGGCACCGCGCCATCCGATCGACTCCCGCTGGCGCTGGCCCGACGACGCGGAGCAGGGCTGGCAGCAGGTCCGCGAACAGGTCGCCGCCGGAACACCGGTGGCGGTCGCGGTGGACAACTTCGAAGTTCCGTTCCGCCCGGCCTACCGGGACGTGCACTCCAACCACCTGGTGGTGGTGTACGGCTTCGACGACGAGCGCCGGACCGCCACGGTGCTCGACGCGATCCCGCCGTTCTTCGCGGGGGAATTGCCGCTGTCGGTGCTGGCCGCGGCGCGCGACTCGGGCAACCGGTCCGCCCACGCTCGGGACATGTTCTTCGCCGACGACCCGATCGGCAACCGCTGGCTGCAACTGGTCGTCGAAGGCCCACCGGCGAGCACGGAGCCCAGCAGCTTTCTGGCACAGAATCTCAAGGAGTTCCAGGCCGGTTCCGAACCCGGGTGCTACCGCGGCCGGGACGGTGTCGCGCAGTTCCTCGCCGACATGATCGACCGGCTGGAGGCAGGCTACAGCGTCGCCGACGAGCTGTTCGTGGTTGCCGGAGTGGCGCTGGCCAGCACCGCGGTGCACGCCGACTGGGTGGCCGACAGCGGGCGGCGGCTGCAGCTGCCGGGATGGCCCGAGCTGGCCCGCCAGACCAGCCGGATGGCCTACCACTGGAGCGCGCTGCGCATCCTGGCGGCGCTGAGCCGCACCGGTGAGGTCAACGCCGCGCGGCTGCGTAGCAGGCGGGTCGCACTGCTGGCAGAGCTCGACCGAACACTGGCCGCCGTCGAGACGGTGTTGGCCGCGCAATGACCGAGGCAGCGCACTCCAGGCGCGTCGCGCCGACGGCGACTGACCACTAGGCAAGGAGAGGGACACATGGATGAGTTGGCAATGCTCGGCGGCCACCGATCGGTGCCGCGTAGCCGCCGGGTCCTGCGCTGGCCCCACGTCACCGAGGAGGAGGAGCAGGCGGTCAGCCGGGTGCTGGCGAGCGGGCGCTTCACGGTGGCCTCCGCCGGTGAGGCCGAGGTCACCGGCCTGGAGCGGGAATGGGCTGACTTCGTCGGCACCGCCTACTGCATCGCGGTCGACAACGGCACCGCGGCGCTGTCGCTCGCGTTGGCCGCCGCCGGCGTCCAGCCCGGGGACGAGGTGATAGTGCCGGCGCTCAGCTTCATCGCGTCCGGGCTCGCACCGCTGCACATCGGCGCCGTACCGGTGTTCGTCGATATCGACCCGGACACCTTCAACGCCACCGCCGAAACCATCGAGAACGCGATCACCGGACGGACCCGGGCCATCGTGGTGGTGCACCTGCACGGCCTGCCGGTGGATCTGGACCAGATCCTCGCGTTGGCCGAGCGGCGCGGCCTGCTCGTTCTCGAGGACGCCGCCCAGGCCCAGGGCGCCCGGTACCGCGATCGGGTGGTCGGTTCGTTCGGTGTGATCAACTCCTTCAGCCTGAACGTCGCCAAGAACCTGCCGACCTGCGGTGAGGGCGGCCTGATCAACACCGATGACCCCGAGCTGTACCGGCGCGCGGCGATGTTGCGGCAGTTCGGCGAGACGCTGGGTGGTTCGGAGGAACGCAGCTACGTATCGCACCTGCCCGGTTGGAACCACAAGCCGAACGCGATCCAGTGCGCGTTCACCCGCGCCCAGCTCGGCCGGTTCGAGACCACCGCCAAGATCCGCGGTGCCAACGTCGAGCGGCTGCTCGCGACGCTGCGCGAGCTGCCAGGCCTGCAGGTCCCGACCTGCCCGGCCGACCGCAGCCACGCCTGGCACATCCTGCGGTTCCGGCTGAGTCCGGAAGCGTTCGGCCTCGCCCCGCGGCAGGCCGGCGCGCTCCGAGCGGTCGTGATGAAGGCGCTGCGGGCCGAGGGGGTGCCGGCCACGCATTACCAGCTGATGCCGCTGCCGATGCAGCGAGCGTTCTCCGGCCACGTCAGCGATGCCGGCCGGGCCGCCTTCCCGCACAGCTACCAGGTGATCGAGGACTCCTTCACCATCCAGAAGGCGCACCTGCACCCCGAGGCCGGACCGCTTCTGGAGAGCTACGCCGAGGCGTTCGGCAAGGTATGGCGGCACCGGGCGTTGCTCGCCTCCTACGCAGCGGCTTCCGACGACGTCCCGCCGTGGGAAGAGGCCAACCGGCTCGCCGACGCGGAGGCCGCCGAACTCAGCCGCTGAACCGGGCCGCTGAACCGGGCCGCTGCCGGCCGGCGGCCCGGCCGGCGGCGCGTGGACGAACTCGTACACCGCCCGTTATGAATGGTGATATGTCAGGATAGGAACGCTTCGATATCGGTCCTGCGGAGTTCGACCGCGAGCTGTCCTGCTCGCAGCTCCTAGCCAGCAGAGCGCCGAGGGTGAGCAGGGAGAGCAGCATGGCAACGTCGACAACCGGCAGCGCGGGCACGGGACCGAAGCAGCGCGGCCTGATATTCCGGCATCACGACTTTCGCTGGTTCTGGGCAGGCCAAAGCATCTCGGTGGTGGGCACCCAGGTCACCGGGGTCGCGTTGCCGCTGGTGGCGGCGCTGACCCTCGGCACCGGCGCCGGCGGGGTGAGTGTGGTCGCGACCGCGGCCTTCCTGCCCAACGTCCTGCTGCCGCTGTTCGCCGGTCAGTGGCTGGAGAGCCGCCGCCGTCGCCGGATCATGATCGCCGCCGACATCCTGCGAGCGGCTCTGCTCGCGCTGGTCCCGCTGGCCTGGGCGATCGACAGGCTGTCGCTGACGCTGCTCGCCGCGGTGGCGTTCGGGGTCGGCGCGGCCAGCGTGATGTTCGACGTCGGCAGCTTCGCCTACATGCCCAGCCTGGTGACCGAGGAGGACCTGCCGGCCGCCAACCAGGCGATGCAGGGTTCGGCTACCGCCTCCCAGGTGGCGGGGCCGGGCGTCGCCGGCCTGCTCGTGCAGGCGGCCGGCCCGGCCGGAGCGATCGCCATCGACTCGGCCAGCTACCTCGCCAGCGTGTTCGGGCTGGCCGCGGCGCGGCGCCCGGAGCCACCACCGGAGCTGGACGCCACGATGCCCGCCGGCATCTTCGAAGGGCTCCGACGGATCCTGGTCAATCCGATCCTGCGGGCGTTGACCCTGCACGCGGCGATCTTCAACATGTCCGCGCAGATCCTCACCGTGAACCTGGTGGTGTGGCTGGTCAAGGAGCGGGGCCTGAGCGCGGGCGGCTACGGGCTGGCGCTGTCGGCCACCGGGCTCGGAGCGTTCCTCGGCACCATGATCGCCTTGCGGCTGGCCGGCCGGCTGGGCTATGGCCACGCGTTCGCCGCGTCGCTGGTGCTGTCCACCGGCACGCCGCTGTTGCTGGCCACCTTCCCGTTCCACGGCTTCGCCCTCGGCCTTGCGGTTGCCGCCGTCCAGCTGGTCAGCGGGACCGGGCTGGGCAGCGCGAACGTGCTGTCGGTGACGCTGCGCCAGGTCGTCGCGCCCCGCGGCTCGCTGGCCCGCACCAATGGCGGCTACCGGCTGCTGATCTTCGGTGTGATCCCGTTCGGCAGCGCGCTCGGCGGTGTCATCGGCCAGCTGGCCAGCAGCCGCACCGGTGTCGCCGTCGGCACCATCGGGATGACCATCTCAGCGATTCCGATGGTCCGCCGCCAGGTTCGGACGTTGCGGGACCCGAAGGACGCCCGCCGAGTGGTCGAGGATGCCGCTCAGGGCGGTGTCGCCGTCCCGGCCCAGCACGAGGTACTCACCGAGTCCTGACCGCCTCGCCGTCATCGCCGCGTCGACAACGACGTAGCCGCCGCACGCAGAGCTGGTTGAGGCCGTGGCGGTCGGGGTGGACGCAACCAGCACGCCGGGTCGGCGCGAGGGCTGATGTAGCCGCCCGCCCCCCTTCCTAGAGTCGGCGACGGTGGCACGAGCGGGGCAACCCGCCGCCGGGATCCAGTCGAAAGAGGTCACATGTCTGACTCCAGCGGGCCGGAACGGTCCTACCGCGTCGTCCTCAATCACGAAGAGCAGTACTCGATCTGGCCGGCCGACCAGGACATCCCGGCCGGCTGGCGTGCCGAAGGCACCAGCGGAACCAAGGCCACCTGCCTGGAGCGGGTCGAGCAGGTGTGGACCGACATGCGTCCGCGCAGCCTGCGCGAGTCGGTCGACGGCTAGCGATGGCACAGGCGTCGACGACAAGCTCCTCCGCCCGTCCGGTGGGCAGCGCCACTCGCTGGTTGCTCCGCCGGCCAGCTGAGGATGCGGCGGCCCGGATCTTCTGCTTCCCGTACGCGGGCGTGGGGGCGTCCATGTACGTGGGCTGGCCGCGGCAGGCCGGACCCGCCGAGATCTGCCTGCTGCAGCCACCGGGTCGGGAGAACCGGTTGCGCGAACCGCACTACGGCGACTACGAGTCGCTGGCCGATGACCTCATCGAGCACCTGCTGCCCTATCTGGATCGGCCGTTCGCCTTCTTCGGCCATTGCAGCGGTGCGCTGCCGGGCTACGCGATGACCCTGCGGCTGATGCAGGCCGGGATGCCGACGCCGTCCACGCTGTTCGTCTCCTCCCAGGTCGCACCGCACCACGGCCCGTACAGCCGGTTCCTGTCGATGACCGACGACGAGCTCCAACTCGAACTGGCCGAACTGGTACGCGCGCTGGGTGGCGTTCCCGATCCGGGCCTCCTCGCGCTCGGGCTCGCGGTGCTGCGTGCCGATGTCGAGGCGACCAGGAGCTACCGGCCGGCCGAGCCGGTCGTCGTGCCGAGCCGGCTCACCGCGATCGGGTGGCGCGAGGACCGCGAGATCACCGCCGAGCAGATGACCGGCTGGTCCGAGTGCGCGCGGCCCGATCGCTTCCGCCAGGTCGTGCTGCCCGGCTCGCACTACTCGTTCCTGTCCGCGCCCGAGTTGCTGGTGGCGGAGCTGGCGGCCGAGATGACGCTGGCGGTGGCCGGCGCCGACAGCTCCGACGAGGACCGGTCATGACCACGGCCCCCTCCGCCGGTACTGACCGACGCGCCGAACTGCTGGAGAGGCTGCGGCGCAAGCGCAGGCAGGAGAAGCAGGAGAACGACCAGATCACCGCGGAGCCGTGGACCGGCACCGCTCCGCTGTCCAGCCAGCAGAGCGGGCTGTGGCTGGCCGGTGAGCTGAGCAACGCCAGCTACAACATGATCATCCTGATGCGGCTGCGCGGACCGCTCGATGTCGGGGCGCTGCGCACTGCCCTGGCCGGCCTGATCAGCCGGCACGAGGGGCTGCGCACCAGCTTCGCCGAGCAGGACGGGATACCGCAGATGCGGGTCGATCCGCCGCCGGGCCGGGCGTGGTTCGAGCAGCTGGACCTCTCCGCCGTGCCCGAGCCCGGCCGGTACCAGCGCGCGGTGCAGCTGGTCACCGACTCCTGCCAGCAGCGCATCGACCTGCGATACCCCCCGCTGCTGCGGGTCTTCCTGGCCCGGCTCGAGGATGGCGACCACCTCCTCGGCTACGTCCTGCACCACATCGTCGGCGACGGCTGGTCG
>NZ_DASVQG010000246.1:0-22736 GCF_036389215.1 Jatrophihabitans sp.
TCGGCCAAGCTGTTCTGGGCTCGCCGGCTGGCGCACGAGACCGCGATCCACCGGGTCGACGCGGCCCTCGCGGCCGGCTACGGGGTCACCAGCTTCGAGCCGGCATTCGCCGTCGACGGCATCGAGGAGTTGTTCACCGGCTCGGCGAACCGTTTCGACCGCAGCGGCCTGACCGGCGACCGGACGATCTCCGTGATCCCGCTGGACTCCAACGCGTCCTGGACGCTGAGCATCGGCCCGGACTCGCTCAGCTGCCGGCCGGTGGCCCTCGACACTGCCGACCTGGCCGTCTTCGGCCTGGCCAGTGACCTCTACCGCTGGGTGTGGAACCGAGCCGGTGACGACGACGTGGCGCTGCGCGGTGACCTCAGCCTGGCTGACCGGTGGCGGCAGCACTTCACGGTCCGATCTCGCCGGGATCCCGACCGGGGTTGAGCCCGCAGTGATGGCGCCCCTGCCTGAGTGACCAGGTCAGGCTGGTTCAGGACGTCGGCCGCTCGGACGTCGGCCACCGGGTGAAGTTCCGGTACGAGCGGCTCGGGGTGGGACCGCGCTGATCCTGGTACCGGGAGCCGTGACGGTCACTGCCGTAGGGATGCTCGGCCGGCGAGGACAGCCGGAACACGCACAGCTGACCGATCTTCATGCCGGGCCAGAGGGTGATCGGCAGGTTGGCCACGTTGGACAGTTCCAGGGTGATGTGCCCGGAGAACCCCGGATCGATGAAACCGGCGGTGGCGTGGGTGATCAGCCCGAGCCGGCCGAGGGAGGACTTGCCCTCCAGCCTGCTGGCCAGGTCGTCGGGCAGCGTGACGATCTCGAGCGTGGAGCCGAGCACGAACTCCCCGGGATGCAGCACGAACGGGTCCTCCCCCGCGGGCTCCACCAGGGAGGTGAGCTCGTCCTGCTGCACGGCGGGATCGATGTGGGTGTACTGGGAGTTGTTGAAGACCCGGAAGTACCGATCCAGCCGGACATCGATCGAGGACGGCTGCACGAGCTCGGGGTCCCAGGGCTGCAACCTCAGCCGATCAGCCTGGACCTCGGCCCTGATGTCGCGATCGCTCAGAAGCATGGCGCGGACAGTACCGAACCCGCGGTGGGCCTCGCGACGTCAGGCGTCAGCCGGCCTGGTGGCGGGCTCGATGCTCGGGTTGTTCACCAGGGAGCTCGCAACCCGGTCGGCAAGATCCTTGCGGCCCGAGGCATACAGCCGCTGGACGTAGCTCTCGACCTCTGCCCGTTCCTGCTCGGTCAGCGCGGGCGCCGCGGGCTGCAGGTCCACACTCGGTTGCCGATGGTTCGGCTCGTCGCCGTCGTCGATCGGGCCTACCGTCGCCTTGATGAAGGATTCCAGCGCTCGCCGCTGCGCGTGGCTGAGCCGGTTGGCCTCGACCGGTGGCACCCACGGTTCCTCGGCGCCGGCCGAGAGGTTGGCCGCCGCTCGCAGCTCGACGACCGTGACTCCGGGAAGCACCTTCGCGAACGCCTCCAGCACCGACTCGGCCGGGCTTCGCGGATGACTTCCGGCCAGATACCGGTAGACCGTGGCTCGGTCGAGCGTGCCGCTGAGAGCCTCTACCAACTGCGGCTTCTGCCAGCCGTCGGGTAGATGCTCGTTGAGGTAGTCGGACAGCGTACTCAATAGCGGCGGGGTTCCTTCGGTGGTGGCCGAATAGCAAGCGACAGCGTAGAGCGCGGGCTTAACAAAGAACAGCTCTTGCTTGGGCCGACTTGTCCTGATTACGATCACGTCGCTGGTCGCTAGCGACTATAGACAGTATAGACGGCGATAGACGAACTGCCTAGTCCGTTCGTCGATTGGTCGGCCGGCGCGTCCATCGACGAACGCAAATCGACTTCCACGGGGTATCCGCGCGGTGCGTGTTACTGCCCCAAAGCCACTGCACGAGGGGGAAACGTGAGTATTGGGGTGTTCTCTGAACTCAGGCGCCGGTCTGGGATGAGGATCAATGCAACTTCGTAGCCGTCAGACGCTGATCGACTTCCTGGATGCGGCGGGCCTGTCCGAGCGGCAACTGGCGCGTGCGGCCGGTCTCGGTCACGCCACGGTGAACCACCTGTTCACCGGCCGGCGGACCACCTGCTCACTGGGCACGGCCCGCGCGATCGAGCGGGTATTCGACTGTGGCCCGGGGGTGCTGTTCGCGCCGGACACCGACGCCGACTGGATGGAGCTGAGCCGCACGGGCTGACCCGGGCTGGACGCCGGGCCCGGTTCGCTAGGATGATTGAGCGGAAGCGCTGACCAGCGCACGCGGGTGTAGCTCAATGGCAGAGTTTCTGCTTCCCAAGCAGACGGCGCGGGTTCGATTCCCGTCACCCGCTCCACTCGTCAAGGCCCACTTCCGTACCGCTCGCCTATGGCCGAGTTGACCCCTACGACCGATTGACCCTACGACCCGATTGACCCTACGACCGATAGACCGATAGACCCGATGCCCTATGGCCGGACTCCCCTACGGCCGGATAGCCCTCCGACCGCCCCCCTACGGTCGGACTCCCCGCTACGGTCGGGTCGATGCACGGCTGGCAGGTGCCGGTGCCCGCTCCAACACGCAGTCGCCGCACACCGGCACGGGCGATGCCGCCAACCGGTACACCAGGCAGCAACTGCGGCGGCGGAATGTGCCGCGGTCGCTGCCCTGGTGGCTGCCCCGCAGCGGTGGCTGGTCCAGCAACCCGGCCGCGATCACCTCGGCCTCGCCGGTCAGGCGCGGTGCGGCGGTGTCGATCAGGGCCACCGCGCCGTGCACGACCGATGCGACGTTGCCCCAGAGCACCTGCTCGGACACCTTGAACGGCCGGCACGCCTGGACCAGCGCCCGTACCGGCCCGGCCAGCAGGCTCACCGCCAGGGCGTCGGCGAGACGTGCCGGGTCGTGACGGCTGGCAGGATCCTGAGGGCAGGCGGCGTCTCGCCGGTTCGCCGACGTCATCACGTCGTCGCGGATCGAGAGCGCGAGGGCGCCGTGAGTACTCGGCTGCCATCGCATCCGGGCCGGGTCCACCTCCAGCAGGCCGCCGGTGAGCAGCGCCACGCCGAAGGCCGGGCAGATCAGCCGGGCAGCCAGGCGCAGCTGGGCCATCGACGCGGCGACCCTCGGCTCCACGGCGTCGACCGGGCGCCCGCTTACCTCAGCAAGGGCGCCTCGCACCGCGGCAACCCATGCCCGCAGCGCAGCCGGCTGGTGGAACAGCTCGTCAAGCGGGCGCCACGGGGCAACCGCCGGGGACCGCGCCGGGTGCGAGTCGAGGGCGAAGAACGGTCCCAGCCCGGCCAGCTCGGCCAGTACGCCGGCCCGCACCGGATCCGCCGCGGGAGCTGTGGTCACCGGCCGGTCAGGCCTGGGCTGCCGCCGCACCCGACCGGTTCGCCGCGCCGGCCGCCTGGCCCAGCAGCCGATCGGCCATCGGTGCGAACAGCAGCCCGATCGCCGACCACAGCAGGAGCTGCCCGGCGACGGAGTAGAGCCGGAAGTAGAACAGCACGTCGGCGGGAAAGCCGGGATAGCTGATCGCACCGTTGGCATCGGTCAGCGGCAGCGGGGTCTCCGACGCCGTGGCGGCGAACCGGCCGGTCGCGGGCTGGCCGAAGGACGGCAGCAGCGCCATCACGGTGCCGATCGCGACGACGAACGCCGCACCGGCAAGCAGGCTGGCGTTCCAGTTGCCGAACCGCGCCCGCAGCCGCTGGCCGAGCCAGACCGCGAGCGCCAGCAGCGCCACCGAGGACAGCACCATCACCAGGTACATGCCGGTGCGCTGCCGAATGGTGTCGGCCAGACCGACCGCCGGCGGGTTGGCGGGGTAGCGCAGGAACGGCACCAGGTACAACCCGAGGAAGCCGGCGGCGGCCACCAGCAACGCCAGCGGGCGCGGGCGCAGCCGGCCGACCCGGCCGAGGCAGACCGCGTAGACGAGCGCGAACAGCGCCCCCATCCCGATGCCGAAGGCGATCATTCCCACGCCCATGCCGACGTCGGCCTGGACGGTGCGGGTGAACAGGTCGGACTCGGCGGGCAGGCCGGCCGACTTGTCGAGCAGTGCTTGGGCGGCATCGCGGCCGGCCTCGTAGTCGATCGCCTTCTGGACGTACGGCTCGGCGAAGACCCGGCTGAACACGAAGCTCAGCAGCCCTGCGATCGCTCCGCAGAGCACGCCACGGCCGATGAGGTCCTTTTCCATGTTCCGTTCTTGCGCGACGTGGCTAGTGGCAGGGGAACCCGAGCAGGTGGCGGGCGTCGTGCACGAACTCGTGGATGTTGCTGTTCTGGCCGAAGATCGAGACCGCGCCCTGGTCGACACCGATCAGGAAGTACATCGCCATCGCCAGGAACAGGGCGCCGGCCAGCCACAGCACTGCCGTGCTGATCGGCAGGACAACGGGGGTGGCAGTGGTGGTGGGCGCGGGTGAGCTGCTGCTCATGTAGTGCCTCCTTCAGGGATTCTGCGTCCCTTGGTAGGTGGGCCGGTTGGGCATCGTGATGGCGAAGCAACCTGACTCGCCGGACACCGCGGTGGCCGACTCACAGTGGCGCGACCGTGCCGGGATCTCACCGGCTTCCGCACGCCATCACGCACCGCGGACGCTAACGTCCGGGCCGGTGCGCCGTCAACCGGACACGGCCGGCGGACGGCAGCCGGCTACAGGCTGTCGCGCCAGGCCACCCAGTCGCGCACCGCGCTCAGGTCGTAGGACGGTCCGCTGAGACCCACCGTGAACAGCCGCGCGCCGGCTTCCAGGTAGGCAGGGCCGACCTCGGCCGCCGTCCCTGGCTGCACGGCCACCGAGCGCTCGATCTCCTCCAGGCTCCGGTCGAACTCGGCGCACCAGCCGGCCAGCACCTCGGACTTGTGCTTGAAGGTGTCGAGGTCGGAGAAGGAATGCCAGATGTCGGCGTGCCGAGCCACCATCCGCAGCGTCTTGCGCTCACCGCCGCCACCGATCAGCACCGGGATCTTGCGCGTCGGTGCCGGATTCAGCTGTTCCCAGCGCCCCTCGATCCGGGGCAGCGACTCGGCGAGCTGGTCCAGGCGGGAGCCGGCGGTGCCGAAGTCGTAGCCGTAGGCCTGGTAGTCCTTCTCGAACCAGCCGGAGCCGATGCCCAGGATCAGCCGTCCGTTACTGATGTGATCGACCGTGCGCGCCATGTCGGCAAGCAGCTCGGGGTTGCGGTAGCCGTTGCAGGTGACCAGCGCGCCGATCTCGATCCGGGAGGTCTGCTCGGCCCAGGCGCCCAGCATGGTCCAGCACTCGAAGTGCTTGCCCTCGGGCTCACCCCTGAGCGGATAGAAGTGGTCCCAGTTGAATGCGATGTCGACGCCGAGGTCTTCGGCCTCGGTCACCGCCCGCCTGATCTCCGCGTAATCGGCATGCTGCGGCTGGAGCTGGACACCGATGCGTACTCCGGATGTGGTCACCCACCAGACGCTACCGCCACCGGATGGCAGGACGGCAAGCCCGGCTCGCCCCTGGACTCATTGCAGATACCGCGGTGGCGGCGGTGGCTGCCCGACGCCGGACGCGGCCTGCTGCAGCTCCATCGCCAGGTTCTCCTTGCGCATCCGCAGGTCGACGTAGAGCAGGGAGTCGATGCTGGCCTGGAACGGTGCGGTCAGGGTCGCCACCAGGGCAGTCCCGAGCGCGGAGATCAGCAGGTACGCCCACGACAGCGAACCACCGCCGCTGGTGCCGAGAAAACCGGTCGGCTGGTCCCCGGTCACGGCGCTGGCGATGGCGCCCACCACCGCGCTGGCGGCGCCGCCGAGGATCACGGTGATGCCGAAGCCGAGTGCCCGGATGCCCCAGACCCGCCAGAACGTGCCGCGAACCAGGTGCTGAGATCGTCGCAGCGCGCGGCCGATGCCGCGGTTCTCGATGATCAGCACCGGTACCGCGACGGCCCAGATACCCCACAGCCAGATACCGGGTGCCAGGCACAGCGCCAGGCCGAGCGCCGCCAGCAGGCTGACCAGCAGCGACAGCACGATCAAGCGCCAGATCCTGGAACGCACCTTCAACCACACCAGGTCCCAGCTCGCCGTCCGGCCGACGACGTCCTCGGTCACCACCACCACGATCATCCCGGTGAGCACGGCAGCGATGATGGTGCCCAGCAGCGACAGACCCAGCGTGCTGCCCAGCAGCTTGCCCAGCTGGTCCCAGTGCACCTGCGGATTGGCCGGGTCGCTCCGGTCGACGGCCTGGGCGACCTGCACGTTGGCAGAGCGCTGCACGATCAGCGCGATCAGCGCCTGGACGGCCCCGGCTGCCGCCGAGAGCCAGAGGACGGTGCGGGCATTGCGCTTGATCGCCTCGAACGCGCCGCCGAGGACCTCGCTGACGGTCAGCGGGCGCAGCGGTATGCAGCCCGGCTTGGGGGCCATCGCACCGTAGTACGGATTGGCCGGCGGTAACCCACCGTAAGGCGGCGGCTGAAACACGAAGTCTCACCTCATTCGGCGGTAGCGCCCTACCGCGGCGAAAGCTGTCGCCGCCATCTTGGCAGAGCCGTCTCGGCGCTGGTGCCGGCGCCGCCCTCGCGCTCAGCCGTGCAGTGCGCTCTGCAGGACCAGCATGCCGGCTCCGAAGGCCAGCACCAGGAAGACCACCACCGACAGCAGGACGACCGCGTCCAGTAGGCGGTCATTGACCGCGGCGGCCGTGCCGGCGCGCTCTGCGCGGGCATACCGGCGTTGCTGCCGGGACGAGGCGCCTACCGGATCCGGCTGGGCGGCCCGCGCCTCCCCCGGGCTGACGCCCGCACCGGTCAACCGGCGGGCTCGCCACTGGGCGGCACTGATCGTCACCTTTCCAGGTTCCGACCCGTCATCGCGGCGCAAAAGCCCCGAGCTCGAACTGCAACCTAGGCGTGATCCGGCAGCGACAACTCCGGTGCCGACAGGTCCGGCGGGCCGAGGTGATCAGACCGCTGGCTAGGCTTGCCTAGGTATCCCTAAGGCACAGGCTAGAGCAGCCTAGAAACACCTAGAGGAACCTAGAAAGCGCAAGCGGGCGTCGGCTCACTCGATGTGCTGGGCGCGCAGGTAGCGCCCGAAATGCGGAACGGTGAAGGCGATCTGGCCGCGGGTGCCCGAATAGATCAACCCCTTCTTCAGCAGCGCATCGCGTGCCGGTGACAGTGACTGGGGCTTGCGGCCGAGGAAGTCGGCGACCGCCGCGGTCGGCACCGACTCGGGTTCGGTGGGTGCCTCGGCCGAGGTCTGCACCGCACAGGCCGCCGCCGCCATGCCATGCAGGTACTCCCGCTCGGCCGGGGTTGCCCGCTCGAACCGGGAGCCGAAGAAGCCCACCGCGAGCTCGGCCTCGGCCTCGGGTGCCGCCACCCGGACGTCGGCGGCCGTGATCGGAGAACCGGGCGCGATGTCCCACACGGCCTTTCCGTAGGCCTGGATGAAGTACGGGTAGCCGGCGGTGATCTCATACATCGCGGCCAGGCCGTCGGGGGTGAACTCCGCGCCCTCGTCCCGGGCCGGTGACTGCAGCGCCCGGTCGGCCGCCGCCCGGTCCAGCCGGTCGATCCGGGCGTAGCGGAACAGCCGCTCGCTGTAGGACTTGCTCGCCGACAGCACCGCCGGCAGGTGCGGCAGGCCGGCCCCGACGACGACCAGCGGCAGGCCGTTCTGGCTCAGCTCGTGGCAGGCGGCGCACAGCGCCGAGACGTCCTCCGGTGCCACGTCCTGCATCTCGTCGAGGAAGATCGCGATGCCTCGGCCGGCGTCGCCAGCCAGCCCCGCCACGTCACCGAACAGCTCGACCAGGTCGATCTCGATGTCGCCGGAGTCGGCCCGGCCCGGCACCGCGGCCACCTCGATGCCCGGTTGCCAGCGCTCGCGGAGCTTGGCGCCCGGCACGTCCTTCTGCGCGAAGGACCGCAGCACGCCGAGCACGTGCTCCGCGCCCGGATGGCCGGCGCCGAGTTCGCGGATCGCCACGTGCAGGGCGGCGGCCAGCGGCCGGCGCAACGACTGGTCCGGCCGTGCCTCGAGCTTTCCGGTGCCCCAGCCGGCCCGCACGGCGGCTGAGCGCAGCGCGTTGAGCAGCACCGTCTTGCCGACGCCGCGCAGGCCGGTCAGCACGATGGAGCGCTCCGACCGGCCGCGGGCCACCCGCTCCAGCACCACGTCGAAGGCCAGCAGTTCAGCGTCCCGGCCAGCCAGTTCGGGGGGCCGCTGGCCTGCTCCGGGGGCGTAGGGGTTACGGACCGGATCCATGGCTTGGACCGTATCCGGTTGTCTAGGCACAACCCGAGATTGACCGATACAGCGTGATCGTGTCGCGAGAGGCCGGCCCGGGGGCGACTAGACTGGCGCGTCGGCGGGCAACGGCGCTCGCGAACCCCGCCCGCGATCCCCACCCGGGAACCCCAGAAGCCCTCGAAGGTGAGTTGTGCCAGCCAGCCCCGTACGCGTACTGCTGCTCGAACACATTCATCCCGAGGCGGTCGAGCGGTTGCAGTCGGCCGACTTCGAGGTCACCAGCCTGGACCGCGCCCTGGACGAGGCGGAGCTGATCGACGCGATCGCCGACGTGCACCTGCTCGGCATCCGGTCCAAGACCCAGGTCACCGACAAGGTGCTCAGCGCCGCCCCCAACCTGCTCGCCATCGGCGCCTTCTGCATTGGTACCAACCAGATCGATCTGGTGTCGGCCACCGAGCACGGCGTGACGGTCTTCAACGCCCCGTTCTCCAACACCCGCAGCGTGGTCGAACTCGTGATCGCCGAGCTGATCGCCCTGACCCGGCGGCTGACCGAGAAGAACGAGCTGATGCACTCCGGCATCTGGGACAAGTCCGCTGCCGGCGCGCACGAGATCCGGGGCCGCACCCTGGGCATCGTCGGCTACGGCAACATCGGCACCCAGCTGTCGGTGCTGGCCGAGAACCTCGGCATGCGGGTGCTGTTCTACGACACCGCCGACCGGCTCGCCCTCGGCAACGCCCAGCGCAGCAACAGCCTCAAGGAACTGCTGCACGACTCAGACGTCGTCACCCTGCACGTCGACGGCCGGCCGGAGAACAAGAACATCTTCGGCGCGGCCGAGTTCGCGGCGATGCGCCCGGGCAGCCTCTTCCTCAACCTGTCGCGCGGCTTCGTGGTCGACTACTCGGCACTTCGCAAGGGCATCCAGAACGGCCACATCGCCGGTGCCGCGGTGGACGTGTTCCCGATCGAGCCCAAGGGCCGCGGCGATGAGTTCGTCTCCGAACTGCGCGGGCTGCCCAACGTCATCCTGACGCCACACATCGGCGGGTCCACCGAAGAGGCTCAGCAGGACATCGGGCAGTTCCTCGCGACCAAGTTCCTGGACTTCGTCACCGAGGGCTCCACCGCCCTGTCGGTCAACCTGCCGGGCCTCGGGCTGCCCCGGCGCAAGGACACCCTGCGGCTGGTGCACCTGCACCGCAACGTGCCGGGCGTGCTGGCTCGGGTCAACGGCATCCTGGCCGAGCACGACGTGAACATCGAGGCCCAGCTGCTGGGCACCCGCGGCGACGTCGGCTACCTCGTGACCGACAGCGTCAGCGGCACCACCCAGGCCATCGTCGATGAGATCCGGGCAATGCCCGAGACGATCCGGCTCCGCGTCCTGATCTAGACCCGCCTGGCAAACCCGCACCATCAGCGGCGAGCGCCTACAGCTGCGGTGCGCCTACAGCTGCGGTGCGACGTCGGCGGCGATCAGCTCCAGCTGATCCAGGTCCCGGAGGTCCATCAGCTGCAGGTAGGCCCGGCTGGCGCCGGTCTCGGCGAACTCGCCGAGCTTGGCGACCACCTCGGTGGGCGTGCCGGCCAGCCCCTCGACGCGCAAGTCCGCCAGCTCGCGTCCCAGCGCCTCGGCCCGGCGGCGCAGGTCTGCCTCGGTCCGTCCTACGCAGATGACCTGGGCGATCGAGTAGGTCATCTCCCCGGCGGCCCGGCCGGCCTCGGCGACCGCGGCCCGGACCCGGTCGAAGATCTGCCCACTCTCGATCACCGACCGGAAGCCGCTGTTGTACTCGTCGGCATGCGCCGCGGCCAGCGTGGCCGAGCGACGCTTCGCCGCGCCGCCGAGGATGATGGGCACTCGCGGCCGCTGCACCGGCTTGGGCAGGGCGGGCGAGTCCTGCAGCCGGTAATGCTCGCCGGCGAAGTCGAAGAGCTGCCCGACCGGTGTCTGCCACAGCCCGTCGATGATCGCCAGTTGCTCGGCGAGCATGTCGTAGCGAGTGGCGACGTCGCCGAAGGGGATGCCGTAGGCGGTGTGCTCGGCCTCGAACCACCCTGCTCCCAAGCCCAGCTCGACCCGGCCACCGCTCATCTGGTCCACCTGAGCGACGGTGATCGCCAGCGGTCCGGGATGGCGGAAGGTGGCCGGGCTCACCAGGGTGCCCAGCCGGATCCCGCTGGTGTCGCGGGCCAGGCCTGCCAGTGTCGCCCACGCGTCGGTCGGACCGGGCTGCCCGGACCCCGCACCCATGTTCAGGTAGTGGTCGGAGCGGAAGAACGCATCGAATCCGAGCGCCTCGGTGGCCTGGGCCACCCGCAGCAGGTCCTCATAGGTGGCGCCCTGCTGCGGCTCGGTGAAGACCCGCAGTTGCATGCTTTCGAGGCTAGCGCTGCCCGGGAAAGCCCGGCGCGCCCGGGGCTGGCAACCCTCGGCAACGCCTGAGAAGGCAGGCGCGACATCGAAGGCGAAACTGACAGATCGAGCAGTCGGGCCATTCGGGCCGCGAATCACTTGCGACACCTACTCGTCGGTAATACTCTTATGCTACTGACGAGTAACAAGGAGATCGACCATAATGGGCCACTACAAGAGCAACCTCCGCGACATCGAGTTCAACCTCTTCGAGGTGCTCGGGACCGGCGACCGGCTGGGTACCGGACCGTTCGCCGAGATCGATGCCGATACCGCTCGCGGGATTCTCCGGGAGGTCCGCACGCTTGCCGAGGGCCCGTTGGCCGAGTCCTACGTCGACTCCGACCGCAACCCGCCGGTGTTCGACCCGGCCACTCACTCGGTGACGATGCCCGAGGGGTTCAAGAAGTCCTACAAGGTCTGGCAGAACGCCGAGTGGTGGCGGCTGGAGACGTTGCCCTCGGTGGGCGGCACCCTGGCTCCCCGGTCGCTGGTCTGGTCGATCGCCGAGATGGTGCTGGGAGCCAACCCCGCCATCTGGATGTTCAACTGCGGTCCGGCCTTCGCCAACATCATCGACCAGGTCGGCACCCCCGAGCAGCGCAAGATCGGCCAGCTGATCATCGACAAGCGCTGGGGCGCCACCATGGTGCTGACCGAGCCGGACGCCGGCTCCGACGTCGGCGCCGGCCGCACCAAGGCCATCCGGCAGGCCGACGGCAGCTGGCACGTCGAGGGCGTCAAGCGCTTCATCACCTCCGGCGACCACGACATGGCCGACAACATCGTCCACTTCGTCCTGGCGCGGCCGGAAGGTGCCGGACCCGGCACCAAGGGCCTGTCGCTGTTCCTGGTGCCGAAGTTCGACTTCGACTGGGACACCGGCGAACTCGGTGCCCGCAACGGCGCGCTGGTCACCGGGGTCGAGCACAAGATGGGGTTGAAGGTCTCCACCACCTGCGAGGTGACCTTCGGCGAGAAGGCGCCGGCGAAGGGCTGGCTGCTCGGCGAGGTGCACGACGGCATCGCGCAGATGTTCAAGGTCATCGAGCACGCCCGGATGATGGTGGGCACCAAGGCCTACTCCGAGCTGTCGGCCGGGTACCTGGCCGCCCTGGACTACGCCAAGACCCGGGTCCAGTCGGCGGACCTGACCCGGGCCGCGGACAAGACCGCTCCCCGCGTCACGATCATCCACCACCCCGACGTGCGCCGGCAGCTGATGCTGCAGAAGGCCTACGCCGAGGGCTTGCGGGCGCTCGCGCTCTACACCGCCAGCGTCCAGGACCGGATCCAGGTCACCGAGTACTCCGAAGCCGCCAGCGCGGGAGCCGGCGTCGACGAGGTGCCCGCCGGTGGGCTGGCCGACGGCACCGGCGGCCAGCCAGGACGCTCGGCCCGGCAGGCCGGCAGCACCGACGAGCGGCTCAACGACCTGCTGCTGCCGATCGTCAAGGGTGTCGGTTCCGAGCGTTCCTACGAGCAGCTGGGCCAGGCGCTGCAGGTGTTCGGGGGCTCCGGGTTCCTGCAGGACTACCCGCTGGAGCAGTACATCCGCGACAACAAGATCGACTCGCTGTACGAGGGCACCACGGCGATCCAGGGCCAGGACTTCTTCTTCCGCAAGATCGTGCGTGACAAGGGCGTCGGGCTGGGGGCGCTGTCGGCCGAGATCCAGGGCTTCCTGGACTCGATCGCCGAGGAGGGCCGGCTCAAGGTCGAGCGCGAGGCGGTCAGCCGGTCGCTGACCGAGGTGGGCACCATGGTCGCGGCGATGATCGCCCAGTTGACCTCGGCCCAGGACGATGTCCGCAACGTCTACAAGGTGGGGTTGAACACCACCCGGCTGCTGATGTCGTGCGGTGACCTGGCCGTCGGCTGGCTGCTGCTGCGCCAGGCTCACGTCGCGCTGGCCAGGCTGGACGGTAACGGGCTGTCCGCCGCTGACAAGTCCTTCTACGAGGGCAAGCTTGCGGTCGCGCGGTTCTTCGCCACCACGGTGCTGCCGGAACTGGTGGCACGCCGCAAGGTCGTCGAGTCCACCGACAACGCCATCATGGACGTCGGCGAGGAGGCCTTCTAGCGCCCGGCGCCGGCGGCGCAATGGTTAGGGTGTGCCCATGACGGTCGGTGCGGCGAACTGGATCAAGCTGCAGGGCGCGGTGAACGCCCGCGACGTCGGCGGCCTGCCGACCGACGGCGGCGGCACGATCCGGTCCGGGGTGCTGATCCGCTCCGCCAGCCTCGGACACCTCACCGACGCCGACGTCCGCCACCTGCTCGGCGACCACGGGGTACGCCGGGTGGTGGACCTGCGGACCGACATCGAGGTCGACCGGGACGGCCCCGGCCCGCTGCATGCCCAGCCGGACGTGGTGATCCACCATCTGTCGCTGTATCCCGACACCGCCGACCGTACCGAGCTGCCGGCCGGCCAGCAGGGCGAGGCGCCCGCTGCGCTGCCCTGGCACCAGCAGGGGTTCGCGACCGCGCACGGCCCGGTGGTCGCGTCCTACCTGCGCTACCTGGAGCAGCGGCCGGACTCCATCGTCGCGGCGCTGCGGGCGATCGCCGAGCCGGCCGGTGCCACCGTGGTGCACTGCGCGGCGGGCAAGGACCGGACCGGCGTGGTGGTGGCACTGGCCCTCACCGTGGCCGGCGTTCCCCGCGAGCTGATCGCCGCCGACTACGCCCAGACCCAGTCCCAGATCGCGGCCATCGTCGGTCACCTGGCCCGCAGCGACCTCTACGGCTTCGAGGTGGGCCAGCCGGACAAGATCCCGCCGGCCTCGGCAGCGGTGATGGTGGCGGTGCTGGAGGCGATCGACACCGACCTCGGCGGCGTGCCCGGCTGGCTGGCCCGGCACGGCTGGACCGACGCCGACACCGAGCGGCTACGGCGGAAGCTGATCGAGCAGAGTTCTTAACCGAACAGCATCAGCCGAGCAGCATCAACCGCAACTGCGAGCTGCCGCCCTCGGCCAGCCGGATCGGCACTCCCCAGTCCTGCCGAGCCAGGTGGCAGGCCGGGTGCTCGATCGCGGGGTCATCGTCACAGGAGGCCGCCTGCGCGGTGATGTGCAGCACGCCCTCCGTTCCGGGCTTGCCGGCCAGCACCAGGTTCCGGCTGAGCCCGGTGGACGTCCCGGCGCCGGCGGCCAGCAGCCCCGGTGGTGAGGCGCTGACCGCCAGCTGGGTGGCCGGCCCGTACCGCTCGTCCAGCTTCCGGCCCGGCGGCGGCACGAACGGCACCGTCAGCTCCAGCTCTCCGGCGGCGAGTTCGGTGACCGGGCGGTGGGTGTGCAGCGCCGCGCCGAGCACCCGGTCCAGCTCGCCGGCGGTGACCGGGCGGACCAGCTGGTGCGCGGCGGACTCGACCACCACCAGCTCGCCGTCCACCAGCACCAGTCCGGACGGCTCGGCGAGCCCGGTGGCCAGCGTGCTGACCTCGTCGGTGGCCGGGTCGTAGCGGCGGATCGCGCCGTTGTAGGTGTCGGCGACCGCGATCGAGCCGTCGGCCAGGACGGCGAGCCCCAGCGGGTGCTGGAACCGGGCCTGACCGGCCGGGCCGTCACGGTGGCCGAAGTCGAACAGGCCCTCACCCACCGCGGTGTGCAGCTGCCCGGCGGTGTCGAGGTAGCGCAGCGCCGAGTTCTCCGAGTCGGCGAACCAGACCCGCTCGCCCTGCACGGCCAGGCCGGACGGCTGGGCCAGCCAGCCGTCGAGCGCCGGGCCGTCCTTCAGGCCTTCGACGCCTGCGCCGGCCAGGATGCTGACGGCGCCGGTGCGCGGGTCCCAGCCGAGCAGCAGGTGCACGCCGGCCGCGGCGATGACCACCTGCCCGCTCGCCGGCCACCAGGCGACGTCCCAGGGTGAGAGCACCGCCGGCACCGGGCCGGTCACCGTGCTGACCCCGGTGAGGCCCGCGGCCAGGTCGACGGTGTGCACGATGGCGGCGTCGGCCGACCGGACGCCCCGCAGCTGGTGGTTCGCGGTGTCGGCCACCACGACGTCGAAGCCGGCTTCGGCGGCCACCTTGGCCGGCAGTTCGGTGAGCCCGTTCGGTTCGGCCAGCCGCTGCCCGCCGGAACCGCGCTCGCCGGAGCCGATCCGGCGCCGCACCGTGACGCCGTCCAGTTCGGTCTCGGCCAGCTGGTGATGCCCGCTGTCGGCGACCAGCAACCTGCCGCCCGGCGCCGCACCGCCCAGCCGGATGGCCTTGGCCGGAAACCGCAGCGCGCCGGCTGATGGCTCGGCGGGCTGGTACGGGTTGTCGCCACGGCGCAGGGTGCCGGCCGCGTCGTACCGGGCGATCAGGTCCTCGATCATCAGGGCGAGGCCGCTGGCCTGCCCCTCGCCGGCCGCCTGGGCGACCACATAGCCGTCCGGGTCGATCAGCACCAGTGTCGGCCAGGCCCGGACGGCGTACTGCTGCCACAGCCACAGCTCGGGATCGTTGAACACCGGATGCGCCACCCCGTAGCGCTCGGTCGCCGCCGCCACCGCGTGATCTGACTTCTCGTGCTCGAACTTGGGCGAGTGCACCCCGATGATGACCAGCTCGTCGCCGAAGTCGCGCTCCAGGGCGTGCAACTCCTCGATGACGTGCAGGCAGTTGGCACAGCAGAAGGTCCAGAAGTCCAGCAGCACGACCTTGCCGCGCAGCGCGCGCAGGCTCAGCGGCGCGCCGACGTTGAACCAGCTGCCCGAGGGAAATTCCGGTGCCCGGACGCGAGCCTGTTTCGCCGTAGTCACCGGTTCAGTCTGCCGGACACCCGACAATGCCCACGATCGGGCGGCGGCGCGCAGGGGGCCCGCCCGCGGAGACCCACGCCTAGCGGCCGAGGTGCTGCTCGCCACCATCACCTGACGGTGCGCGGTGCGTACGGCACGCTTGAGCCATGCACCCCGTCACCGGCCAGGTCGGCACCGTCTCGCTGCTGGCCCGTTACCCGGTGAAATCGATGCGCGGCGAGCGGCTCGCCCAGGCCGAGGTCGAGAACCGGGGCTTCGCCGGGGATCGGCAGTGGGCGGTCTACACCACGGACGGCGGCATCGGAAGCGGGAAGTCCAGCCGGCGGTTCCGCCGGATCGACGGGCTGCTCGGGTTCCGGGCCAGCCTGGCGGCGTCCACCAGCGCGGTCCCGCTGATCGAGTCGCCGGCCGGCCAGCGGTTCCGAGCCGACGAGCCGGAGGCTGAGGAGTTGCTGAGCGCGGCGTTTCACCAGCCGCTGAGGCTGGCCCGCGAGGGCGGTATCCGGCACCACGACGATTCCGGCCTGCACCTGGTCACCACCGCCGAGGTGCGCAAGCTCGCGGAACTGCTCGGCGATGCCGTCGACGTGGCCCGCTTCCGTCCCAACCTGGTCCTGGACGTGCCGGGCACCGGCTTCGTCGAGGACGGCTGGACCGGTCGTGAGCTGCGGCTGGGCAGCGAGGTGGTGATCCGGCTCGGAGCCGGCATGTCGCGCTGTGTGATGGTGGACATGGCTCAGGGGCCGCTGGACCGGGACGGCCGGATCTTGAAGGTCCTCGGGCAGGAGCACCGGTTGCTGCTGGGGCTGAAGGCCGAGGTGGTGCGGACCGGAACCGTCCGTCAGGGCGATCTGGCCGTCTTGAGCTGAGGCACAAGAAGGCCCGCCCCGGCATCTCGGCGAGAGATGCCTGGACGGGCCCCTGACTTACGGCCGGCGGTCAGCTGACGGCGAGTGCGCCGTCAGCGACGGCCTCAGCGGCTGAAAGCCTGGTTCTGGTGGTAGTTCTGGTGGGCGGCTATCGCCAGCAACTCGGTGCGCATTGCCGGTGATGCGCTCAGCAGCGCGCGCTCGTACTGCCGGTACGCCCGCCGTGCACGCAACTTCCGCTTGATGTCCATGTCGAGCTCCCTTACTGCCTTGCGGCCTGATGAGTGACGTCGCTGTCGGTTCATCGGGGCTGCTGGGCGACCGTCGTACGTCAAGCTTCGTTCGCCTAGCGGTGTACTACTGCCTCGATCTGTTAGTCATCTTATCCGATTTCCCTAACAAAGCGAATCCGATGCCTACGTTGTGCTTAACATCATCCGTCGTCAGATATTCCCGCCGGAGGCCCGGCAGGCCGCTGCCGGGCCGGCGCTGGCTAGGCTGGCCGGCATGTCGATCTCCGATGTACGGATAGCCCCGCTGACCGCTCCGGCCGATGGCACCGGCCATGCCGATACCAGCCTCGCGCCGCGGCCAGGCGTCACCACCCTGGTGGTCAACGTCGCCTCCCGATGCGGCCTCACCCCGCAGTACGAGGGACTGGAGCGGTTGCAGAAACGCTTCGCCGACCAGGGCTTCACCGTCCTCGGCGTGCCCTGTAACCAGTTCGCCGGCCAGGAGCCGGGCAGCAGCGAGCAGATCGCGGAGTTCTGTTCAACCACCTACGGGGTCAGCTTTCCGCTGACCGAGAAGGTCGAGGTCAACGGGGCGGGGCGGCATCCGCTGTACACCGAACTGGTGGACGTGCCCGATGCCGAGGGCTACACCGGCGACATCCGGTGGAACTTCGAGAAGTTCCTCATCGCCCCGTCCGGACAGGTGGTGGCCAGGTTCGCCCCGCAGACCCAGCCGGAGTCCGACGAGGTGGTCTCCGCGATCGAGGCCGCGCTGTCCGCATCCTCCGGCTGAACGGCCCGACCGGGTCAGAGCAGCGCCAGCCCCGGATCGCGCAGCACCGCCGCGACGTCGGCCAGGAACTCCGACCCCTGCTGGCCGTCCACCGAGCGGTGGTCGAAGGACACCGCGAGCTGGGTGACCCAGCGTGGCTCGATCCGCTCGTCGTCACCGTCGCCGACCACCCAGGGCTGCCGCCGGATGGCGCCGAAGGCCAGGATCGCCGCCTCGCCCGGGTTCAGGATCGGCGTGCCGGTGTCGACGCCGAACACCCCGACGTTGGTGATGGTGAAGGTGCCGCCGCTCATGTCGGCCGGTGTGGTCCTGCCGGCCCGGGCGGTGTCGGTGAGCGTGCCGATGGCCTCGGCCAGCTCCAGCAGGGACAACGCCTGCGCGCCCTTGATGTTGGGCACGATCAGGCCCCGGTCGGTGGCCGCCGCGATGCCCAGGTTGACGTAGTGCTTGACCACGATCTCGCCGGCCGCCTCGTCCCAGGTGGAGTTGATGATCGGGGTGCGCCTGGCGGCCCACAGCACGGCGCGGGCGACGAACAGCAGCGGCGAGACCTTGACCCCGGCGAACTCCCGCCGGGCGCCGATCCGCTTGCGCAGCTCCATCATCTCGCTGACGTCGACGGTGATGAACTCGGTGACGTGCGGTGCGGTGAACGCCGAGGCCACCATCGCCGCGGCGGTGTGCTTGCGCACCCCCTTGATCGCGATCCTGGTCTCGGCCTCGCGGGCCGGCACGGCGGTGGCCGCCACCGGGGCGTTCACGGCCTGCTGGACGTCCTCGCGGGAGATGGTGCCGTTCGGACCGGTCGCCACCACGGTGCCGAGATCCACCCCGAGGGTCTTGGCGAGCTTGCGGACCGGTGGCTTGGCCAGCACCGCCCGGTGCGGGTCCACCACCGCGGTCGCGGCACCCGCGCTGGGAGTCACCTGGAATGCCTCGTGGGCGGTGGGGGCCGGTACCGCGGCCGAGGGCTGCGGCCGCTTGCGCCGGCGCCCGCGCTCACCCGAGACGCCGTAGCCGACCAGCACCGACTGCCGCTCGCCGCCGCCTGAGCCGTTGCCCGAGGCCGCACCGCCGGACGCCGAACCGTTGACCCCGCCGTCCGCGGGCGGTGTCGGGATCATGTCCTCGGCGCCGCCACCCACCGGGGTCTCGGCAATGCCCGGGGCCTCGGCGGGAGTCTTGGCAGTCGCGGGCGTCCTGGCAGCGGCCTGCGGCGTCGGCTGGCTGCCACCGGATCCGCCGGTCAGCTCGCCGCTGCCCACCCTGAGCGTGATGATCGGTTGGCCGACGTCGACGGTCACGCCCTCGTCGAAGTGGATCTCGTGCACTACCCCGGCATAGGGCGAGGGCAGTTCCACCGCCGCCTTGGCGGTCTCGACCTCGACCAGCACCTGGTTGACGACGACCGGATCGCCGACCTTGACCTCCCAGCGCAGGATGTCGGCCTCGGTGAGGCCCTCCCCGACGTCGGGAAGTTTGAAATGCTTCAGCTCAGCCACGTTGCTGTTCTCCTGGTAGGCGATCTAGTAGGCGAGGGAGCGGTCGACGGCGTCGAGGATCCGGTCGACGTCGGGCAGCCACTCCTCCTCGACCCGGCTCGCCGGGTAGGGGGTGTCGAAGCCGCCGACCCGCAGGACCGGGGCTTCGAGTGAGAAGAATGCCCGCTCCTGCACCCGGGCCGCGATCTCGGCACCCATTCCCAGCGTCACCGAGGCCTCGTGCACGACGACCAGCCGGCCGGTCTTCTGCACCGACCGCACCACCGTGTCGGTGTCCAGCGGCGACAGTGACCGCAGGTCGATGACCTCCAGTTCCGAACCGTCCTCGGCGGCGGCCCGGGCGGCGTCCAGCGCGGTGGCGACCATCGGACCGTAGGCGACCAGCGTGGCGTCGCGGCCCGGCCGGATCACGTGAGCCTTCTCCAGGGCAGCGGGGACCGCCTCCAGGTCGACATCGCCCTTGGCCCAGTACCGGCGCTTGGGCTCGAAGAAGATCACCGGGTCATCGGACTCGATGGACTGCCGGAGCATCCAGTAGGCATCGGAGGGGTTGGAACAGGTGACCACCTTCAAGCCGGCGGTGTGGGCGAAGTAGGCCTCCGGCGATTCCGAGTGGTGCTCGACCGCGCCGATGCCGCCGCCGTACGGGATCCGCACGGTGATCGGCATCTTCACCTGGCCGAGGGACCGGTTGTGGAACTTGGCCAGCTGGCAGACGATCTGGTCGAAGGCGGGGTAGACGAAGCCGTCGAACTGGATCTCACAGACCGGCCGGTAGCCCCGGATGGCAAGGCCCACCGCCGAGCCGATGATGCCCGACTCGCCCAGCGGCGCGTCGATCACCCGGTCCTCGCCGAAGTCCTTCTGCAGGCCGTCGGTGATCCGGAAGACGCCGCCGAGCTTGCCGACGTCAAGGCCCATCACCAGCACCTTGGGGTCGGCTTCCATCCGGTTGCGCAGCGCCGCGTTCAACGCGGCCGCCATGCTCATGGTGCTCATACGATCTCCCCGCTCGCTTCGCTGCGATGCTCGCTCATCGCCTGCTTCGCTCCGCTGCTCGCTTCGCTGCGATGCTCGCTCATCGGGCCTCCTCGAAGGAGTTCAGGTACTCGGCGTAGCCGGCCCGCTGCTCGGCCAGCTCGTCGGTCATCTGGGCATAGACATGGTCGAACGGCGACAGCGGGCCGGGATCTTCCAGCGTGCGGCAGGCTTCGCGGATCCGTTCGGCCAGCGCGTCGGACTCGGCGTCCAGGGAGTCGAAGAAGTCCTGGCCGATACCGGCCTCGCGCACCAGGTAGGCCCGCACCCGTTCGATCGGGTCCCGGAGCCGCCAGGTCTCCAGCTCGTCGGAGAGCCGGTACCGGGTCGGGTCGTCGGAGGTGGTGTGCGCGCCCATCCGGTAGGTGTAAGCCTCGATCAGCGTCGGTCCCTGCCCCGAGCGGGCCTCGTCCAGCGCCAGCCGGGTCACCGCCAGGCATGCCAGCACGTCGTTGCCGTCGATCCGGACGCCCGGAAAGCCGAAGCCGGACGCCCGCTGGAACAGCGGCACCCGGCTCTGGCGCTCGACCGCCTCCGAGATCGCCCACTGGTTGTTCTGGCAGTAGAACACCACCGGCAGGTTGGCGGCCGCCGCCCAGATGAAGGCCTCGTTGACGTCGCCCTGGCTCGACGCGCCGTCGCCGAAGAAGGCCAGCACCGCGGTGTCACGGTCGTACTCGCCGGAGCCGACGGCCCCGTCGCGGACCACGCCCATGGCATACCCCACCGCGTGCAGCGTCTGGGCGCCCAGGACGATGGTGTAGAGGTTGAAGTTGTTCTCGTTCGGGTTCCAGCCACCCAGGCTGACCCCGCGGAACATCCCCAGCAGCGTCACCGGGTCGACGTCGCGGCACCAGGCAACCCCGTGCTCGCGGTAGGTCGGGAACGCCATGTCCTGCTTGCGCAGCGCCCGCGCGGCACCCACCTGGGCGGCCTCCTGACCGAGGCAGGACGCCCACAGTCCGAGCTCACCCTGCCGCTGCAGCGCGGTGGCCTCGGCATCGAAGCGGCGGACCAGCACCAGGTCCCGGTACAGCGAGGTGATCTCGTCGTCGGTGATCTCCAGCGGGAAGTCCGGATGCGACACCCGGCTGCCCTCAGGAGTCAGCAGCTGGACCAGATCCGGCTCTGGGGGGACGTGTCCGTGTAGCGACATCAGGTCTCCTCGCGTTTCGAGCACCGGCTGCGGGATCACCGCGGGTGCCCTCAGGCTTGCTTGTTCTGGCTGAGGCGGCTCTGCCAGTCCAACTATGTGAACTTCTGGCGAGTCTGGCCACGGGCGAACTCAGGGGTGGCGAGTGCCCGCGCGGCGACTGCGTGTGTCTCATAGTCGCATGAACTGCCCGATGCCTGGTGGGAACCTCGATCACCCTGGCGGGAATCACACCCGGCGGCTGCCGTAATCACCCGCGCTGCGGCGACCGTCGATGGCCCAACAGGGCCCGCAGAACTCTTTCGAGGCCACCGGCACTCCACTAGCGTCTGCAGTGAGGGCTCACCCGAAGTAACCAGGAGGCCAGATGCTCATCGCGGAAATCTTGCGGCGCAAGGGTTCGGAGGTCATCACCATCTCCTCCGACGCGCCGGTGTCGGAGATGGTGGCGAGCCTGGCCGAGCACAAGATCGGCGCGCTGGTCGTGGTCGAGGACGGCCGGACCGTAGGCATCGTCTCCGAGCGTGACGTGGTGCTCCGGCTGCACCGGGACGGTGCCCGGGTGCTGGAGGCGCCGGTCTCGGAACTGATGACCACCGACGTGGTCAGCTGCCAACCCACCGACGGCGTGGACCAGATCGGCGCCGCGATGACCGAGCGGCGGATCCGGCACATGCCGGTGCTGGCCAACGGCGAGCTGGCCGGCATCGTCACGGTCGGGGACGTGGTGGCGGCCAGGATCGCCGACCTGGAACAAACCCGCGGCCAGCTCGAGAGCTACATCACCCGAGGCTGAGGCGCGCCGTAGCCCGGAGCTAATGCTGTAAAGAATTGGTAACAGCATTGTCACCATGCCTGCGGTGAGCGTACGTTTCCCTAACTTTTCTTTTCGCCCGAATTGTTAGGGATGCCCCATGGTGCTTCCGTCGCTCCCGCATGCCCTCGTACCCCACCAGCACCCCAAGAAACGTCACGGAACCGTCCTCAGCGCGGTGCTGACCAGTGCCGCCCTGGTGGTGCTGGGACTGCTGGCGCTGCCGGGTCAGCCGGCAGCGGCGGCTTCGGACATCGGAGGTGTGATCACCACCAACGAGGTGATGCAGCGGGCCGCCGACTGGTACAGCCTCGCGCCCAACTACTCCCAGAGCTCCTACAGCTGGGACCTTGGCAACACCCGCCAGTACCGGCAGGACTGCTCCGGCTTCGTCGACATGGCGCTGCACCTGGGCACCGACTACAACACCGACGGCATCGCGGCCAGCTCGTTGTTCGTCGATGTCGGACCGGCCAGCAGCTCGCTGACCACGGCCGACGTCCGGCCGGGTGACGTCTTCGACGACACGATCGACGGCCACACCTTCCTGTTCGAGGGCTGGGCCGCCGACAGCGTGCACATCTCCTACTACAACTTCGGCGGCGGCAGCTCCGGCACCGCGCCGCCGGAACACCACATCGGGGAAACCTTCAGCCAGAGCTACCTCGGCGGCGAGCCCACTTCCCGTTACCGGATCTACCGGTACAAGAACATGGTCTACAACGACGCCTCGAACTCCGGGGCGCTGATCGGCGCGTCGGATTGGTATCACATCTTCGTCACCACCAGCACCGGCGCGGTGGCCCAACGCTACGGCGGCGGCAGCAGCTGGGCCTGGGACAGCATCGACGGCACCATCCTGGTCGGCTCCCCAGCGGTCAACTACTACCCCGACACCAACGAATACGAC
>NZ_DASVQG010000247.1:0-30661 GCF_036389215.1 Jatrophihabitans sp.
CTGGCGTGCATCAGGGCCATCAGGGCGTGCCCGGCATAGATCTCGGCCACCGCGCGGATGTCCTCGGCGAAGTAACGGTCCTCGACGGAGTAGACGCTGAGCACCCCGAAGTCATGGCCATCGGCGCGCAACGGGTAGGCAGCCTCGGACCGGATCGCTGTCTCAGCCAGCACTCGGTGGGCGTAGTCCGGCCACCGAGTCTCCTGCGGCAGGCTCTGACTGGCGAACCCGGAACGGCAGCCGAGTGCCTGCACGACCGGACCCTGGCCGGTCTCCGCGGCGATCCGGGCGAGCGGCGCGGTCAGCAGCGGGTCGGTGCTGGCGGTGACCCGCACCTCGGCGGACGGCGTGCCGGTGAGGATGGCCGCCGACGTGCAACCGGTGAGGTTCAGCGCCATCGACACGACCCGCTCGTAGGTCCCCACGAGGTCGGCCTGGGACATGAGATCCTGTGCGACGTTGACGAACAGACGCGCGGCGTCCAGGTCTTGCGTGGGGGACATGGCAGGCCCTTCTGCTATCCCCAACGAGAGCCTGATCCCGCGCGGACACGGGTCACTTCAAGATCACTAGGTTAGACAGACAAGTCTTACTCGGCCTAGCATGGAATTGCCGTAAAGCCGGTGGGTCAGGAGTACGTCACCATGGTCGCGAGCACCGCCACGTCGGCACGGGAGAAGATCCTCAGCACCGCCTATGCGCTGTTCACCCAGCGCGGCATCCGTGACGTCGGCGTCGATGAGATCATCGCCCGGGCCGGCATCGCGAAGGCGACCCTGTACCGGCACTTCCCGTCCAAGGACGACCTGGTGCTGGCGTTCCTGCAGCAGCGCGAGCAGTTGTGGACCTTCGCCACCGTCGAGAGCGAAGCGCGCCGCCGCGGCGCCGATCCCGAGGGGCAACTGCTGGCGATCTTCGACGTCTTCGACGACTGGTTCGGCCGCGACGACTTCGAGGCGTGCTCGTTCATCAATGTGCTGGTCGAGATGGGACGCACCCACGTCACCGGCCGGGCCAGCATCCAGCACCTGAACACCATCCGCTCGGTGGTGGAGCGGATGGCCGAGCAAGCGTCGTTGCGTGAGCCGGCCGAGTTCGCGAAGTCCTGGCATATCCTGATGAAGGGTTCGATCATCTCCGCCACCGAGGGCGATCGGCAGGCGGCCCTGCGGGCCAAGGCGATGGCCCGGCAGTTGATCGCCGCCCACCGCTCCTAGACGGTTCTGCCGGTTAATCGGTTGCCCTGATCGGGCTCCAGTGCTGCACTGAGTTCCGCGCCGGATGTGGCGCGCCTGTTCGAAGGAGCTTTGCCGTGCGTCCAGCTTTCATGTCCGTCCACCTTGTTGACCGACGTGAGGACCTGGCGTGCTGTGACGAAGCTGAACCTGGGCGTGGTGGCGCATGTTGACGCCGGAAAGACCAGCCTGACCGAACGACTGCTGTTCGACACCGGCGCTCTCGACCACATCGGCAGCGTGGACGCCGGTAACACGCGCACCGATTCGCTGGCACTGGAACGCGAGCGCGGCATCACCATCCGCGCGGCCGTCGCGTCCTTCGCCATCGGCGACGTGAGCGTCAACCTGCTGGATACCCCGGGGCATCCGGACTTCATCGCCGAGGTGGAGCGGGTGCTCGGCGTGCTCGACGGTGCGGTGCTGGTGATCTCGGCCGTGGAGGGGGTGCAGCCGCAGACCCTGGTCCTGATGCGGGCGTTGCGGCGGCTGCTGGTTCCGACGCTGATCTTCGTGAACAAGATCGATCGCGCCGGCGCCGATGAGGCCCGGGTGCTGGCCGGCATCGCCGAGCGGCTGACGGCCTCGGCCGTGGCGATGGGTTCGGTGACCGGGATCGGCAGTCGCACGGCTCGGTTCCAGCCGTTCGAGGCTGGTGATACTGGCTTCCTCGCTCGGCTGCTCGACCTGCTCAGCGCGGATGACGACGCTCTGGTGGCCGACTACATCGCCCACGAGGCGATCTCCTTCGGCCGGCTGCGGTCGGCGCTGGCCGACCAGGTCCGCAGCGGGCGGGTGCACCCGGTGTTCTTCGGCTCGGCGATCACCGGAGCGGGGGTGGCCGAACTGCTGGACGGGATCGCCGCGCTGCTGCCGCCGGCTGCTCCGTCGGCCGGCGCCTCAGGTGTCGGCAGCGCCACCGGCCGGCTGTCCGGCACGGTGTTCAAGATCGAACGCGGACGGGCTGGCGAGAAGGTCTGCTACGTCCGGATGTTCTCCGGTGCACTGCACGTCCGAGATCGGATGCAGGCGCATGGGCGTCGGGAAAGAGTCACCGGCATCAGGGTGTTCACCCCCGCTGGCGTGGTAGCACGCAGTTCGGTGGTGGCCGGCGAGATCGGGCAGCTCTTCGGGTTGGCGGGTGTGCGGATCGGCGATGGGGTCGGCGTGCCGCCGGCCCCGATCGGTGCGCGGCAGTTCGCGGCTCCCGCGTTGGAGACGGTTGTCGTGCCGGGCGAATCGACGGACAGGGGCGCGCTGCATGCGGCGCTCGGCCAGCTCGCCGAGCAGGACCCGTTGATCGGGTTGCGGCAGGACGACCTGCGCGGCGAGCTGTCGGTGTCGCTGTACGGCGAGGTGCAGAAGGAGGTCATTCAGGCAACGCTGGCAAGCGAATACGGCATCCAGGTGCGCTTCCGCGAGACGACCGTGATCTGCATCGAGCGGCTGGTCGGGTGCGGCTCGGCTGTGGAGGTCGGCGACGTCGCACCGAACCCGTTCCTGGCAACGGTGGGCCTGCGGGTGGAGCCGGCGCCGGTCGGGGCAGGGGTGCTCTTCCGGCTGGAGGTGGAGCTGGGATCGATGCCGTACGCGTTTCTGCGGGCGGTGGAGGAGACGGTGCGGCTGACGCTGCGGCAAGGCTTGTACGGCTGGCAGGTGCCGGATTGCACTGTGGTGTTGACGCATTCCGGTTACTGGCCTCGGCAGAGCCACGCCCACGCGACCTTCGACAAGAGCATGTCCAGCACGGCGGGGGATTTCCGGAATCTGACGCCGCTGGTGTTGATGCAAGCGCTGCGGGGGGCCGGGACCAGGGTGTACGAGCCGGTGCAGGAGTTCTCGCTGGAGGTGCCGGCGACCAGTTACGGCGCGGTCGTGCCAGTGCTGGGTCAGCTCCGCGCGGTTCCGCTGGCACCTCGCGCACAGGGCCGGGTGTACCTGCTGACCGGCACCATCCCGGCCGCCCGGGTGCATGACTTGCAGCAGCGGTTGCCCGGACTGACGGGTGGTGAGGGAGTACTGGAATCGGCGTTCTCCCATTACGAGCCGGCCGAGGGGTATCCGTGCCGGCCCCGGACGGATGCCGATCCGTTAGATCGAGACGCCTACCTGTTGCGGGTGCAGCGGCGGGTCTGAGCCGGCTACCGCTCGGCTCGCTGTAGCTCGATGAGGACGCGGTGCAGCTCGTCGACCTTCGCGACCAGGGCTGCCACGTCCGCTCGGGTCGCGGACTCGGCCATCTCTTCGGCCTCCTGAACCCTGTCGATGAGCCAGCTTGCTATGGATGCGGTCACCACGCCCAGCAGGGCAACGCCGCCGAGCATCAGGCCGAGCGCCACGGCACGGCCTTCGGTGGTGACGGGATAGCGATCGCCGTAACCCACTGTGGACACGGTGGTCACGGCCCACCAGGCGGCATCACCGAAATTCACGATGTTCGCACCTGGATGTCCCCGCTCGGCGTCGAGGACCGCCAAGGCCCCACAGAACAGCAGCAACGCGGTTCCCCCTGCGACGTAGGCAGCGATCCGGCCGCGCAGTGAGATTGTGGCCGTGCGGTTCACCACTCTGAGCAGCATGACCAGGCGTAGCAATCGCAACGGCCGCAGCAGGGGCAGGGCGATCACCGCCAGGTCCAGCAGGTGATGGGACCAGTAGTGAAAGCGCCGCTGGGCAAGAGCCAGCCGGACGGCGTAGTCGGCGATGAAGATGCCCCACGCCAGGACGGTGACGGTCTTGAAAACCGCCTTGGCGCTGTGGTGGAGATCCGGGTCCAGGATCGGCCAGGCATAGGCGATGAGGAAGAGGACGGCGGTGACAGTCAGCGGCCACTCGGTGGCCGACTCCCAACGTGTCACACGCCGGTCGGTGGAGGAGCTGGAGGTCATGCTCGGATTATCGGCGTCTGGAGGCGATCAGCGGGTCCGGTCGAGCCATTGCTCCCGGGTGATCGCGTACTCGACCTCGCCGTGCTCGGCACCGGGGATCGGCTCGTCCCAGTCGGCGTGGAAGGTGCGCACGTATCGCAGCCCGATCGATGCCATGGTCGCCCGGGATGCTTCGTTGACCGCCATCGTCTCGGCGAAGATCCGGTGCAGCCCCAGGTCGGTGAAGCCGTGCCGGAGCAGCTCGCGGGCGCCCTCGCCGGCCAGGCCCTGCCGCCAATGGCGGCGCAGCAGCCGGTAGCCGAGTTCGGCCTGGCCCTGGACCGGGCCCTGGTCGGCGCGCGTCGGAGGTTCCAGGATCCACCAGCCGACGAACTGCCCATGGTGCACGCCCACCCAGAAACCCAGCCCCGGCACGATGCCGGCGACAGCGAGGCGGTCGCGGTGATGGCGCTCCACCTCGGCGCGGGTGCGGGCGGCGCCGAGGTAACGCATCACCTCGGGGTCGGCGTCGAGCTCGACCTCGTGGTCCAGGTGCTCCTCGGCCAGCGGCACGAGGCTGAGCCGGCCGGTATGCAGGGTTGCCTGGCCGGTCATCAGGTGGCCCAGCCGGTCATCGGCGAGCGATCACCAGCGGTCCCAGTGCAGAACCTCATCAAGCGGCTGCCGGGCGGCCGGCCGGAAGTCGGTGCCGGTGTAGTAGGCCGTCGGGATCAGCGCGGCCTGGCGGATGCCGTCCGGCAGGCCGAGGATTGCCGCCACCTCAGCCTCGTGCCTCAGGTGCAGGGTGGTCCAGGCGGTGCCGAGCCCGCGAGCCCGGGCGGCCAGCATGAAGCTCCAGATAGCGGGATGCAGCGATCCCCACACCCCGGCCTGGTTCCCGGTGGGCAGGTTCTCCACCCGCAGGCAGGGCAGCACCAGCACCGGCACGTCTGCCATGTGCTCTGCCAGATAGGCGACGCTGTCGCCCACCCGCACCTGGACCGGCGACCGCTCCGGATCATCTGCGAACAGGTTGCCGGCCGCGCCTGGGGAGGCCAGGTACTGCAGGGTTGCCCGTCGATAGAACGCGCCGATGGCCCGCCGCTGGTCGGCGTCGGTCACCACGATCCAGTGCCAGTGCTGCTGGTTGGAACCGGACGGCGCCTGCAGCGCGATCTGCAGGCAGTCCCGGATGAGTTCTTCGGGAACGGGACGGGTCAGGTCCAGCCGCTTGCGCACCGTCCGGGTGGTGGTGAGCAGCTCGTCCGGGTTCAGCGGGATGGTGAATGTCATGGCTGCATTCTGGCAAAGCGAACCGACTTCGCCAGTCGTTCTCCGCGTTCGCACCGGCCCCGCGTGTCCCGCAGCGGGTCAATCGCACCCTGGCGTCAGGATTGCTTGACAGGCGCGTCAGGATAGCCTGACGCGATGAGCAGAGGCAGAGCACCCTGGCAGGACGGCCGGCGAGCCTGGCAACGGCTGAACGGCTGGCACAACGAGAGCCCGCATGCAGTACCTGGGCACCCTGACGACGGCGACGCGGCGTTGAGCGCGCTGGTCGACGTCCACCTCGTGCGGGGCCTGCTCGACAGAGCGGAACTGATCGCAGTGAAGACGGCGCGCCGCCATGGCAAGAGCTGGTCAGACATCGCCACGATGCTGCACATGACGCGTCAATCGGCGTGGGAGCGTTGGCACGACACCGACGGCGACGACACCTCTCACGCCTCCGCCTGAGTGTGAGCTCGCTGCGTCCGCGGGCATGCCGGTAACCGAGCGACAGCTGTCTCGTGCGTAATTCGGGCGCAAGCCGACGTGCTTCGGGGCATGCACCCAAAGTCTGGTCATGACGACCACCAGTCGGCTCAGCTTCCGAGTGCCACCGGATACCGAGCATCGGCTGCGGGCTGCGGCTGCGGCAACCGGCCAATCCTTGACCAACCTCGTCATCTCCGCAGCCGACGCTCGGGCTAAAGAAGTGCTGGCCTCGCACACTCTGGTTCCGGCTGACTTCGACCAGCTCATCGCGGCACTCGACGCGACTGTCACTCCCAACGACGCGCTGCGCGCGGTCGCGCGGCGTCCACGCCGGGTGAAGCAGGCTTAGCCCAGCGCTGTCAACATCAGTTCGGAGCCACTCACCGATTCGCACGTTCTCAGCTCATTCGACAGCGGCAAGGAGCCTCTAAGGGGAGAACCCGACTTCATACGACAATCGTTAGAACCGCCGGTTGTGCTCCTAATCTCGTGAGGTCTTTGGCGAGACCTCACGACGGCATGTCCACGAAGCGCGACAGGTGCCCCTGGAAGGCCACCGTCGCCTGGCCGGTGGGCCCGTTGCGGTGCTTGGCGATGATGATGTCGGCCTCGCCGGCCCGCGGTGACTCCCGCTCGTACATGTCCTCCCGGTGCACCAGCAGCACCACGTCGGCGTCCTGCTCGATGGAGCCGGACTCCCGCAGGTCAGACAGCATCGGCTTCTTGTCGGTCCGCTGCTCGGGCCCGCGGTTGAGCTGCGACAGCGCCACCACCGGCACGTCGAGTTCCTTGGCGATCAGCTTCATCGCCCGCGAGAACTCCGACACCTCCTGCTGCCGGGACTCCACCCGCTTGCCCGAGGTCATCAGCTGCATGTAGTCGATCACGATCAGCTTCAGGTCGTGGCGCTGCTTCAGCCGGCGCGACTTGGCCCGGATCTCCATCATGGTCAGGTTCGGCGAGTCGTCGATGAACAGCGGCGCCTCGGCCAGCTCGGAGGACCGCAGCGCGATCTTGCGCCAGTCCTCATCGCTCATCCGGCCCGACCTGATGTCGTTGAGCTTGACCCGCGCCTCGGCCGAGAACAGGCGCATCATGATGTCCTGCTTGGACATCTCCAGCGAGAAGATCACCGTCGAGGCGTGCTGCTTGATCGCCGCCGACCGGGCGAAGTCCATCGCCAGGGTGGACTTGCCCGAACCTGGCCGGCCGGCCACCACGATCATCTGCCCCGGGTGCAGGCCGTGGGTGATTTCGTCCAGGTGCTCGAACCCGGTGCGGATGCCGGTGCCCACCCCGCCGTTGGCGGTCATCCGGTCCATCTCGTCCAGGGTGCCCTCGAGCAGGTCCTCGATCCGGACGTAGTCCTCGCTGGTACGGCGCTCGGTGACCTCGTAGATCTCGGCCTGGGCCCGGTCGACCACGTCGTCGACGGTGCCGGCCATCCCCTCGCCGCTGGCCGCCCCGTAACCCATCTGGACGATCCGGGTACCCGCCTCGACCAGCCTGCGCAGGATCGAGCGCTCGGCGACGATCTCGGCGTAGTAACCGGCGTTGGCCGCCGTCGGCACCCCGGAGATCAGGGTGTGCAGGTACGGGTGGCCGCCGACCCGGCCGATCGTGCCGGTGCGGGTCAGCTCGGCGGCGACGGTGACCGCGTCGGCCGGCTCGCCGCGGCCGTACAGGTCCAGGATCGCGTCGTAGACCAGCTGGTGGGCCGGCCGGTAGAAGTCGCTGCCCCGCAGCACCTCGACCACGTCGGCGATCGCGTCCTTGGACAGCAGCATGCCGCCCAGCACCGACTGCTCGGCGTCGATGTCCTGCGGCGGTGTGCGGTCGAACTTCGGTCCGGAGGTGTCCGAATCACCGATCGCGCGCAGCCCTGGACCTGAAGTCACACCGTTGCCAATCGTCTGGGGCTTATGGGCCAGCGGTTCAGCCATGGGCCTAGGCATACGCGCAGGTACTGACACTTCTGTAATTCGCCGGCTACGCGGTCCGTGGAGAGCCCGCGCTGACGTTAGAGAGCGGGGCTCGGGGTAGCAATCCCGCCTGTGCACACACCTGTGGAGCATGATGTGGGCAACGCCGGACGGAGTTGTTCACGACCTGGGGACAGTGCTGTGAATAAGTGTGGCACCGGTCTTAGAAGGCCCGTAGATGCTGGGCTACGTTGTGCTCACCCTGTGGAAGAAAAGTAATTTTGGAGAAGGTCACCGGTCAGGCAACTGTGAGCACCGGGTTTATTACATACCGAACTGTGCTCGCGTGGTAACTGGCCGCTCACTCGGAGCTACCACATATCCACAGGCTACGCGAGTCCTATCCCAGAATCTGGACGACCCGCCCACCCACGCGTTCCTACAGCCGCTTAACGTATCAAGGTGGACCTACCACACCATTCTGTCAACAAGCGGAACATCGGAAAGCCAGGCCGGTTGCCGGAATCGGGCAGCCGAAAGCCCGGCCTCCCGCAAGGGCGGGAGCCGGGTCTCCGAACGGGTCCGCGCTACGACGCGGGCGGTTTACTTGTTGGGTGTGACGGTGACCGGCACGGTGGCAACGACGCCGGGGTGCAGCTCGATGGTCACGGTGTGCGCGCCGGTGGTCTTGATGTGCCCGGGCAGGTGGACCCGCTTCTTGTCCACCGTGGGGCCGCCGGCGGCCTTGACGGCGTTGGCGACGTCGGCCTGGCTCACCGAACCGAACAGCCGGCCGCCGTCGCCGGCGCGCGCCTTGAGCGTGACGGCCAGCCCCTCGAGCTGGGCCTTGATCTCGTTGGCGTGGTCCAGGCCGCGGATCTCCCGGGAGTCCTGGGCGCGCTTGATCTGGGTGATCTGCTTCTCCGCGCCCTTGCTCCAGTTGATCGCCGCACCTCGCGGCACCAGGTAGTTGCGGCCGTAGCCGTCGGCGACATCGACGATGTCGCCTGGCGCGCCCAGACCGTCCACCTCACGAGTCAGGATGATCTTCATGTCGGCGTCCTGCCTTTAGCGCGCGGTCGAGGTGTAGGGCAGCAGCGCCATCTCGCGGGCGTTCTTGACCGCCTTGGCGATCTCGCGCTGCTGCTGGGTGCTGACGCCGGTCACCCGGCGGGCGCGGATCTTGCCCCGGTCGGAGATGAACTTGCGCAGCAGGGCGGTGTCCTTGTAGTCGATCGCCTCGATACGGGAGGTCTTGAGCGGGTTGGACTTCTTCTTGGGCTTGCGTAACGGTGGCTTGGCCATCAGTGGGAACTCCGTCTTGGGTCAGTGAAAGTCTTGAGGGCAGTGAGGTCTAGAAGGGCGGTTCGTCGGAGTAACCGCCGGACGAGGCGGCAGCGGGACCGGACGAGGCCCACGGGTCCTCAGCCGGCGCACCGCCGGAGCTCTCGGCTCCGAAGCCGCCGCCGGAGGAGCCGCGCTGGGTGCGGTTGACCTTCGCCGTGGCGTAGCGCAGCGACGGCCCCACCTCGTCGACGTCGAGCTCGATGACGGTGCGCTTCTCGCCCTCGCGGGTCTCGAACGAGCGCTGCTTGAGCCGGCCGGTGACCACGACGCGCATGCCGCGCTGCAGTGACTCGGCGACGTTCTCAGCCGCCTGGCGCCAGATCGAGCAGCGCAGGAACAGCGCCTCGCCGTCCTTCCACTCGTTCGTCTGCCGGTCGAAGTTCCGCGGGGTCGAGGCCACCGTGAAGGAGGCGACGGCGGCACCGGACGGGGTGAACCGCAGTTCCGGGTCGGCCGTCAGGTTGCCCACGACGGTGATGACGGTTTCGCCGGCCATCAGGCTGACTTCTTCTCGGCTCGCTTGGCCTGCGCCTTGTCCTGGGCCTTCTTGGACTTGGCCTTCTGCGGGGTCGGCCGCAGCACCTTGGTCCGCAGCACCGACTCGTTGAGGTTCAGCTGCCGGTCCAGCTCGATCACCGAGGCGGGCTCCGCGCTCAGGTCGATGACGGCGTAGATACCCTCGGACTTCTTGTTGATCTCGAACGCCATCCGGCGGCGGCCCCAGACGTCGACCTTCTCGACCGTGCCGCCACCCTTCTTGATGACGGAGAGGAAGGTGTCCAGGGACGGAGCGATGGTGCGCTCGTCCAGTTCGGGGTCGAGGATGACCATGACTTCGTAATGGCGCATGGGATTAACCCAGCCTCCTGTGGACTTGGCGGCCACGGACGGTCCGTGGCAGGAGGGTGAAGCGGTCGGATGGGCCCGTGCGAAGACGGGTCCGCGGGCACCGAACACCTGACGTCCAGGCCCAGACTGCAACCTTGACAGGTTACCGGCTTGCCTCCGGCGAAGGAAATCGGGTCAGTTCGACGGCTTGACAGGTGCCTTCGCGCGGGCCTCGGCCGGCTGCAGCAGGAAGGTGCGGGCATAGAAGGCGGTCGCACCCGACAGTGCCAGGATGGCCAGGATCACCGCGAGCGTCGGCAGCGCGCCGAGCGCGGACCGCGGCCGGTTGGAGGCCAGCTCGACGGTGCGCGGCGAGCCACCGTTCTTCACACCCGGCGCGGCCGAGCTCGCCGAACCGGCCGGCTTACCGTTGCTCACCGGTTGCTGGTCACCAGCCACGATCGAGCCACCGGTGACCGGGACGTAGCTGCCACCGAGCCCGCTGCCGCTGCCGTAGCCCTTGGGCACGGTGCGGTCGGCCACCGTCGGACCGGACGGCTTGTAGTTGGTGCCCGGAAGAGCCGCGGCCGGCGGGGGCGTGACACCTGGCGAGTTGCCGCCGGGCAGGCCGGGAACGCTCGGGAGCCCGGGCGCGCCCGGCAGCGGAGGAGCCGTCGGCAGTGCGCTGTTGACGGGGTTGAGCGCGCTGTTGGCGCTGCTCACCACGCTGCCGAGCCCGCCGTTGATGGCGCTGATGATCGGGCTGGGCACGGCTGAGGCCGACACGCTCGGCAACGGAAGGTGGACCCCCGCGACGCAGCCCGCGGCGGTGGAGTCGATGACCAGCTTGCCGGTCTGGGTGGCTACCACCCCCACCTGACCCAACAGCTCTGTCGTGAACTGCCACGTGAGGGTGTAGGTCGCGGCCCTGGTGAACGTGATCGGGGTCGTGCCCGCCGCCGGAACGGCTGCCCACGGGGTTCTGCTGGCGGGATCGGTGGAGTTGGGAACCGGGCTGATGGTCAAGCGCTCGCCGGTCGCGGCGCCCAATCCTCCCTGCTTGAACTGCACTGCGGTATTGGGCACCACGGCCATCGAGCCGTTCAACGGCAGCGGGCAGGACGAGGAGTCCATTCCGGTGGCGTCCAGCGTGATCGGGGTCGGGGGGGTCACCGCACTGGTGGGGTTGGAGAGCAGCAGGCCGGCGCCGGAGAGCACGACCGCCGCGGCGGCAACGCCGGCGATGCGACGAAGACTCATCAGCACACTCCCCCTACGTCCCGAACGTCCGGAAAAAGCACTATCTTAGGGGCCACCGGCGTACCGGTGTCCTCTGAACTCAACGAAGCAGGCCCGCTATGGTCACGCCGCCGGCGAGAGTGCGACGCCGGGCAATGTTTCGGCTGGCCGAGTTGTCTTGTCTGGCATGAAGGTCCTCACCCGGGCAGCCGCCCACTTCTCCCAGTTCGTGGAGGACCGTACCGACTCGCTGCTGGGCACCGCCTACCTGCTCACCCGGGACCGGCAGGCCGCTGAGGAGCTGGTCCAGGACACCCTGGTGGCGCTGTATCCGCAATGGTCGAGGGTGGCAGCGGCACAGTCGCCGATCGCCTACGTCCGCCGGTCGCTGATCAACCGCTACCTCAACCAGCAGCGCCGGCCGGCGGCCGGGGAGTTGGTCACCGATCTGGTGCCCCAGCGGCAGCCCGGGCCGGACTTCGCCCACCGGGTCGACGACCGGGACCAGTTGCGCCGGGTGCTGAGCACGCTGCCGCCCCGGCAGCGCGCCGCCGTGGTGCTGCGCTACTTCCACGACCTGTCCGACCAGCAGATCGCCGAGGCGATGGGCTGCCGCGCCACCACGGTACGCAGCCTGATCAGCCGGGCGCTCAGCACGCTGCGCGGCGGCGCCGCCCTCACCGGCCTCGACGGCCGGTCCGACCAGCAGGGAGCCGTCCGATGACACCCGAGCAACTCGACACCGCCATCCGCGACGAGCTGCGGGCCGAGGCCCGCCGTGCCCCGGCCGCCGCGCCCGTCAAGGCGCAGGTGCTGCTGGCGACCCGTTCCCTGCCGGCCGACGACGGGCAGCCGCGCGCGCTGCGGGCCTGGCTGGTCCCGATGCTGGCGGCGGCCGCCGTGCTGCTGGTGATGCTCGGTGTCACCGCCGGGCTGAAAGTGCTGAACTCCGACGGCCCGGGCCGCACGCCGCCGGCCGGCAGCTCGACCCCGCCCACACCCCACTCGACCACGCCGAACCACTGGTGGTACCAGCATGTCGACGAGGGCGCACTGCCGCACACCCCGGGGCTGTGCCCGACGCGGTTGACGGCCGGCCCGCTGCCGCCGCGGTTGCCGTCGCGTCAGGGGCCGCCGGAGCTGCCGACCGCCCAGCCGATCACGGTGCCGGGCGAGCCCGAGCCGCTGTGGCTGCTGCCGGTCACCTGCAACGGCGCGACGGCCGACGGCTCGTACCCACTCGTGATCGAGGTATTCCGGTACCGCCCGGACGGCCCCCAACTGGTGCAGACGCTGGCCTACCAGCAGGGTGACGAGCGCTCGCTCATGGTCGTCTCGATCGGCGTGACCGGCACGGGCGACCTGGAGCTCACCGAGAAGGGCTACGGGCCGATGGATGAGCTGTGCTGCCGCAGCCTGTGGTTCACCCAGGAGTTCACCTGGCGGAAGGACCTCCGCCGCTACGACGCCGGCCGCCAGGTGGCCATCCCGGCACCGGCCACCCTGCCGTCGTGCACCGGCGCCCAGCTGAAAGTGACCCAGTCGCCCCTGAGCGGCCCGGGTGACAGCCGTGGCGTCCTGCTCCGCTACGTCAACACCGGGCCGAAGCCGTGCCAGCTGAACGGCTATCCGCACGCCGCCATCGTGGACGCCGCCGGCCGGCTGCTGGCTGAGGCGAGCCCGACGTCGACACTGGCCGGCGCGTTGGGCAGGCGGGTCAGCACCAGCTCCGGCTTGGAGCCGGGCAGCGGCGGCGACGCGTCGTGGTGGGCGGTGATCGAATGGGAGACGGTCGAGTCCGACGGCGCCCAGTGCTACCCGCACGCGCGGCTGCAGAGCACGCCCCCGGATACCACCGCCACCCACTCCTACGGCGACCAGGGCCGGGTGTGTTACCTCCAGGTTCACCCGGTGGTGCCCGGCGACCCCGGCATCCGCTAGCTCAGCCGGGCGCGGTGACTGATGTCAGGGCCGGACCGTAACCTGGCAGCATGGCTGACACCCTGGTCATCGGTGCCCACGTCGACTCCACCGACCCGTTGGCGGCAGCCGCCCGGGTCGACGCCGCGGCGGTCCAGTTCTTCCTGGCCGACCCGCAGGGCTGGAAGGCGCCGAAGGAGCACCCGCACGCCGACGCGCTGCGGGCCACCGACCTGACGGTCTACGTGCACGCCCCCTACGTGATCAACGTGGCCACCACCAACAACCGGATCCGGGTGCCGAGCCGCAAGATCCTGGCCCAGCACGCCGCGGCGGCGGCCTCGATCGGGGCCAAGGGGCTGATCGTGCACGGCGGGCACGTCGGTGCCAACGACGACCCGGCCGTCGGCATCGAGAACTGGCGCAAGACCTTTGCCTACCAGGCCGAGAGCGGCGGTTTCCCGCTACCGATCCTGATCGAGAACACCGCCGGCGGCACCGCCGCGATCGCCCGGCACCTGGACCGGATCGCCCAGCTGTGGGACGCCATCGGCGAGTACGGCCCCGGTTTCTGCCTCGACACCTGCCACGCCCACGCCGGCGGTGAGGACCTGACCGGCATCGTCGACCGGGTCAAGGCCATCACCGGACGGATCGACCTGATCCACGCCAACGACAGCCGCGACACCTTCGACTCCGGCGCCGACCGGCACACCAACATCGGCACCGGCTTCATCGAGCCCGAGGCGATCGCGGCCATCGTCCGGGCCGCCGGCTGCGACGTGCTGGTCGAGACGCCGGCGGCCGGCCAGGCCGAGGACATCAGCTACCTGCGCAGCAAGGCCAGCTGAGCGGCCCCAGCCCGTTCGCCGGCAGACTCAGCTGGCCGACGCCCCGCCACCCGAGGTCTGGTCCGCCGACGCCTCGGCGTGCACCGCACTCACCGCATCGCCCACCGGCACCTCGCGCCGTTCACCGGACCTGCGGTCACGCAGCTCCACCACGCCGTCGTCCAGGCCCCGCCCGACCACCAGGATCGTCGGGACCCCCAGCAGCTCGGCGTCCTTGAACTTCACGCCGGGTGAGGCCTTGCGGTCATCGAGCAGCACCCGCACGCCCAGCGACACCAGCTCGGTGGCGATCCGCTCCGCCTCGGCCACCGCCGCGACGTCCTTGCCGGTCGGCACCACCTGCACGTCGGCGGGCGCCACCGCGCGTGGCCAGCACAGGCCCAACTCGTCATGGGTCTGCTCGGCCAGCGCCGCCACGGCGCGGGTGATGCCGACCCCGTAGGAGCCCATCGTGATCGTCACCGGCTTGCCCTCGGGCCCCAGCGCCGTCAAGCCGAACGCCTCCGCGAACTTGCGCCCCAGCTGAAAGACGTGGCCCAGCTCGATGCCGCGGGCGATCTCCAGCGGCGAGCCGCAGCGGGCGCACCGGTCGCCGTCGCGGATCTCGACCGCGCCGATCTCGCCGGCCGGGTCGAAGTCACGCCCGCGCACCACGAAGGCGGCGTGCTTGCCCTCCTCGTTGGCCCCGGTGACCCACGCACTGCCCTCGACCACCAGCGGGTCGACCAGGTAACGCACCTTCAGATCGGCGAGCAGCTGCGGGCCGATGTAGCCCTTGACCAAATCCGGCTGGGCGGCCAGGTCCTCGGCGCCGGCCTGCTCGACCTCGACCGGCTCCAACTGGCCGGCCAGCCGTTTCATGTCGACCTCGCGGTCACCGGGCACGCCCACCACCAGCAGCTCCCAGCGGTCGGCGCCGGGCTGGTGGGTCTTGAGCACCACGTTCTTCAACGTCTGCGCCGCGCTGAACTGCTGCTCCGGCAACCCGTACTCAGCCCAGTCCAGGCTGTTGAGCCGGTCCACCAGCGTCGCGATGGTCGGCGTGTCGGGAGTGTCTAGCACCACGCTGGCCGGCTGTGCTGACCCGTCCTGGGCGGGTGGCCCGGCAATCTCGACCGCCTCGGTGTTGGCGGCATAGTCGCAGTGGGTGCACTGCACGAAGGTGTCCTCGCCCGAGGGCGTCGGCGCCAGGAACTCCTCCGACGCCGAGCCGCCCATCGCCCCGGACATCGCGAACACGATCCGGTAGTCGAAGCCCAGCCGGCTGAAGATCCGCTCGTAGGCGTCCCGGTGCGCCTGGTAGGACCGCTGCAGGCCCTCTTCGGACAAGTCGAAGGAGTAGGAGTCCTTCATGATGAACTCGCGCCCGCGCAGCACGCCGGCCCGCGGCCGGGCCTCGTCGCGGTACTTGGTCTGGATCTGGTACAGCGCGAGCGGGTAGTCCTTGTAGGAGGAGTACTCGCCCTTGACCAGCAGCGTGAACAGCTCCTCGTGGGTCGGGCCGAGCAGGTAGTCCCCGCCCTTGCGGTCAGAGAGCCGGAACAGCGCGTCGCCGTAGTCGGCCCACCGGCCGCTGGCCTCGAAGATCTCCCGCGGGATCAGCGCCGGGAAGTGCACCTCCTGAGCGCCGATCGAGGCCATCTCCTCGCGGACGATCCGTTCGACGTTGGCCAGCACCGCCATGCCCAGCGGCAGCCAGGAGTAGATGCCCGGTGCCACCCGGCGGACGTAGCCACCCCGGACCAGCAGCCGGTGACTGGGCACCTCGGCGTCAGCCGGATCGTCGCGCAGGGTGCGCAGGAACAGCGTGGACATCCGCAGCAGCACAACAACTCCAACCGTTTGCCAGATCACCGTCACGAGCCGGCTGGCCCGTCCGGGCGTCGTGGAGCCGACCCCGCAAGGCTACCCAAGGCGCCAGGAGTCCTCCGCTGAATTACCGCCGGGCCAACTCGACGCCGGAGGCGGGACCGTCGGGACCGTCCGAGTGGCTCGGGTGGCCCCGGCCGCGGCCGAGCAGCCGGTCCGCCGGCGCGGCGGCGAACAGCCCCGCGCCCGGATCCGGCTCCTCGGCCGAGCGCACGACGTCGGACTCCGGCCGCCGGATGTCACGCACGATCAGTGCCACCAGCACCAGCAGGGCGGCATCGCGCAGCAGCAGCACCCAGGTCAGCACCTCGTAGGTCAGCGCCTTGTTGGGGTCGCTGCCGCCCAGCAGCCAGAGCAGGGTGGCGATCCAGACCGCGATCTCGGTGGCCTGCCAGATCAGCGCGCTGCGCCAGCGGGGCCGGGCCAGCGCCAGCAGCGGCACCAGCCAGACCGAGTACTGCGGGCTCCACACCTTGGTGGTCAGCAGGAAGGCGGTGACCGTCAGGAAGGCCAGCTGGGCGAGCCGGGGCCTGGCCGGGGCGGTGAGCGCCAGCCAGCCGATGGCTCCGAGCGCGGCCAGCAGGACCAGCGCCACCGCGACGCCCGGTGGGCTCCACCCCGCTTCGGCCGGCGAGCCGAAGGTGTGCGGGTAGAAGTGCTTGAGCATCGCCCAGAACGTGCTGGCCTCGGCCGGGCGGGACTCGGAGAAGGCGTAGAACTCCTTCCAGCCGGCCGTCCAGGCCAGTGCCACCGGCAGGTTCACCGCCAGCCAGGCACCGGCCGCCGCGGTCGCGGCCCACAGCACCGGCCGCCAGCACCGGGTCCGGTAGGCCAGCAGCGCCAACGGCACGAACAGCAGTGCCGGGTACAGCTTGGCGGCGGCCCCCAGCCCGATCAGCACGCCGGCCGCGACCGGCCGGTTGCGGGCCCATGCCCACAGCGCGGCCGAGACGAAGGCCATCGCCAGCAGGTCCCAGTTGGAGAAGGCGTGAAAGACCAGCAACGGGCTGACGGCCAGGATGGCCGCGTCCCACTGCCGCCGCCGGCCCGCCGCCGCGGCGGTGGCAGCCACCGTGAACAGGCCACACAGCGCCAGCAGCAGGCAGGTCAGGACGCCGAACACCACCCCCTGGTCCTGCCCCGGCACGGTGCCGTTCTCGGCCAGGGAGTGCCACCCCCGGGTGAGCTCGCCGGTGAACCACATGAACCCGCCGGTGAGCACCGGGTACTCCACGGCGTGATCGCGGTAGGGCACCGCCCCCGAGGCCAGCCCCTCGGCGCCCCAGAGCGGGATCACGTCGGAGTAGCAGGCGTGGGTGTACTGCTTGGAGGCCACCCACTGCCCGTCGGCGCACGGCAGCTTCTCGCCGTAGCCGAGCAGCAGCGTGAGGGCCGCGAGGGCCAGCAGCACCCGCAACGGCGTCCACCAGCCGGAGTAGGCGCCTGCGTAGCGCCCGACCGGACCGCCCACCAGCGCGCTGGCCCGGGCCACCGTCGGGTCGGTGCGCGAGGGCAGCGGCACCTCGCCCGAGGACGGCGCGAGCCCCGGCTGGGAGGTGCTCGGCTCGCTCACGCGGACGATCCTCGCACGCCGGCTCAGCGACGGTTGGGTGTCGCCGCGGCCGGGGCCGCCGCCTTCTTCGTGGACGAGCTCGCCGTCGGCCCGGGTGACTTGCTAGGACTCGACCCGGAGGAGGACGGGCAGATCGGCAGCCCGCAGCTGGTACTCGGCGTCGGGGTGGGCGTCTGCGACGTGCTCGGCGGCGCGGACGTGGTGGGCGCCGCACTGGAACTCGGTGCGGCGCTGGTGCTGGGCGGCGTGCTCGACACGGTCGGCGTCGGGGACGCGCTGGAGGTGGTGGCGGTGGCCGAGGGCTGGGACTGCCCGACCTGCTGGGTGGTGGGCATCGGCAGCACCGGCTTGCCGCTCAGGTAGCCGTCCATGAACCGCTTCCAGGCGCTGCCGGCCAGGTCCCGGCCGTACTCGGAGTTGCCGTTGGCGTCATAGATCGGCTCCACCTTGTTCGAGCCGACCCAGGACGCCGCGCTGACCTGGGGGGTGAAGCCGACCGTCCAGCCGTCGCTGGAGTTGCCGGTGTCCTGGATGCCGACGGTGCCGGTCTTGGCCGCCACCGGCCGGCCGTCGGACAGCGGGATGTCCGAACTCTTGGCGACGTCCTCCATCGCCAGCGTGGTGTCGTTGGCGACCTTCTTGTCCAGTACCCGCTTGGCCTTGTCCTTGTGCTGGTAGACCACGTTGCCCTCGGCGTCGGTGACCTTCTGCACGAAGTAGGACGGCCGGGCCAGGCCGCCGTTGGCCAGCGTGGCGTAGCCGACCGCCTGGTCCAGGATCCGGACCGGGTAGTTGCCGATGCCGACGTAGTCGTCGGGGTTGCCGTTGCGCATCAGGGTCGGCGCGCCGGGGTTGGGGCCGGAGGCCGACTCGGTGGCCGGGATGCCCATCGCCCGGGCGGTCTTGATGACGTTCTCCGGCCCCACCAGCGAGGTGAGCTTGCCGAACACCGTGTTCAGCGACAGCGTGGTGGCCCGGCGCAGCGTGTAGGTGCCGTAGTCGGGGTCGGTCGGGTCGTTGGAGAACGGCAGGTTGTCGATGGTCTGCGGCGACGAGCCGTCGAACGTGGACTGGATGGTGTAGGCCGGCTTCACGCCCTTGAGGTTCTGGGTCAGCGCGGTGGCGATGACGTAGGGCTTGAAGCTCGAGCCCGGCGGCCGCCAGGACTGGGCGTAGTCCAGCCCCGCCCCGTTGGCGCCGCCGTAGTAGGCGATCACCGCGCCGGTGTTCGGGTCGACCGCGACCAGCGCCGGGCGCAGGTTCTTCTGCTTGCGGGTGAGGTTGGAGTAGGTCTTCTTGATGGCGTCCTGGGCGGCGGCCTGGGCACCGCGGTTGATGGTGGTCTGGATCCGCAGCCCCCGGGTGTTGATGGTGGCCGGGTCCACCCCGTCGGCGCGCAGCTCGGACTTCACCTGGCGCCAGACCAGGCCGAGCGGGCCGTCCAGCGCGGAGCTGGAGTTGCGGGTCTTGATGGTGGCCGGGAACTTCAGCGTGGCCGCCTGGTCCTGGCCCAGCTTGCCGGTGCTGACCATTCCGTCCACCACGTACTGCCAGCGGGCCTTGGCCGCCGACGGGGTGACCGCCGGGTCGTAGTACTCCGGGGACTTGATCACCGCGGCGAGCACCGCGCCCTGGGCAACGCTGACCTTGTCCACCGAGACGCCGAAGTAGGCCCGGGAGGCGGCCTCGATGCCGTAGGCGCCGCGGCCGAAGTAGATCGTGTTCAGGTAGCTCTCCAGGATCTGGTCCTTGGAGTACTGCCGGCTGAGCTTGAGCGAGATCGCCAGCTCCTTGAGCTTGCGGCTCAGCGTCTGGTCGGAGTTGAGGTAGGCGTTCTTGACGTACTGCTGGGTGATGGTGGAGCCGCCCTGGGTCGCGCCGCCCCGCAGATCGTTGACGGCCGCGCGCACCGTGCCCTTGACCGAGATGCCCGGCTCTGAATAGAAACCGCGGTCCTCGGCCGCCAGCACCGCGTTGCGCACGTGCTCGGGGACCGCGGACAGCGGCACGATGATCCGGTTCTCGCCGCCGTCGATGGTCGCCATGGTCGAGCCGTCGGCGTACTGCACGATCCCCGACTGGTTGGTCTGCAGCTCCGCCGGGCTGGGCACGTGGGCGACCGAGTACACGGCGACCGCCAGCACGGTCGCCAGCAGCGCGAGCAGCCCGAGCAGCCAGGTCAGCGCCAGGCCGATCCGGCGCAACACCCGCTTGCGGGTGCTCATCTTCGCCAGCCGGCGCTTCTTGGCCGCCCGGCGCTGCTTCCAGCGGCTCGGCTGGTTCGCGGCCGGCCGGGCCGGATCCTTGCCGGGCACGGACCGGGACTGCTCAGGCGCGGAGGGACCCGCCACGAAAACTCCTCTAGCACTCAGCGCTACGTCAGGTACTCGTTGGTTACTCGGTGTACTGCTTAGTGTCGGTCACTGCTGCCCGGCTGTGAGCACAAACGCACCAGCATGCTGGTGGAACTACTCGCAGGGTACGGGCACATCCTGGACTCCCCGCACACAAGAAGCGGCGAAATGAGCCGGAATGCGAACGAATCCGCAGCGCGACCTGGCGCAATTCACAGCTTGTCCAGTGTAAGAGATATCTCGGCCTGATGTATCGTCCTGATATATCGACGCAGCCGAAAGGAGGACGGAATCGTGTTGGAGATACCGATCCTCGGCTTGCTCGATGAGGCCCCGATGCACGGCTACGAGCTGCGCAAGCGGCTGTCCACCCTGCTCGGGGCGTTCCATGCCTTCTCCTACGGCTCGCTGTACCCGTCCCTGCGGCGCCTGCTGGAAGCCGGCTGGATCGACGAGGAGGACGCGCCGGAAGCCGAAGCGGGAGCCGTCGGCTTCGGCACCCGGTCCCGGCGGGGCAAGCGGGTGTACCGCCTCACCGCCGAGGGCAAGGAACACCTCGCGGCGTTGCTGGCCGAGGTGGGGCCCGACGCCTATGACGACGAAGGCTTCGGGACCCGGCTGGCCTTCTTCGCCCAGACCCGCTCGGAGATCCGGCTACAGATCCTCGAAGGCCGCAAGCAGCGGATGACCGAGCAGGCCGACGGCATGCGCAGCTCGCTGGCCCGGACCCGGGAGCGGCTGGACCGCTACACCCTGCAGCTGCAGGAGCACGGCCTGGAAACGGCGGACCGCGAAGTCCGCTGGCTGACCGAACTGATCGAAACCGAGCGTCGCGGGCCGAACCCGGGCCCCTGACGCCACCACTGACTCACCGCCACGCCAGTTCAAGACCAGCCAGGTGCGGCACCCAACAACCAAGGAGGAACCCGATGGGTTCGCAAGACAACCAGAACGGCTCCGGCGGCGGTCCCATCCGAGTGGCCATCGTCGGTGTCGGCAACTGCGCCGCATCGCTGGTGCAGGGCGTGCACTTCTACCGCGACGCCGACCCCTCAGCGGTCGTGCCCGGTCTGATGCACGTCAAGTTCGGCCCGTACCACGTCAGTGACATCACCTTCGTCGCCGCCTTCGACGTCGACGCCAAGAAGGTCGGCCAGGACCTCTCCGCGGCCATCGTGGCGTCGGAGAACAACACCATCAAGCTGTGCGACGTCCCGCCGCTGGACGTCCCGGTGCTGCGCGGCCACACCCTCGACGGGCTCGGCAAGTACTACCGCGAGACCATCTCCGAGTCCGACGAGCAGCCGGTGGACGTCGTCAAGGTCCTCAAGGACCAGGCCGTCGACGTGCTGATCTGCTACCTGCCGGTGGGGTCGGAGGACGCGGCGAAGTTCTACGCCCAGTGCGCCATCGACGCCAACGTCGCCTTCGTCAACGCGCTGCCGGTGTTCATCGCGGGCACCCCGGAGTGGGCGGCCAAGTTCGAAGCGGCCGGCGTGCCGATCGTCGGTGACGACATCAAGTCCCAGGTCGGGGCCACCATCACCCACCGGGTGCTGGCCAAGCTGTTCGAGGACCGCGGCGTGGTGCTGGACCGCACCTACCAGCTCAACGTCGGCGGCAACATGGACTTCAAGAACATGCTCGAGCGTGAGCGGCTGGAGTCGAAGAAGATCTCCAAGACCCAGGCGGTCACCTCCAACATCGAGCACGACCTCGGTGCCCGCAACGTGCACATCGGCCCGTCGGACTACGTCCAGTGGCTCGATGACCGCAAGTGGGCCTACGTCCGGCTCGAGGGCCGCGCGTTCGGCGAGGTGCCGCTGAACCTGGAGTACAAGCTCGAGGTCTGGGACTCCCCGAACTCGGCCGGCATCATCATCGACGCGCTGCGGGCGGCCAAGATCGCCAAGGACCGCGGCATCGGTGGACCGCTGCTGTCGGCGTCCTCGTACTTCATGAAGTCCCCGCCGGAGCAGTACGACGACACCACCGCCCGCGAGAAGGTGGAGCAGTTCATCCGCGGCGAGGTGGAGCGCTAAACAGCGGCGTACCACTCGGCTCAGCTGTCTGTGCGGCCCGGACCGACGCTCCTCACGGTGGTGTCGGTCCGGGCCGCAGCGCGTTCGGTAGCGCAGGGGGCAGCCCGGTGGCGGCCTGCCGGCCGCTCGGTCAGTTCAGCCCGACGTCCACCGGGAAGGTCGACAGCAGCGACAGCGGCGCGGACTGGCGGCGCAGCACGGTGCGCCACAGGGTTCCCGGATTCGGGGAGAAGACATCGTCCAGGCCACCGGCGACCACGAACCAGCCGCCGGCGGCGATCTCGGCCTCCAGTTGCCCGATGCCCCAGCCGGCATGCCCGGCGAACACCCGCAGGCTCTGCGCGCCGAGTGCCACCTCGGCCGGTTCGGCGTCCAGGTCGACCAGTGCCAGGCCACCGCTCACCGCCCGCAGGCCGTTGCCCGCATCGGTGGAACTCGACAACCGGCCAAGGCCCAGGGCGCCGTCGCGTTGCACCGGGCCGCCGTTGAAGACCACCGACGGCTCGCTCATCACTTCTTGCCAGTTGGGCAGGATATGGCCTACCGGGGTGTGCGACGGCCGGTTGATGATGACCCCGACCGTGCCGGTGTCGTCGTGCTCGATCAGGAACACCACCGTGCGGAAGAACTCGGGGTCGGCCAGCGAAGGCGCGGCGATCAGCAGGCGGTGGGCAGCCGGCGGCAACTGCCAGCTTGGTTCGGCGGGCACCTTTACATCCTGCACCAATACAGTGGTTTGCGGGCCTAACGTCCAGGCTCCGTGGGTCGAACGACAGTAAGGACGAGTTGTCACGGCAACTCGAAAGAAGAAGGCGGATCAGTGACACCCGTAACCGAACTGCCCACCCAGCCGCTGCTGGGCCGGCTCGACTTCCGCCGACTGCTGTCGGTCCGGATGTTCGGCCAGTTCGCCGACGGGGTGTTCCAGGCTTCGCTGGCCGGCACCATCCTGTTCAATCCCGAGCGGCAGGCCCACGCCGGCGACATCGCGGCCGGTTTCGCGGTACTGCTGCTGCCCTACTCGGTGCTGGGCCCGTTCGCCGGCGTCCTGCTGGATCGGTGGTGGCGCCAGCGGGTGCTGCTGTACGCCAACCTGATCCGGGCGCTGCTGGTGTGCGCGGTGGCCTGCGAGATGGCCTTCGGCGTGCACGGCCAGCCGTTCTACCTCAGCGCCCTGGTGGTGATCTCGGTCAACCGGTTCGTCCTGTCGGCGCTGTCGGCGTCCCAGCCGCACGTCGTCGAGCCGGAGCGGCTGATCACCGCCAATGCGATCTCGACCACCGCCGGAGCGGTGGTGGCCGCCCTCGGCGGTGGGTCGGCGATCGCGCTGCGGACCCTGCTGGGCGGTGGCAACACCGCCTACGCCCTGGTCGCCGTGGCCTCCGCGGTCGCCTACGCGCTGGCCGGCTGGCGCGCGTCCGGCTTCTCGATCCCCCAGCTCGGCCCGGACGAGGACACCCGCGAGCACTCGGACTCGGTACACAACGTGCTGACCGGCCTCGCCGACGGCGCCCGGCACGTCCGCTCGCACCCCTCGGTGATGCGGGCGTTCGGGGTGATCGCCATCCACCGCTTCGCCTACGGGGTCACCGCCATCAGCACCCTGCTGCTGTTCCGCAACTACTTCACCGACGCCGGGGTGTTCCGGGCGGGACTGGCCGGCTTGGGCCAGGTGGTGGCCGCGATCGCCGTCGGCGGCGGGCTGGCGGCCCTGCTGACCCCGATCGCCGCCCGCCGGATCGGCTACACGCGGTGGCCGGCGGCGTTGCTGATGGGCGCCGGGCTGGTCGAGCTGACCCTGGGGTTGCCGTTCAAGCTGCAGACCTTCCTGCCCGCCGCCGCGCTGCTGGGCCTGGCCGCCCAGGGCGTCAAGATCTGCGTCGACACGCTGATCGCGCAACGGGTCGCCGACGACTACCGGGGCCGGGTGTTCTCCCTCTACGACACCCTGTTCAACGTGATCTTCGTGACCGCCGGGGTGCTGACCGCGGTGCTGCTGCCCGAGAACGGCAAGTCGGCTACGGCGGTGGTGGTGATCGGGGTCGCCTACCTGATCACCGGGGCGGTGTACCTGTTCGCCCGCGACACCGATCCGTTCGCCCCCGTCGCGGAGAGGCCGGCCGTGCTGGTGCCGGCCGCCGTCGTGGCGAGCTGCCCCGCCCGCCCCGCCGGCGACCGGCGGGCCGTCCGGCCGCTCTGACCTACTGCTGGTCTGACTACTGCTGGTCTGACCTACTGCTGGTCTGACTACTGCTGGGCGGCGTACCAGGACGTGAGCTCCTGGACGGCCTGGTCGTGTTCCAGCGGCCCGTTCTCCATCCGCAGCTCCAGCAGGTGCTTGTACGCCCTGCCGACCAGCGGGCCGGGCTCGATGCCCAGGATCGCCATGATCTCGGTGCCGTCGAGATCCGGCCGGATGGCATCCAGCTCCTCCTGCTCGCGCAGCCGGGCGATCCGCTCCTCCAGGGCGTCATAGGTCGCGGCCAGCACCGCGGCCTTGCGCTTGTTCCGGGTGGTGGTGTCCGAGCGCACCAGCTTGTGCAGCCGGTCCAGCAGCGGGCCGGCGTCGGTGACGTAGCGGCGCACCGCCGAGTCGGTCCACTCGCCACGTCCGTAGCCGTAGAAGCGCAGGTGCAGGAACACCAGCCGGGCGATGTCCTCGGTCTGGTCCTTCGGGAACTTCAACGCCTTGAGCCGGGCCTTGGTCAGCCGGGCCCCGACCACCTCGTGGTGATGGAAGGTCACCAGCTTGGTGTCACCGGGGCCGTCGACGAACCGCCTGGTGTCGGGCTTGCCGATGTCGTGCAGCAGGGCAGCCCAGCGCAGCACCAGGTCCGGCTCGGCACCGGGTTCGCGCTGCTCCAGGGCGATCGCCTGGTCGAGCACCTGCAGCGTGTGGGCGTAGACGTCCTTGTGCTGCCCGTGCTCGTCGGCAGCCATCCGCAGCGCCGGCAGTTCCGGCAGCACCACGTCGGCGAGGCCGGTGTCGACCAGCACCTCCAGGCCCCGGCGCGGATAGCTCCCGGCGATCAGCTTGTTGAGCTCGGCCTGCACCCGCTCGACGGTGATCCGGGACAGCTCACCGGCCATCTCCCGGATCGCCGCGAGCACCGGCTCGGCCGGTGTGACACCCAGCTGGGCGACGAACCGGGCGGCACGCAGCATCCGCAGCGGGTCGTCGCCGAAGGACTCCCGCGGGGTGGCCGGGGTGCGCAGCACGCCCCGGGCCAGATCGGCCAGGCCGCCGTACGGATCGACGAAGCCGCTGTCGACCACCGAGACCGCCATCGCGTTCATGGTGAAGTCCCGGCGGCGCAGGTCCTCAGCGATGTCGGTGCCGAACGCGACGATCGGATTGCGGCTGACCCGGTCGTAGCTGTCGGCGCGGAAGGTGGTGATCTCGCACGGCCGGCCGTCGATCTGCGCGCCGACGGTGCCGAACTCGATCCCGGTGGTCCAGGTGCCCGACGCCAACCCGGACACAAGTGTCAGGACCTGCTCGGGACGGGCATCGGTGGTGAAGTCCAGATCGTTCACCGGACGGCCCATCAGCGCATCACGCACCGGCCCGCCGACCAGGAACAGCTGGTGGCCGGACGCGGCGAACACCTCGCCCAGGCGGGCTGCCACCGGCGGGATCGGCACCAGCTCGCCTGGGTTGCCGACCACGGCCGGCGCTCCTGCGTCGCTGCGGTACTCACTCACAAGCCTGACCCTACTGAACCGCCAAGTAGCATCGGTTCTATGTCCCGCGCGTCGAACTCCCGGCGACCGCGGCTTCCCCGGGTAGACGAGACCAGCGCCGGTGGGCTGGTACTCGACCTGTCCGGTCCGGTGCCGCAGGGTGCGCTCATCGGGCGTACCAACCGGCGTGGACGGCTGCTCTGGTCACTGCCCAAAGGCCACCTGGAAGAGGGTGAAACCCTGGAGGAGGCGGCGATCCGCGAGGTCGCCGAAGAGACCGGCATCACCGGCGACATCATCGGCAGCCTGGGCACCATCGACTTCTGGTTCGTGGTGGACGGCCGCCGGGTGCACAAGACCGTCCATCATTACCTGATGCGGGCCGTCAGCGGCGAGCTGTCCGATCAGGACGTCGAGGTCACCGAGGTGGCCTGGGTGCCCTTGCCGCGGATCGCCGACCGGCTGGCCTATTCCGACGAGCGCGGGCTGCTCGACGAGGCGTCCCGGCTGCTGCGGGAGACCGCGTGAGCCGGCGCCCCGGCGACCATTCCCCAGGCCGGACCAGCCGGCTCACCCCGCATCCCGGAAGGGTGTCGGCGCTGGCCACCGCCGCTGCCGCGCTCCTGCTCGTCCTGCTCAGCGTCACCCCGCTCGGCCTCGTGCTGGCACCGGCCGCCGGCGCGGCCAGCCAGCCGCGAGCCGCCGCGGGCCACCCGCGAGCCGCCGCACAGCCGCGTACCGCCGTCTCGATCGTGCTGAACGCGATGAGCCCGCGCAGCCCCGACGCGAACAAGCCCAGCCAGCCCGTCACCTTCGACGTGACGATCTCCAACAACACCGACAACACCTACTCCGACGTCCAGCTGAGTGTGCAGCGCGGCCTGCCCATCGGGCAGCAACAACTGCTGGACGCGGCAATCAAGCAGCCACCCGGTACCGAGTTCCGGGTGCCTGCGCCGCTGCGGTTGCCGCAGCAGTTACTGCCCCGGCAGAGCCTGAGCGTCAGCTACCGCACCACCAGCAACGACCTCTGCCTGTGCTTCGACGGGGTCTACCCCTACGCCCTGGTCGTCCGGGCGGTCAGTGACCCGAGCGTCGGCCCTGCCGAGGTCGGCCGGCTGCAGGTCTTCGTGCCGTCCTTCCAGAACCTCCCCAAACCGGTTCAGGTGGGCTGGGTGTGGCCGCTGCTCGACGTGCCACACCGGGCGGTGGACGAGGACGTCTTCCTCGACGAACAGCTCGCCGGCGCGGTCGGCCCGGGCGGCCGGCTCGACCGGGCGCTCAGGACTGCCGAGCTGGTCGCGGGACAGGCCAGGTTGACCTTGCTGGTCGATCCGGACCTGCTGGACAGCCTGGCCGTGATGGCCAGGCCCACCGGGTACCGGGTGCGCTCGGGCACGACGACGGTGCCCGGCACCGGCCGCAGGCTGGCCGCCGACTGGCTGGCCCGGCTGAAGCTGCTGCAGGCCAAGCACGACATCGTGCTCACCGCCTACGCCGACCCCGACGTCAACGCCGTCACCCGGGCCGGCCTGAAGTTCTCCACCGCCCTGGAACCGCAGGTTCAGGCCCGGATCGCGCCCACCCTCAACGGGGATTTCTCCTCCGACCTGCTGACCTGGCCGGCCGGCGGCGCACTGACCGGCAAGGCCCTGGACGCGCTGATCGGCGGCGGCGCCTCGACGGTGCTGCTCAGCGACGCGGCGCTGCCCGGGCAGAACGAGACCGAACCACGCCCGGACGCGCTCTCGCCACTGCCGTCGGCGGCCGGCCAGGCGCTGGCCCTGGTCACCGACAGCGGGATCCAGGCGACCGTGGCACGGGCGCTGCGGCCGGGTGCGGCGGCGGCGAACGACCAGCAGACCTTGCTGGCGCAGCTGGCGATCCGGGCGGTACAGCAACCTGACCGGAGCCACTTCGTGGTGATCGCGCCGGATCGCTACGTCAATCCCGACCCGGTGGCCGCGGCGCAGACCATCCTCGCCGAGCGCGGCAGCACCTGGGGCCGGCCGATCGCGTTGCGGACCGCGCTGGCGACGGTGACCCCGGTGAACCGGGGCGCCCTGCAGACCGGCGCCGAGCGCCCCGCTGCCGAGCTGAGGGCCGCCGACATGGCCGCGCTCGGCCGGATCGCGCAACAGGTGTCGTCGATGAACGAGGCACTGCACGACAACGACGCCGCCGCGGCGTTGCTGGGCGGCTTCAACAACGGCATCCAGCGTGCCCAGTCCAGCGCGTGGCGGGGCAACCGGGCCGGCGGCTCGGCGCTGACCCGCATCCTGCGGACCCGGATCAACGAGCTGACCTCGGCGGTGCACCTGGTGCAGCCGGCGGTCGGCACCTACAGCCTGTCCTCGGCGAACTCGCCCGTGGTGGTGACGGTCTTCAACGAGCTGCCCCGGCCGGTCACCGTCCGGGTGTCGGTGTCACCGGCCAACGGGGTGGTGGGCTTTCGCGCCCCGCCGGTCGACATGCAGACAATCCCGGCTCGCAGCATCGCCACCATCCGCATCCCCACCCATGTCGATCGGCTGGGTAAGTTCCAGGTCGTGGCAGTGCTCAGCACACCGGACGGTCGGCAACTCGGGCGTGGCGTCACCCTCAACCTGCGGGCAACGTCCATCGGAACGGTCACCAAGACGATCACCATCGTGGCGGTGAGCGTCCTGGTACTGGCGCTGCTACGGCGGCTGGTTCAGCGGGTGCGCCGTGGCCCGAGCAGGGTGCTGGCCGGCACCGCCTCATGACCGGAACAGCGCGTCACGACTGGGGCACCGCGTCATGACTGAGGAGGACTGGTCACCGCCGCGCATCTACGGCACGCCGCTGCCGCTGCCCGGTGACGCCTCGGCGCTGGCTGTGGAGACCGCCCAGCCCGACACCGGCGATGCCTGGAGCGCGCCGATCTACCACGGCCCCCGGCGGCGGCGGCCCCGCTCGTACGAGCAACCCGCCGGTACGCCTGACGGCTCACGCTCGCGGGGCGGCACCACGGCACCACCCCGGCCCGAACCAGCGGCCCCGGGACGAGCGACCCCAGAACCAGCGGCGCCAGGACCAGCAGCCCCGGGACCAGAAGCCCCAGTCCTGCCCGCCACCCTGGAGGCACCCGAGGCCGCCGGTCCGGGCACCATGGTCCAGCCCGCCCGGGAGGCCGAAGCCCCGGACGAGCCGGCCGCTCCCAGCCTGCTGGCTAGCAGCCGGACGATGGCGATCGCCAGCCTGGTCAGCCGCATCACCGGCTTCCTGCGCAGCATCGCCATCGCGGCCGCGGTCGGGGCCGGCATCTACAGCGTCGGGGACGCCTACGGCCTGGCCAACACGCTGCCCAACATGGTCTATGAGCTGCTGCTCGGCGGAGTGCTGACCAGCGTCCTCATCCCGGTACTGGTCAAGGCCCAGCAGGACGACCAGGACCACGGGGTGGCCTACACCCAGCGGTTGCTGTCGATCGCCACCGCCTCGCTGGCCGGGGCCACCCTGCTCGCGGTGCTGGCCGCACCCTGGCTGATCGGCATCTTCGGCGGGCCGCCGGAGTACCGGTCGGTGGCCGCGTTGTGGGCCACCCTGCTGTTGCCCGAGATCTTCTTCTACGGCCTCGGCGCGATGATCGCGGCGATCCTGAACTCCCGGCACAGCTACGGCTGGCCGGCCTGGGCGCCGGTGCTGAACAACCTGATCACGATTGCCGCGGCGCTGCTGTTCCTGCTGGTGCCCGGCCCCGAGAAGCTGAGCACCGGCACCATCACCGACACCCAGATCCTGGTGCTGGGCATCGGCACCACCCTCGGCATCGCCGCGCAGGCGCTGGTGCTGCTGGTTCCGCTGCGGCGCATCGGTTTCCAGTGGCAGTGGCGGTTCCGGGCCTCGCCGAACGAGGCCGGCCGGATGGCCGAGTTCCGGACCCTGACGCTCTGGGTGCTGGGCTACGTGGTGGTCAGCCAGCTCGGGGTGGTCGTGGTCAACCGGGTCGCCAACCAGAACGGCGGCGTGCAGATCTTCGCCCTTGCCGACCTGCTGTTCATGGTTCCCTACGGCATCCTCGGGGTGTCGCTGCTGACCGCGCTGATGCCCCGGATGAGCCGATCGGCGGCCCGGGGCGACACCGCCGGGGTGCTGGAGGACCTCCGGCTGGGCAGCAGGCTCTCGGCGGTGGCGCTGATCCCGATCTCGGTGGGCCTGATGGTCTTCGGCCCGGCCTTCACCAGCGTGATCCTGCTGGGCCGCTTCAGCCAGAGCAACGCCCGGCTCACCGGGGTGGCACTGGCCGCCGGGGCCTTCGGGTTGCTGCCGTTCGCCGTGGTGATGCTGCAGCAACGGGTCTTCTACGCGATGCGCGATGCCCGGACGCCGACCTTCATCAACCTCGCCATGGTGCTCACCAAGATCGCGCTGGTGCTGGCCGGCAGCCAGTTGCTGCACGGCCGGGCGGTCATCGTCGGCCTTACCGTCTCCACATCGACGTCCTACCTGGTGGGGTGCCTGGTGGGCTACTGGCTGCTCCGCCGGCAGTTCGGGGAGTTGCGGTTCGGGCCGGTGGCCCGGACCATCGGCTGGATCTCGGTGGCGGCGGCCGCCGGCGGCGTCGTCGGCCTGCTGGTGGTGCTGGGCGGCAATGCCGTGCTCGGCGACGGGCGGGTCGCGGCGCTGGTGGAGTTGGTGGTCGGTGGCGCGCTCGGCGGCATCGTCGCGGTGCTGCTGGCGCTGCGGTTGCCCCTGCCCGAGGTGGCCCAGATCGCCTCGGCGGTGCGGGGCCGGGCCGGCCGCGACACCGCCGAGGCCACCCCCGGTTCGCGAGCCGGCCAGGAATAGCCGTCGGCCTAGACTGGTTCCTTCGAGGCCTCTCCGACGGGCGGAGAGGCAGGTGAGATCGAGGTCGTAGTGAGCGAGAACCACCGCAAGGTCATCGTGGTCGGCTCGGGGCCGGCTGGCTACACCGCCGCCCTGTACCTGGCACGGGCCGATCTGCGGCCGCTGGTTTTCGAGGGCAACCAGTACGGCGGTGCCCTGATGAACACCACCGATGTGGAGAACTACCCGGGATTCCCGAACGGCATCATGGGCCCGGAGCTGATGGACTCGATCCGCACCCAGGCGGAGAAGTTCGGCGCCGAACTGGTCACCGACGACGTCGTGTCGGTCGAGCTGGAGTCGCCGGTCAAGGTGGTGCGG
>NZ_DASVQG010000248.1:0-37613 GCF_036389215.1 Jatrophihabitans sp.
CGCGAGCCGCAGCTTGCCGGCCGCCGTGAACGATCGGGTCTTTCCGGTGGAGAGATCGAGCCGGATCACCTCGCTCGCCTTGTCGCCCTGTCGGATCAGCAGGGCCGTCCGGACGTCGGTCGACCAGTCCGCCAGCTGCAACGTGAAATTGCCTTTCAGGATCGTGATCAGGTACCGGCCGCCGATCGGGTTGACCAGAAACACCGATTGCGGCCGGACCGGGAGCAGATCCGGCTCCTTCGCCATGGTCGCGGCGATCCACAGGGCGACCGTCCAGCCGGCGTCGACCTGGTTCCACGGGATCGTCGAGCGGTCGGCCTGCTGGTTCGCGCCCAGCAACGCCGGCGCGCTTGAGTTGCCCGGCCGGGGCGTGCCGTCGTTCCTGGTGGCCGAGACGGCGGTCACCCCCACTGCGACCGCGACTACTGCCGCCGCGGCCAGCAGCGGCGCGAACCAGCGGCTGTGTCGGCCCGGGCTGGCGCCATGGTCGGTGTCGAGTGGCGTCACGTCGTCACCGAGGTCGGTCTCGGCGGAGATCCGCACACCGGTTCCCGAGTCTCCGACGGGGTCCCAGCCCGTCCCGTCCTCGGTCAGCAGCTGTCGCCGAGGTGCCAGCTGGTTGAGTCGCTCGGCGGTGACCTGCTCGGCCTTGGCGTCGAACGCCGCGCGGAGCCGGTCTTCGGTCTGGCTGTTCATCGCACGTCCCCCAGGATCGATTCGAGCTTGTCCATGCCGCGGCTGGCGTTGGACTTCACCGCCCCGCGCGAGATGCTCAGCGCTTCGGCGATCTCGGTCTCGGACAGGTTTGCCCAGTACCTCAGGGCGAGTACCTCGCGCTGGCGTGGCGGCAGCTGCCGGACGGCGGCCAGCACCTGCTGGTGCGCGGCTGTCAGCAGAAGTTCGCTGTCGGCCGGTTCGGCGAACTCCTGCCGGGCCAGCCGCAGGTGCCGGCGGGCGGTCTGGCGCTTGCGCAGCACCGACCGGGCGTTGTTGACGGCGGCGGTGCGCAGGTAGCCCAGCGCGGCGTCGGGGTCACGCAGCCGGTACCGGTTCTGGTGCAGCGCGGCGAACGCCTCCTGCACCACGTCCTCCGCGGTGCCGATGTCATCGACGAGCAGCACCACCATCCGCACCAGCGGCAACCGATGGGCGGTGTACAAGCCGGTGAAGTCGAGCTCGGTCGTGTGCGTCACTGAGCCTGTCCGTCCTGGCCGGTTGGTCTGGCCGACTCCGCTTGCGAAGTATGTACGGCTGTCAGACGCGATGCACCGCTGAAGGTTGCACGGCAGTGCGATGAAACCTGCATCGTTATCCGGGTGTGACAGGATGCCGGTCGTGCGAGAGTGCACTCAGGAAGGGCGGAACATGAGAGCTCTCCTCACCTCGGCCGGGATCAGGAACAGCAGCATCCGCGACGCGCTGGTTGAGCTGCTGGGCAAACCGATCGCCGAGTGCAACGCCCTGTTCATCCCCACCGCCATCTATCCCTTCCCCGGCGGGGCGTACGGGGCATGGCGAGCACTCTGCGGTGAAGCCTCATCGCTATTGGCTGGGTTGGGTTGGAAGTCCTTGGGAATCCTTGAGCTGACGGCGCTGCCGAGCATCTCCGAAGGTGCTTGGGTGCCCACGGTCCGCGACGCCGACGCGCTGCTGGTATGGGGCGGCGACCCGCTCTTCCTCGCCAACTGGATGCGGCGCTCCGGTGTGACCGACCTACTGCCGACGCTGCGCTCGGAGGCGGTCTACGTGGGGGTGAGCGCGGGCAGCATCGCTGCTACCTCCACCTTCGTCGAGACCTACCACGAACCGCCCCGCGGCAGCGATGGACCGCTGAAGTCCGAGGACATCGTCTTCACCACGCCCCACGGTGACCTCGCCCGGATCCTGGTCACCGGGCAGGGAGCGGGACTCGTCGACTTCGCGGTGATCCCGCACCTGGAGCATCCCGAGCACCCCGACGCTTCATTGGCCAACGCGCAGCGGTGGGCGGCACGGATTCCTGCGCCGACGTACGCGATCGACGATGAGACCGCCATCAGGGTGGTCGACGGCGCCGCCCAGGTCGTCTCCGAGGGGCAGTGGAAACTGTTCCAGCCCTGACGGGACCAGGCAGCGGACGGGGCCTCGGCTACTAGGCGGCTAGGCGGCTACTAGGCAAGCCATCGTTATCCGGGGTGTGACAGGATCGCCCCGTGCCCACGACTCCGGCCACCGAGCAGCCCGGCCATCAGGCTGACAGCGGGTTCACCCACCTGCACTCGGGCAAGGTGCGCGACCTGTACGCCACCGACACCGGGCACCTGATCATGGTGGCCAGCGACCGGATCTCCGCCTTCGACCACGTGCTGCCCACCGCAATTCCGGACAAGGGCCGGATCCTGACGGCCATGTCGGTCTGGTGGTTCGGCCAGCTGGCCGATCTGGTCGACAACCACCTGATCAGCTGCGACGACGAGCTGATCCCGGACGCCTGGCGCGGCCGCGCGATGCTGTGCACCAAGCTGGACATGATCGCGGTGGAGGCGGTGGTCCGCGGTTACCTGACCGGTGGTGGCCTGCTGGACTACCAGGCGACCGGGTCGGTCTGCGGCATCGCGCTGCCGGCGGGGCTGGTGGACGGCGACCGGTTGCCCGAGCCGATCTTCACCCCGGCCGCCAAGGCCGCGGTCGGCGAGCACGACGAGAACATCAGCTTCTCCGCCGTGGTCGAGCAGGTCGGCGCCAGGACCGCCGGCCGGCTGCGCGATCTCAGCCTTGCCATCTACGCCAGGGCGCGCGACCTCGCGTCGGCCCGCGGCATCCTGCTCGCCGACACCAAGTTCGAGTTCGGGCTGCACTCCTGCACCGGTGAGCTGATGCTGGGCGACGAGGTGCTGACTCCGGACTCGTCGCGGTTCTGGCCGGCCGATCAGTGGCAGCCCGGCCGGCGGCAACCCAGCTACGACAAGCAGTACGTCCGGGATTGGCTGACCTCGCCGGCTTCCGGCTGGGACCGGCACTCCGACCGGCCGCCGCCACCGCTGCCCGAGGAGGTGGTCGCCGCCACCCGGCAGCGATATTTGGATGCGTACGAGCGGCTCACCGGGTTACGGTTCGCCGACTGGTTGGCGCCGGCTCGGATCTGACGGCCCCGCACACCCGCGGCAAGCGGCCCGCCAGCTGAGACGGATGGGATGCATCGCGATGCTGGTCGGCAAGCTGGTCAGGCTTCGGGCCTTCACCGAGGCAGATATCCCGAGGTTGACCGAGTTCAAGAACGACGTCGAGTTCGAGTTGCTCGGCGGCGGTGATCCGCCTCGGCCCCGGTCGCATGAGGTGGTGCGCAAGTTCTTCGAAGAGCAGGCCAACAACAAGGAGAGCCCGAACTTCGCGATCGAGGCCGACGGCGTGTTCATCGGGGACTGCGGGCTGCACCACGTCGACCGGCGCAACGGCACCGCCGCGGTCGGCATCGGCATCGGCGACCGTGCCTATTGGGGCCGTGGCTACGGCCGGGAGGCGCTGACCCTGCTCGTCGACTACGGCTTTCGGATGCAGAACTTCCGCAAGCTCTGGCTGGACGTGCACCACAGCAACGAGCGGGCGCTGCGCTGCTACCGCGCGGTCGGGTTCGTCGAGGAGGGACGCCAGCGGGAGCACACCTGGTCCGGCGGCCGGTACGAGGACACCATCCTGATGGGCCTGTTCCGGGCGGACTTCCAAGCGGCCTTCCAAGCCCCCGCGGGCCCAGCCTGAGCGGTGCGGCGTGAGCGGTGCGGCGGAAGCGGTGCGGCGGAAGCGGTGCGGCCGGGTCAGGCTGGGCCCACCGAAGCCAGCCAGCGCCGGACCTCGGCCGGTGACCGGAACCGGAGCACGGTCAGCTCCGGGCGCTGCTCGATCGCGGCCAGCACCCTGGCCCGGGCGTGCTCGTGGTGCGACCACGCCCAGCGGACCGGGTGCCCGGGATCGAGCCAGTTCCGGAATCCCTCGGTGTTGTCGTTGAAGGTCCGCTCGCGGAGCAGGGCTCGCCGCAACGAGCGGCGCAGCACCCGATGCATCACGCTGCGGCGCGGAAAGTCCAGCCAGATCAGGGTGTCCGCGCGCGCCAGCAGCAGCGGCCGGGCCTCGTCGTACTGCCACTCCGACACCCAGCGGTTGCCGGCCACCACCGCCCGGACGTCGTCGAGGAACTCCGGCCGCGGTACCCAGCGGGGGCCGTGGAACAGCGAGTCGAGTTCGGTGTAGGGCAGCTGGTGGCGGCGGCCGAGCTCCGCGGCGAGCGTCGACTTGCCTGCCCCGGATGAGCCTGCGATCAGGACGCGCTGCACGGACGCCGAGGCTACGGCAGGACCGCTGCACTAGGCTGGCGCCCAGCTGAGGAACCTGGGCGGCCCGAGGAACTTGGCCGCTGAGGAACACTGGCGGCCGAGGACGCAGCGGAGGAACAAGGAGCGAGCAATGGCCCGCGTGGTAGTCGACGTCGTGATGAAGCCCGAGATCCTGGACCCGCAGGGCCAGGCCATCCTCGGTGCTCTCACCCGGCTGGGTATCGAGGGCGTCAACTCGGTCCGCCAGGGCAAGCACTTCGAACTCGACGTCGACGACGACCTCGACGACGCCACCGTGACCAAGCTCGCCGACACGCTGCTGGCCAACCCGGTGATCGAGGACTTCACCATTTCCCGCTGACCCCTGACTCGCTGACCGCTGCGCCCGGCGGGGCCTTCCGGCGGCAGCCGGTAGCCTGTGGGCGTGAGCGTGCGTGTCGGAGTAGTGACCTTTCCCGGAAGCCTTGACGATCGCGACGCCGTGCGGGCGATCCGGCTGGCCGGAGCCGAGCCGGTGCCCCTCTGGCACGGCGAGAAGTGGCTCTCGGACGTCGCCGCGGTGGTGCTGCCGGGTGGCTTCTCCTACGGCGACTACCTGCGCTGCGGTGCGATCGCCCGGTTCTCGCCGGCGATGGAATCGGTCATCGACGGCGCTCGCAACGGCCTGCCGGTGCTCGGGATCTGCAACGGCTTCCAGGTGCTGTGCGAGGCGCACCTGCTGCCCGGCGCGCTGATCCGCAACGCCGAGCGCCGGTTCGTCTGCCGGGACCAGCGAATCCGGATCGCCAACGCCGGCACCGCCTGGACGGCCGACTATGCCGACGGCCAGGAGCTGGTGATCCCGATCAAGAACATCGACGGCGGTTACGTGGCCGCCGAGCGGGTGCTGGACGAACTCGAGGGTGAGGGCCGGGTGGTGGCCAGGTACCTCGGGGCCAACCCGAACGGCTCGTACCGCGACATCGCCGGCATCTGCAACTCCGCCGGCAACGTGGTCGGCCTGATGCCGCATCCCGAACACGCGATCGACCCGCTGACCGGGCCGAGCGCCGATGGGCTGGGCTTCTTCAGCTCCGTCCTGACCAGCCTGGTCAGCGCGTGACGGCCACCCGGCGGCGGACCCCGCTGGACACCGTGCAGGCCGCCGAGTCCTCCGCCGATCAGCCGCAGCCGTACGCCGAGCTGGGCCTGGCGCGCGATGAGTATGCCCGGATCAGGGAGATCCTGGGCCGCCGGCCGACCAGCTCGGAGCTGGCGATGTACTCGGTGATGTGGTCCGAGCACTGCTCCTACAAGTCGTCCAAGGTGCACCTGAAGCAGTTCGGCGACAAGGTCCCGGCCGAGGCCGAGAAGATCCTGCTGGTCGGGATGGGGGAGAACGCCGGCGTCGTCGACGTCGGCAACGGCCAGGCGGTGACGTTCAAGATCGAGTCGCACAACCACCCGTCCTACGTCGAACCGCACCAGGGCGCGGCCACCGGGGTGGGCGGCATCGTCCGCGACATCCTGACCATGGGCGCGCGGCCGATCGCGGTGCTGGACTCGCTCCGGTTCGGCGCGGCCGATGCTCCGGACACGGCCCGGGTGCTGCCGGGCGTCGTATCGGGAATCGGCGGTTACGGGAACTGCCTGGGGCTGCCGAACATCGGCGGCGAGCTGGTGTTCGACTCCAGTTACCTGGCCAACCCGCTCGTCAACGCGCTCTGTGTCGGGGTGCTGCCGGCGGACGGGATCAAGCTGGCGAAGGCGGAGGGGCCGGGCAGCCTGGTGGTGCTGTTCGGCGCCCGGACCGGTGGCGACGGCATCGGCGGCGCGTCCGTGCTGGCGTCGGCCAGCTTCGAGCGCGAGGGGGGCAGCGAGGCGAGCATCGCAGCGAGCGCCAGCGAGCGAGGAGCGGAGCCGAGCGCGGAGGCGAGCCGACGCCGTAGTGGGCCGAGCAAGCGGCCGGCGGTGCAGGTCGGGGACCCGTTCGCCGAGAAGGTGCTGATCGAGTGCTGCCTGGAGATCTTCGCCGCCGACCTGGTCACCGGCATCCAGGACCTGGGCGCCGCGGGGCTGTCGTGCGCGACCACCGAGCTTGCCGCGGCCGGCACCGGCGGCATGCACATCGACCTGGACCTGGCGCCGCTGCGCGATGAGACGCTGACGCCCGAAGAGATCCTGATGAGCGAGTCCCAGGAACGGATGATGGCGGTGGTGACGCCGGAGAACCTGGAGGCGTTCCTCGCCGTCTGCGCCAAGTGGGACGTCACCGCCACCGTGCTCGGCACCGTGACCGACGGCGACCGGCTGGTGATGCGCTGGCACGGCGAGACGATCGTCGACGTCCCGCCGCGCACCCTGGCCCACGAGGGACCGGTCTACCGGCGGCCGGTCCGGCGCCCGTACGACCAGGACGCGCTCAACGGCGAGCACGGCAACGGGCTGCCGCGACCCCGGACCGGCGAGCAGCTGCGGGCCACCGCGGTCAAGCTGATCTCCTCACCCAACCTGGCCGACAAGTCCTGGGTCACCGACCAGTACGACCGGTACGTGCAGGGCAACACGGTGCTGGCCCAGCCGGAGGACGCCGGCATGGTCCGGCTGCCCGGGCCGGACGGCACGGACAGCAATGTCGGCATCGCCGTCTCGGTGGACGGAAACGGCCGGTACTGCCGGCTCGATCCGTACGCCGGCGCGCAACTGGCACTGGCCGAGGCCTACCGCAACGTCGCCGTCACCGGCGCCCGGCCACTGGCCGTCACGAACTGCCTGAACTTCGGCTCGCCCGAGGATCCGGCGGTGATGTGGCAGTTCGCCGAGGCGGTCCGCGGGCTGGCCGACGGCTGCCAGCAGCTGGGCATCCCGGTGACCGGCGGCAACGTCAGCTTCTACAACCAGACCGGCAACACCGCGATCCTGCCGACGCCGGTGGTCGGGGTGCTCGGGGTGATCGACGACGTGACCCGCCGGACGCCGATGGTGCTGCGCGGCGACGGCGCCCGGCTGTACCTGCTGGGCGATACCCGGGACGAGTTCGGCGGCTCGGAGTGGGCCCATGTCGCGCACGGCTTCCTCGGTGGCCGGCCGCCGGCGGTCGACCTGCGGCGGGAGAAGCTGCTGGCCGACGTGCTGATCGACGCCTCCCGGGACGGCCTGCTCGACGCCGCCCACGACCTTTCCGACGGTGGGCTGTTCGTGGCGGTGGCCGAGGCCTGCCTGCGCGGTCATTCGGGCATCCGGCTGATCGTGCCGGACGGGATGGACCCGTTCGTGTTCCTGTTCTCCGAGTCGGCCGGCCGGGCGATCGTGGCGGTGCCGCGCTCGGCGGAGGACCGGTTCACCGGCCTGTGCACCGCCCGGGAGCTGCCGGCCCAGCAGATCGGCGTGCTGGACATCCTCGAGTCCGCCGTCGAGGTGCAGGGGCAGTTCCGGCTGCCGATGGCCGAACTCCGGGTGGCCTGGGCCTCGACGCTGCCGGCGCTGTTCGGCTGAGATGCCCGCCGAGCCGACCCGGCCGCTGTTCACCCAGGCCGCGCTGATCCGCAACTGGCTGGCGGAGCTGCCCCACGAGGCGTTCGGCCGGCCCAGCGTGCTGCCCGGCTGGGACGTCCGGCTGCTGACCGGGCACGTGGTGATGGTGTTCCGCGGGCTGCAGCGAGCGCTTGACCAGCCGACCGACGGCGCACCGCTGGCGCTGCACGACTACGTCGCGCGCTACCGGCCCGACGCCGAGCTGATCGACGCGGCGACTGCCGAACTTGCCGCCGGCCAGACGCCGGGTGACCTGCTCACCGAGCTGGACCTGGCCCTCAGCGACCTGCGATCCCGGCTGGCGGAGCCGTTGCCGAAGGTGGTTCTTGCGCCGCGGGGACCGATCGGCGGCGCGGACTACCTGACCACCCGGATCTTCGAGGTGCTGGCTCATTCGGATGACCTGAGCCGGTCGCTGCCGGACCGGGAGCCGATCGCGCTGGATCGCTCGGCGCTCGGGGCGGGGGTGCGCAGCCTGGCCGGCATGCTGGCGGCGAAGTATCCCGGCCGGTCGGTGGAGGTGCGGGTGCCGCCGGCCGTGGCCGTGCAGTGCATAGCCGGGCCCCGGCATACCCGCGGGACGCCGCCGAACGTGGTGGAGACCGATCCGGTGACGTTCCTGCGGTTGGCCACCGGTCGTTTGGACTGGCACCAGGCCTTGGCCGCCGGTCAGGTCCGGGCCAGCGGCAACCGGGCAGACCTCAGGGCTCAGTTGCCCCTGCTGTGATACAACCCGAAACTTTGCGCGATCCTGTCCGACCCGAGGCCATGCGGCAGCTGGCTGCGTCCGGGTCCGAGATCGCGCAGGTCTCGGCGGGTCCGAAGAGCTCCTCACGAGGCGATGCGGCGACGTCTCACCCGGAGCGACGGCGATGACAGGACTGCATTGCCCTCGGACAACTGCTAGCGTTACATGTAACAAGCGGAGGTGAGCGCTAGTGGCTGGTACGACGACTCGCGCCCGGGTGCGGGCCTACCGCGCCCGGTTGCGCTCGCAAGGTCTACGTCCGATCCAGATCTGGGTTCCTGACGTGACCGCTCCAGGGTTCGCCGAGGAGGCGCACCGGCAGTCCCGTGCCGTCGCCGCCAGTCTGGAGGCTGGATCAGATCAGGCGTTCGTCGACTCGGTGTCTGACTGGCCGGAGGAGTGAGACGGGGCGAGATCTGGACGGTCGCCGGTGGTGGTGACTACGCGGGCAAACCGCGGCCGGCTCTCATCCTTCAGGACGATCACTTCGACACCGACTCGGTGACCGTGTGTCTCTTCACCTCCGACCCGACCGACGCTCCGCTGATTCGACTGGAGATAGCGCCGTCGGCCACCAACGGCTTGGATGCCACAAGCCGTCTCATGGTCGACAAGATCACGACCGTTCACCGTCGGAAATTGGGGAGCAAGGTAGGCGTTCTCGATGATGCCGACCTGCTTCGCGTCAACCGCGGCATCATGGTGTTCCTCGGCATCGCCGGTACGTCCTAGCGCCGCCTGCACGAACCGTCAATGCTCGCAAGCCGGTCCGCCAACGCACCTCTCAGGGACCGCCACTGGTCGAGGTCCCCTCGTGTCGAATGACGCAATGACGACGGTCTAGACGGGCCGCCGGAAATCGGTGACGTCCGGAGCGGCGTCGAAGCCGGCTGCGGCGTAGGTGGCGACGCCTCCCTTGTTCGAGGTGGGGTGGCGACGGTCGCACTCGAGAACCCATATCCCGGAGGGCGGCAGCGGCCGCGAGGGTGATCGACCTGCCGTACCCGCCGCCGCGGTGGTCCTGGTGCACCCCCACGGGCTCGAGCAGGCCAGGCCTGCCGGGCCCCGCGGACCACACCGTGGCGGCCGCCACGGCGACGCCCTCGTCGTCGTACCCGACGGGGCACCTTGCCTGCCGGTAGGTGATCCCCGCAGCCATCGTGTGCACCGGTCGACCGTGAAGGTCGAGCTTGCGAAAGCGGCGCGTTGGACCGCCACCCGGTCTTCCACGTGCGATGGCCCGACGGTCTCGACTCGCAGGGAGCAGGCCTTCACGGGATGTCTGAGGTCACGGTGGAGCGGCGTCTACGGCCCGTCCGGCAGCCATCCGTGAGCGTCCAGCAGCGATCGCAACGCCTGCCCGAAGCGGGCCTCGACGGCACTTCCGGCAGGTAGCACCCCAGTGGAGGAGTCCTCCAGGTCACGTACGAGCACCCGAGCGACATCCTCGTCCTCGTTGACGGACGGCGCGAGGGCCATCCGGATGACGCCGTGATCCACGAGTCCAATTGCGACGATCTCCTCGTCCCGGCTCCAGACACGCAGGGAATCGGCTAGAGCGTCGGCGCCGAACCGCCACTGCCACCCGAGATCGCCTGGGTGCAACTGGACCGGTAGGCCGTCGCGCTGCCAGGAAGCCAGCGCCATGACGACTGGTTCCAGCCCGTTCGCGGTCGGTGTCTGGACAGTCATCTGCATGCCCGGACCCAGTCACAGGCATCTGCTGCGTCGCAGCCGTATTTTCGCCGCCTTGGGCAGCATGGTTGCCCTCGGGCCAGCGGCAACCGGACGGTCCTCAGCGCCCAGCCCCCCTGCTCTAGGTTCCCGCGGAGGTGACTGCCTGCTCGGCCTCCTTGCGGAACTTCTCGGCGCGCCGGGCCTGCCGGCGGGCGATCTGCCAGACCCCGCCGAGCAGCAGCACCACCCCGGCCGCGTATGCGCCGCTCAAGCCGAGGACCTCCTGGTACCTCGGCGCACGGACGGCAAGTATGCCCACGGCGCCGTACAACACCGCTACTCCCAGGGCGATGAGCCATGAGCGCAGCGCCCGGTTGCCGGAGGTCTTCATCGGGGGCAGTTCGGCCGCGAACTTACCCAGCAAGCCCTCCGCTACCCTCCGGCGCTCCTGCTCCACAGCTGTGGTGCGCCAGGGCAGCGCCAGGCCCAGCGCTAGCCAGGCGGCGAGCGGTGCGGCGATCGCAAGTGGCATGCGTATGCGTTCTGGCACGGACGGCAGCAGGATGAGTTCGGGCGCCACCAGGGAAGTGAGCACTGCATAGAGACGGTTCCACCACGGCGCAGGGATACGCCAGCGACGTGCTGGGTAAGCGGTGTCGAGCACCGTCGGCGGCGCGTTCCGCTGGGTGCCTACCAGTTGCAGCATGGAGTAGCCGAACAGCACCGCCGCAAGGATGGCGCGCGCTGTCAGGTTGAGCGTCAGGGGACTGCCGGACTGCTGCCGGCCGGCGGCCAGCAGGATCAGGACCATCGACAGCACGAAGGACAGCAGCGCGAACGAGAGCACAGCGACCGCCTCGTTGCTCCGCTGGTACTTGAACTCCGTCCGGACGGCGAGGTTGTGGGTCTCCCGGATCAGCGAGTCGTTGCGCTCGCGTTTCAGGTCGGCCGTGTCCTGTTGCCACTTCAGGTACCACTGTGGCAAGGCGGTGCGGGAGATCTCGTTGAAGTAGATCTGCCCCGACTCCACCTCCGTGACATATCGGATGGTCGGCGCTATCGGCTTCGCACCGCCCGGAAATACCAGTGGTGTGGTCAGGCTGGCGATGAGCATGATCACCGTGATGGACACTCCGACAAGGAACCCGGCCAGGCAGATGAGCCCGAGCGGCAGTGCGAAGCGGCCGTCGACGAGGTAGCGAGCAGCCAGCGGATCGCCACCGTGCAAACCGGCCAGTGCCAGGGTGGCGGCGGTGAGGAAGGCCACGGCGGTTAGCAGCCGGTTGATCTTGTCGTCCTGGTGTTTGGTCGCGTCGAGCACTTCCTTGTAGCTGAACTCCAGCAACTTGAAGCGTTCGTCCAGCTCGTGTTCAACCGGATCAGGCTCGACCGTGCCGGCAGGCACGTGACATCCGCAGGCGGGTCCGGCGAGTCGCCTCATCAAGGACCGCAAGATCTGGCGCACGCCACGGTGGCTCGCCGAGCTGGGCGACCTGGCGGCTGCGGGCTGTGTCACCCCGGCAGGCTATCGACTCGTGCCGGCGCGCACGGCTCATTGTCGCGGATCCGCCGCAGACTGTCGTAGGTTGGCTGGATAATCGCTCCAACGATGGCTAGGAACCGTGAGGGGCAAGATGGCGGCTGGTACAGGCCACGGAGTGGGCGCACTTCTGGAGGATGCCAGCAGGCGTTGGGCGGACATGCCCGCCGAGTCGGCTGGCGAGGCCTCCGAACTCGCCGAGACGCTGCTGGCGACCCTGGCCACGGTGCTCGGGGACCGTCGCGACGCCTACTACATCAGCACCCCGATCACCACCGGACCGGAATTCGTCGAGTGGTGGAGCCGTGAGGGCAAAGCGTTGGGCAAGGGCGGTCCAGCGTACGAAGTGCAGCTCGGACAGGTCGTACGGCGCAACATCGAGGCGGTGCGGCCGCTCGTCGCTCGGGTTGAGCGCACCTTCAACCACCCGGTCATCGACCCGACTCGGCTGGGCGCCATCCCCGGATGGCAGCAGCCGGACTACCACCGGTTCTGGGTTCGGGTGATCGACCGATTCGTTCAGACAGTCGTACTGGCGGATGGGTGGTCTTACAGTTCCGGGTGCGCGCTCGAATTCGCCGCCGCAGTCACGGGCGGCCGGTCGGTGCTTGACGCAACACTGCAACCGCTGAGCTCGCAGGTGGGCCTCCGCCTGCTGGAGGACGCGGCGGGTGAACTCGACGCTGCCGGCCTCAGCTCGGCTTGCCAACGAGACGCCCTCGAGCAAATCAGCAGGGCGCATTCGCGGAGCCGGCCTGGCTACGCGGGCTCCAGAGATGCCTCGTGATGGCAGATTTGAAGGATGACCGGCTGGATCGGCTTGCGGAGAAGGGCAATGTCGCTCAGTTCGTGAGTTTCGGCCCGGGTGCGCAGCCCCGGCTGCGCCACCACCGCATCGTCACCGACCCGAGCCTGGATCCGGCGCAGCCCGCGGCGGCCGTCGAGGCGCTGCTCGCGGCCAGCGTTTCCGGCAGCATCAACGTCCGCAGCTTCCGCCCGGACCAGGACAAGGGCTGCCCGTTCCATTACGGCCTCCGAAGCGCGCAGGACGCGGTCTCGCTGGTGCGCTCGCTGGCCGCGGACGGCTATCTCACCATCGTCAACGAAACCGTCGACGTCAGCGACGGCGGAATCTCCGGCGTCGCGCTGGGCGGCATCCTGGAGTTCGCGCCGGACGACACCCCGCGGGCCGTGGAGAAGGAGGGGGTCGCCTCACTTCCACAGGAACTCGGCCGGCGGCTGCTGGAGACGGTATACGGATTCGCACCTGACCTCCCGGATGCGAAGGGCGACCGGCTCGAGTTCTCCATCCATCCGACCCGGGTGGGCTACCGCCGTTCGCACACGCTCTGGTGGGAGATCGAACCCGTGGCAACAACCGGCGACCTGTCCCCCCGGCTAGACTGGCCAAACAGGTTCAGCAGGCACATCGGCGACAAGGCGTACGGCCTGCTGATGGCATACCTGGCCGGCTTGCCGGTGCCGAGGACGACGGTGATCTCCCGGCGGGTGGCGCCGTTCAGCTTCGGTGAGCCGACCTCGACGGCCGAGACCTGGCTGCGTACCTGCCCGACCGAACAGGCGCCCGGTCGGTACACCACGCTCGCCCATTGGAGCGACCCCTACGCCCTCTTGGCGAAGGAGGATCCGCACGGGGACGCGATCGCCTCGGTGCTGGCCCAGCAGGGCGTCGAGCCCGTCTGGTCCGGCGCCACCATGGCCAGTGCCGACCGTGATGACTTCATCCAGGGTGTGCCTGGTCGAGGCGACACCTTCATGCTTGGCGAGCAGGCACCGGCGGCCCTGCCGGATGCGGTGCTCGCCGATGTGCGCGGGCTCACGGCGACCGCCCGGAAGCTACTGGGGCCGGTCCGGCTGGAATGGGTGCATGACGGCGGCCGGGCCTGGGTGGTTCAGCTGCATATCGCCCGGCAGTTCTTCTCCGCCGCCGATGTCGTCAGCGCTGGCGAGGCGGAGACCTGGCTCGATTTCACCGTCTCTGACGGCCTGGAACATTTGCGGGCGCTGATTGTGCGAGCGCATGAGCAAGGCGCCGGAATTCGAATTCACGGAGCGGTAGGGCTGACCAGTCATGTCGGCGACCTCCTGCGGCGTGCGGGCGTCCCTGGCCGCTTGGTCGGGCACTAGCACAAGGGCAGCCCTTTCCCGGGTGGCAGGATGGCTGGGTGAGCAGCGAGCGGCCGGTGGTGGTGGCGGTGAGCGCACACGCCCGGCACCGCTTCAGCAAGACCCCCGCCGAGCGGATCGAGCTGATAGCCGGCCATGGCGTACAGGGTGACGCGCACGCCGGCGCGACCGTCAAGCACCGGTCCCGCAGGCGCTGGACCCCGTCCGCGCCGAACCTGCGCCAGGTCCACCTGATCGCCACCGAGCTGCTCGACGAACTGGCCACCCAGGGCTTCGACGTCACACCAGGCCAGCTGGGCGAGAACATCACCACCCGCGGCCTCGACCTGCTCAACCTGCCCACCGGCACCCGATTGAAGCTGGGAGCGCAAGCCGAGATAGAGGTCACCGGCCTGCGCAACCCCTGCGTCCAGATCGACCGGTTCCAGCCCGGCCTGCTCAAACAGGTGCTCGACCACGACGAAGCGGGCCGGCTGATCCGCAAGGCCGGCATCATGAGCGTCGTGGTACACGGCGGCCCTGTGAAACCGGGCGACCCGATAGCGCTGGAGCTGCCCGCCGAGCCGCACCAAGCCCTCCAACCGGTCTGACGCGGCAAGTGCCATAACCGGCAAACAGTCACGGCGTTGCACAACGCCAGGTGCGCGCGCACCCGCAGTCACCCCCTAGACTGGGCCCGTGGCGCGCGGAGACGGCAGGCTTACCCAGGACCTCGACCCCCACGACCAAGGACCGCAGGACCAGTGCGGCGTGTTCGGCGTCTGGGCACCCGGTGAAGAAGTCGCCAAGCTGGCGTACTTCGGCATGTACGCCCTGCAGCACCGGGGCCAGGAGGCCGCCGGCATCGCGGTGAGCGACGGGTCCTCGATCCTGGTCTACAAGGATCTCGGCCTGGTCTCCCAGGTCTTCGACGAGGCGACCCTGGCAACCCTCAAGGGCCACATCGCCCTCGGCCACACCCGCTACTCCACCACCGGCTCGTCCACCTGGGAGAACGCCCAGCCGGTGTTCCGGACCACCGCCGCCGGCACCGGCATCGCGCTGGCGCACAACGGCAACCTGGTCAACACCGCAGCGCTGCACGAGGCCGCCAGCGGCAACGGCGGCCGCAACCGCGGATCGCAGCTGTCGGCAAGCTCGGACTCCGACCTGATGACCGAGCTGCTCGCGGGCCGCCCGGACGTCTCGGTCGAAGAGGCCGCGATGCAGGTGCTGCCCACCATCAAGGGCGCCTTCTCGCTGGTCTTCATGGACGAGCACACCCTCTACGCCGCCCGCGACCCGCAGGGCGTCCGGCCGCTGTCGCTCGGCCGGCTCGAGCGGGGCTGGGTGGTCGCCAGCGAGTCCGCCGCCCTGGACATCGTCGGCGCCTCCTTCGTCCGCGAGGTCGAGCCCGGTGAGCTGATCGCGATCGATGAGGACGGCCTGCGCTCGCAGCGCTTCGCCAACCCCGACCCCAAGGGCTGCGTCTTCGAATACGTCTACCTGGCCCGGCCCGACACCACCATCGGCGGCCGTTCGGTGCACTCGACCCGGCTGGAGATCGGCCGCCGGCTGGCCAAGGAGCATCCGGTCGAAGCCGACCTGGTGATGCCCACCCCGGAATCGGGCACCCCCGCGGCGATCGGCTACGCCGAGGCATCGGGCATTCCGTACGGCACCGGCCTGGTCAAGAACGCCTACGTCGGCCGGACCTTCATCCAGCCGTCGCAGACCATCCGGCAGCTCGGCATCCGGTTGAAGCTCAACCCGCTGCGTGACGTCATCCGCGGCAAGCGGCTGGTGGTGGTGGACGACTCGATCGTGCGGGGCAACACCCAGCGCGCGGTGGTACGGATGCTGCGGGAGGCCGGCGCGGTCGAGGTGCACGTCCGGATCGCCTCGCCGCCGATCAAGTGGCCCTGCTTCTACGGCATCGATTTCGCGACCCGGGCAGAGCTGATCGCCAGCGGCTTGGACGTCGCCGGCATCCGCGCCTCGCTGGGCGCCGACTCGCTGGGCTACCTGTCCCTCGATGGCCTGATCGCCGCCAGCGACCAGCCCAAGACCCGGTTGTGCCGGGCCTGCTTCGACGGTGAGTACCCGATTCCGCTGCCCCAGGTGGTCGGCAAGCACGTGCTGGAAGGGATCGGCCGGGCGGTGAACGGCACTGGAGCAGTGAACGGCGCTGGAGCAGTGAACGGCACTGGGGCAGTCAACGGCACTGGGGCAGCCAACGGCGCGGCGGCGCTCGAGCCTGAGCGGGCCGACGGCTACACCGCCGCCGAGGCGTTGCGGCTGACGTGAGCGAGCCGAGCGCCCACTCCGCGACCGAGACCCACTCCGCGACCGAACCCACCGCGACGACCCTCTCCTATGCCGGCGCGGGCGTCGACATCGAGGCCGGTGACCGCGCCGTCGAGCTGATGAAGGCCTCGGTCTCCAGAACCACCCGCCCCGAGGTAATGGGCGGCCTCGGCGGCTTCGCCGGGCTCTTCCGGCTCGACCTCACCCGCTACCCGCGCCCGGTTCTGGCGACCTCGACCGACGGGGTGGGCACCAAGCTGGTGCTGGCCCAGCAACTGGATCGGCACGACACCATCGGCATCGACCTGGTCGCCATGGTGATCGACGACCTGGTGGTGGTCGGCGCCGAACCGCTGTTCCTCACCGACTACATCGCCACCGGCAAGGTGATCCCGGAGAAGATAGCCCAGATCGTGGCCGGCATCGCCGAGGGCTGCGTCCAGGCCGGCTGCGCGCTGGTCGGCGGCGAGACGGCCGAGCATCCGGGGGTGATGGGCCCCGAGGACTACGACATCTCCGGCGCCGGCACCGGTGTGGTCAACGCCGACGCGGTGCTGGGCGCCGACCGGGTGCTGGCCGGCGATGTGCTGATCGCGATCGGGTCCTCGGGAGTGCACTCCAACGGCTACTCCCTCGTCCGGCAGGTGCTGGCCAGCAGCGGTCTGGCGCTGTCCGACACGCCCGGGGAACTCGCCGGCCGAACACTGGGCGAGGAGCTTTTGACGCCCACCAGGATCTATGCCCAGGACTGCCTGCAGCTGATCGCCGACGGTGGGCTGGCGGGCGTGCACGCCTTCTCCCACATCACCGGCGGTGGCCTGGCCGGCAACCTGCACCGGGTGCTGCCGCCGGGCCTGCAGGCGCACGTCGACCGTGCCAGCTGGTCGCCGCTGCCGATCTTCCAGCTGCTCGCCCGCGCCGGCGGCATCGACCGTGCCCACTTGGAGCCGGCGTTCAACCTCGGGGTGGGCATGGTTGCGGTGGTGTCGGCAGGGTATGCCGAAGCGGCGCTGCAGCTGTTGACCAGCCGGGGGCTGACAGCCTGGCGGCTGGGCGAGGTCGGCCTGATCAGTGGCGCTGACAGTCCCGGGGTACAGCTGAGCGGCAACTACGCGACCAGCGGCTTCTAGACGGCCGAGTCCTGCAGGTACGAGCGGTTGCAGGCAAGCGCGCCGGGAGCCGTACTGGGCCTAGCGGGGACGGCCCACCCAGCTCTGTTCGTCCTCGAGATCGTCGTCGGCGTATGGATCGCCGTCCGAGTCGGTCTCGGTATAGCCGGGCTCGGCCGGATGGCCGAGTTCCCGCTGGAGGGCTGTGAAGTCAGTGCTCTGGGAGTTGTACTTGAGCTCCCGGGCCACTTTTTGCTGCTTTGCCTTAGCACGGCCGCGCCCCATGGCTCGACCCCCTCGCTCGCACGGTCATCCGGGCGGAGTCGCTAGGGAAGTCCGCGCCGGGAATGAGTATCAATTCGTAGGTCCGAGAGTACATCGCGGATCCGCCGCGCCGCACACCACCTGGAAGGCTGATCTGAGCTTGTTGACCCGGTCGCGGCCACGTCCTCGGCGATCGCGCTAACAGGGTGTGTCTCTGTGATCACCAAGTGTGTAAGAAATACAGCGAAATCCCGGTTCGATACCAAATTGTAATGTTGAGAGGCAAAACTCACAGCGTGCAGACAAGAAGTTGCATCGGAAACTGGTGCATACTTCCTAGGACGTCGCAACGGGATGCGCGTTATAAATATCCAGGAAGGGGGCGAGGGTCAATGACCAATCCTCGTCAACGTACAGAGTCTGAGCCACTACTGACTCCGTCAGAGGTGGCGACGCTTTTCCGAGTGGACCCCAAAACGGTTACTCGATGGGCGAAGGCTGGCAAGCTTACCTCGATTCGCACGCTTGGCGGCCACCGTCGCTACCGTGAGTCGGAAGTTCGCTCGCTACTCGAGGGCAACACCAATACCCCTGCCGAGGTGTAACCGCACCAACGCATGGCCGAACGCCGCAGCTCCCGCCGGGACTGCGGCGTTCGTCATGTCCGGACCGGCGTTCGTCATGTCCGGACCTGGCGGTACGGTCGAGCGCCTCAGGCGCGCGCACCAGGCACGCCGCACCGCATCGAAGGTTGGAAAGCAGCCATGTTCGACACGACAAGGGCATTCAGCGGCTTCTCGGTGAACGACGTCGAGGCCGCCGCGAAGTTCTACGGCCAGACCCTGCAGATCCCGTTCACCGAGGAGAACGGGATGCTCACGCTGCACCTCGGCCCGGACAAGAACATCCTGGTCTACCCCAAGGGCGACGACCACGTCCCTGCCGAGTACACGATGCTGAACTTCGACGTCGACGACATCGAATCGGCTGTGGCCGAACTCACGTCCCGCGGCATCACGTTCGAGACCTACGAGGGCGTGGACGACCGGGGCATCTTCCGGCTCGTCGGGCCGCCGATCGCCTGGTTCAAGGACCCGGCCGGCAATGTCCTCTCGGTGATCCAGAACAGCTGACCTCGCATCGACTGGTTTCATCGGGTCGAAGGCTGAGCGGCCAGGCATGATCACAGGCATGCCCCAGCCCAGCCCGCAGTCAGAGGTGGCGTTCGTGCTGGGCGGCGGCGGCGTGCTGGGAGCGACCCAGGTGGGCATGGTGCGCGCGCTGCTGGAGCACGGGATCCGTCCCGACCTGGTGCTGGGCACCAGCGTCGGCGCGCTGAACGGGGCGATGCTGGCCGCCGACCCGAGCCTGGACACCGCCGCGGGGCTGGCCGAGTTATGGGCTGAGCTCGCCGCCTCGGCGGTGTTCTCCGGATCGGTGTTCGGCCGTGCCAAGACCCTGATGAGGCACGGCACCCACCTGCACTCCTCCGACGCGCTGAGGCAACTGGCCGCCGCGCACCTGCCGGTGCGCACCATCGAGGAGCTGCAGGTGCCGTTCCAGTGCGTGGCCGCCAGCATCGAACGGGCGACCTCGCACTGGTTCACCGCCGGTCCGATCACCGAGGCGGTGCTTGCCTCGTGCGCGGTGCCCGGGCTGCTGCCACCGGTGCTGATCGACGGCGAACACTTCCTCGACGGCGGCCTGGTGCACTCCATTCCGGTCGGGCGCGCCGTGGCGCTGGGCGCCCGGACCATCTACGTCCTGCACGTCGGGCGGGTCGAACAGCCGCTGCGGGCGCCGCGGTTTCCGTGGGAGGTCGGCCTGGTGGCCTTCGAGATCGCCCGCCGGCACCGGTTCGTCGAGGAGATGGCGGCCCTGAGCGATGAGGTGGAGGTCCACGTGCTGCCCAGTGGTGACCCCGACACCCCACTGGTGACGATGCGTTACCGGGACGCCTCCCGGGTCACCGACCGGATCGAGCGGGGTTATGCCGCCTCCGCCAGGTACCTGGAGCGCTCCGGAACCGCTGGATGACGGCGGGCCTGCCTCCGCGCTGGGTGCGCCGGTGCCTGATCGATCCGCTGTGGGTGCCGCTGGCGCTGCTGCTGGGCGCCCTGTTCGGGGTGCTGGGCGCGCTCGGCTGGCTGGCCGGGTCGCTGATCGGGCTGGTCCGCCCGGTCCGCGGCAGGCTCTGGCGGCTGGCGTGGCTGGCTTCGGCCTACCTGGCGCTGGACCTGGTGATGCTGCTCGGCTGCTTCTGGCTGTGGCTGGCCAGGCCGGTCCGGCGTTCCGGTGCCTCGGACTGGCTGCCGGCCCACCAGCGCTTGCTGCGCTGGTGCCTGGATCGGCTGCGGGTCACCAGCGAGGCGCTGGTCGGGTTCACCGTGCTGCTGGACAAGCCGCTGCCGCCGGCCCGGCCGGACTCGCCGGTCCCGCTGCTGGTGCTTGCCCGCCATGCCGGCCCCGGCGACTCGTTCGCCCTCGTCCACCTGATCGCGAGCGAGCTGGACCGGTGTCCCAGGGTGGTGCTCAAGGCAGCCCTGCAGTGGGATCCCGGCCTGGACGTTCTCCTGAACCGGCTGCGGTGCTACTTCCTGCCCTCGCGATCCGGGGCCGGTGAGGACCGGACGGAGCCGCTCACCGAACTGGCGGGCGGCCTGGACGGCAACGACGCGCTCCTGCTGTTCCCCGAAGGCGGCAACTGGACTCCCAGGCGGCATCGTCGAGCGGTGCGCCGGTTGTGGCGCGCGGGCCGGCGGCGGGCTGCCGCGCTGGCGCAGGCCAACAGCCATGTGTTGCCACCCCGGCCCGGCGGTGCGCTGGCCTGCCTGCAGGCACGTCCGGACGCGGCGGTGCTGGTGGTGGCCCACACCGGCCTGGACACCCTGGTCAGCCCCGGCCTGATCTGGCGGGCGTTGCCGCTGTGGGATCGTCCGATGCGGATCAGCTGGTGGCAGCACGCCCCCGACACGGTTCCCGCGGACGAGGCGGCCCAGTTGGACTGGCTGGCGCGGCAGTGGGACCGGATCGAGGAGTGGGTGGTGAGCCACTCGCGCTGACCGGCAGTTCCGGCGCCCGCAGTTCCGGCGACAGCCGAGGACGCCCACAGTTCTGGCGGCAGCCGGCTGCTCAGCCCAGGACGCCGGCCGCCCGCAGCTCGGCCACCCGGTCGACGGAGTAGCCCAGCCCGCTCAGAACCTCATCGGTGTCCGCCCCGAGCGCCGGCGGCGGCCCGGCCGGCACGCTGGGAGTGCCGCCGAACCGCGGTGCGGGGCCGGCGACCTGTACTCCGGTCACCTCGACGTAGGAGCCACGGACCCGGTTGTTCGGGTAGTCCGGCGCCTCGGTCAGCGTCAGCACCGGCGCCACGCAGGCGTCCGAGCCCGCGAACAGCTCGGCCCAGTCATCGCGCGGCCGGCCGGCGAAGATGCCGGCCAGCAGGTCGGTCAGCTCGGTGGCGCGCGCCGGGTCCAGCGGGGACGGGACGGTCGCCGGGTCCAGGCCCAGCGTCACCAGCAGCTCGTCCCAGAACTTCGGTTCGAGCGCACCGACCGCGACGTACCCGCCGTCGGAACAGGTGTAACAGCGGTAGTTCGGGGCGCCGCCGTTGAAGATGTTGGCCTCCCGCTCGTCGCGCCACAGCCCGTGCCCGTGCAGGGTGCGGACCATGGTTGCCAGGTACGCCGCCCCGTCCACCATCGAGGCGTCGACGACCTGCCCGGTGCCGGTGGATCGGGCGTTGAGCACCGCGGCGAGCAGTCCCACCGCCAGCGACATCGCCCCGCCGCCGAAGTCGCCGACGTAGTTGGCCGGCGGGGTCGGCGGGCCGGCCGCCGGACCGATGCCGTGCAGCAGCCCCGAGACCGCCAGGTAGGTGATGTCATGGCCGGCGGTCCTGGCCAGCGGCCCGTCCTGGCCCCAGCCGGTCATCCGGCCGTAGACCAGCCGGGGGTTACGGCCGAGCGCCTCGTCCGGCCCGACGCCCAGCCGCTCGGCCACCCCGGGCCGGAACCCTTCGATCAGCACGTCGACGCCGGCCGCCAGGTCCAGCGCCACCGCCGCTCCGGCCGGCTGGCGCAGGTCCAGCGCCACCGATTTGCGACCGCGCCCGAGCGGGCCGGTGGCGCCCAGGATGGTCGACAGCGGATCGCCGCCGGGAACCAGCCGGTCGATCCGGGTCACCTCGGCGCCGAGATCGGCCAGCAGCATCCCCACGAAGGGCACCGGCCCGATCGCGGGGAGCTCCAGGACCCTGACACCGCTCAGCGGACCGGGCATCGCCTCAGCGCCCAGTGCCGCTGGGCACGGCCGGCATCAGCGTGCCGCTGGGCACGGCCATCAGCACAGTGCCGCTAGGCACGGCCATCAGCACAGTGCCGCTAGGCACGGCCGGCATCAGCGTGCCGCTGGGCACGGCCATCAGCACGGTGCCGCTGGGCACGGCCGGCATCAGAACGTCTCGCCGTTCTCGGCCTTCTTGCGCAGCAGCGGCGGCGGGCTGAACCGGTCACCGTAGCGTTCGGTGAGCTGCTCGGCGCGGGCGAGAAAACCGGGCAGGCCGGTGCCGGTCCCGCCCTGGTATCCGTTGATGTACTGCAGGACGCCGCCGGTCCACGGCGGGAAGCCGATGCCCATGATCGAGCCGATGTTGGCGTCGGCGACCGCGCTGAGCACGCCTTCCTCCAGGCAGCGCACCGACTCCACCGCCTCGGCGAACAGCATCCGCTCCTGCAGCTCCAGCAGGTCCCGCTCGGCCGGGTTGCCGCGCACCGGAAACTCGGTGGCCAGCCCCGGCCACAGCCCGGTGCGCGCACCGGCCTCGTCGTAGTGGTAGAAGCCGGCACCACGCAACCGGCCCGGGCGCCCGAGTTCCAGCATCCGGTCCACCACCGCCTCGCCAGGATGGGGGGGCAGGCTGCCGCCGGCGTCCTCGACCGCGTCCCGGGTCTCGTTGCGGATCTTGACGAACAGCTCCATGTTCAGCTCGTCGGCAAGCTGCAGCACCCCCACCGGATAGCCGGCCTGGGTGGTGGCCTGCTCGATGCTGGCCGGGTGCACGCCCTCGCCCAGCATCGCCAGCGCCTCGTTGACGAAGGTGCCGATCACCCGGCTGGTGAAGAAGCCGCGGCTGTCGTTGACCACGATGGGGGTCTTCTTGATCTGCTGGGCGAAGTCCAGGGCCCGCGCCAGTGCCTCGTCCGAGGTCTGCTCACCCCGGATGATCTCCAGCAGCGGCAGCTTGTCGACCGGTGAGAAGAAGTGCAGGCCGATGAAGTCCTGCCTGCGCCGCACTCCCTCGGCCAGGGTGGTGATCGGCAGCGTCGAGGTGTTCGAGCCCAGCAGGGCGTCCGGGGCGACCACCGGCTCCACCTCGGCGAAGACCTGGTGCTTGAGCCGGACGTTCTCGAAGACCGCCTCGATGACCAGGTCGCAGCCGGCCAGGTCCGCTACCGAATCGGTGGGGGTGATCCGGGCCAGTACCTCATCGCGGGTGGCTTCGGTCAGCTTGCCGCGCGAGACCGCCTTGTCCAGCAGCTTGCGGGAGTAGTCCTTGCCCTTCTCCGCGGCCGGCAGCGTGACGTCGCGCAGCACCACCTCGATGCCGTTGCGGGCTGCCACGTAGGCGATGCCGGCCCCCATCATGCCGGCGCCGAGCACTGCCACCCGGCTGGCCTGCCGCCGCGGGAAGCCGGCCGGCCGGCTGCCGCCGGAGTTGATCGAGTTCAGGTCGAACCAGAACGCCGAGATCATGTTCTTGGCGACCTGGCCGCGCACCAGGTCGGTCAGGTAGCGGGTCTCGATCCGCAGCGCGGTGTCGACGTCGACCTGGCTGCCTTCCACCGCCGCGGCCAGGATGTGGTGCGGCGCCGGCATCGGGGCACCCTTGAGCTGCTTGCGCAGGGTGGCCGGAAAGGCCGGCAGCATCGCGGCGAACGACGGGTTGGCCGGGGTGCCACCGGGGATCTTGTAACCCTTGCGGTCCCATGGCTGCGCCGGCTGCGGGTTGGCGGCGATCCAGCGCCGGGCAGCCGCGAGCAGTTCCTCGGGCGAGCCGGCCAGCTCGTCGACGATTCCGGTCGCGACCGCCTCGGCGGCAGGAAGCCGCTGGCCCTGGAGCAGCAGCTTCATCAGGGCATCTGCGATCCCGAGCATCCGGACGGTCCGGACCACCCCGCCACCGCCGGGCAGCAGGCCGAGGGTCACCTCGGGAAAGCCGAACTCAGCCTTGGGCCGATCCAGCGCGATCCGGTGGTGGCAGGCCAGCGCGATCTCCAGGCCGCCACCCAGCGCGGTGCCGTTGAGCGCTGCCACCACCGGCCGCGGAAACGTCTCGAGCCTGCGCAGCGCGGCCTTCAGCTTCTGGGCGGCGGCGAAGAATTCGCCGGCGGTGTCGTCGGTGACCTGGCTGAGCAGCCGCAGGTCACCACCGGCGAAGAAGGTGTCCTTGGCCGAGGTCAGGATCACCCCGGTGATCGCGTCCTGCTCGGCGTAGAGCCGGTCGACGGTGGGGCCGAGGGAGTTCTGGAAGGTGGCGTTCATGGTGTTGGCGCGCTGATCGGGATCATCCATCGTCAGCGTCACGATGCCGTCGGCGTCGCGGTCCCAGCCGATCATGCCTGTCGTGTCGGTCATCAGATTCGCTCCACGATCGTGGCGACGCCCATGCCACCGCCGACGCACAGGGTGGCCAGGCCGTAGCGCTGGTCCCGGCGTTCCAGCTCGTCGATCAGGGTGCCCAGGATCATCGCCCCGGTCGCGCCGAGCGGGTGGCCCAGCGCGATCGCCCCGCCATTGACGTTCACCTTTTCTGCCGGCAGGTCCAGGTCCCGCAGGAACTTCAGGACGACGGCGGCGAAGGCCTCGTTGACCTCGAACAAGTCGATCTGCTCGATCTCCAGGCCGGCCTTGGCCAGCGCCTTGCGGGCGGCCGGCGCGGGTCCGGTGAGCATGATCGTCGGCTCCTGGGCGACCACGCCGGTCGAGACGATCCGGGCTCGCGGGGTCAGGCCGAGCTCGGTGCCGGCCTGCTCGCTGCCGACCAGCAGCAGCGCCGCGCCGTCGACGATGCCCGAGGAGTTGCCCGCGGTGTGCACGTGGTCGATCCGCTCCACCCAGTGGTACTTCTGCTGCGCGACCGCATCGAAGCCGCCCATCGAGCCCATGCCCTCGAAGGAGGCCGGCAGCTTGCCCAGCGTCTCGACGGTGGTGCCGGGCCGCGGGAACTCGTCATGGTCGAGCAGGGTGAGCCCGTTGCGATCGCGCACCGGGACCAGCGACCGGGCGAAGGCGCCGTCGGCCTGTGCCTTGGCCGCCTTGGTCTGGGAGTCCGCGGCGAAGGAGTCGACGTCCTCCCGGCTGAAGCCCTCGAGGGTCGCGATCAGGTCGGCGCTGATCCCCTGCGGAACGAAGCTGATGGCGTGTGAGGTTTCTGGGTCCATCGCCCACGCGCCGCCGTCGGAACCCATCGGGACCCGGGACATCGACTCGACCCCACCGGCCAGCAGCAGGTCCTCCCAGCCCGAGCGGACCTTCTGGGCGGCCAGGTTGACCGCTTCGAGCCCGGAGGCGCAGAACCGGTTGATCTGGACGCCAGGCCCCGAGGTGTTCAGGCCGGCCGCGATCGCCGCGGCACGGGCGATCACCGAACCCTGGTCACCGATCGGGGTGACCACGCCGAGGATCACATCCTCGATCCGGGCCGGGTCCAGGCTGGGATTGCGCCGCTGGATCTCATCGATCAGGCCGACTAGAAGCGACACCGGCTTCGCCTCGTGCAACGACCCGGTCTGCTTGCCCCGGCCCCGCGGGGTGCGGATCGCGTCATACACGTATGCCTCGGTAGCCATCAGCGCTCACCATTTTCTCAGGGGCTGGTTGTGTTACTACACGGTAACCGGCAGCAGCATGAACCGCGTCTCGCGCCGTGGGCCGGGCAACCTGGAGAGCGGTCAGCCTGGGTAGCGGTCAGCGGCCCGGCAGGCCTGGTAGCAGCTCGACGGCCGCCTGCCAGGCCGGCGAGGTCGGGTCGATCACGCCGAAGTGGCCGCCGGTCACCTCCACCAGGTCGGCGTCCGCACCGGCTGCCCGAGCCGCCCGCACGTAGTCCGCGCTCTGCGAGAACGGCACCGTGTCGTCGTCGCGGGCGTGCAGGCAGCGCACCGGGACGGCCAGCGGGACGTGCTCGCGCGGGCTGGCAAGCCGGTAACGCTCGGGCTTTTCCGCCGGCAGGCCGCCGAGGAAGTCCGCCACCGCGGTGACGCCGAGGCCGTCGAGGGCGCCCTGGATCAGGTCGAGCACCGGGGCCTGGGCGATCACCCCGGTCACCCGAACCCGCGGCGCCGAACCGACCGCACCCTCGGGCAGCACCGGCCGGCCGGCCGCCCAGGTGGCCAGCTGGCCGCCGGCCGAATGCCCGATGGCCACCACCCGGTCGAGGTCCAGTCGTGCTCGACCAGCCGGCCCGGCGCCGGCCTGCTCTGCCAGCTCGGCGAGCAGGTCGATGCCGGCTGCCACATCGGCCAGGGTGTTCGGCCAGCCACCGCCGTTGCCGACCCGGCGGTACTCCAGGTTCCAGGCCGCCCAGCCACGAGCGGCCAGATCGGCGGCCAGCGGCGCGCCGTAGTCGGCGGCATAGCGAGCTCGCCAGAAGCCGCCGTGGATCACGATCACGGTGCCCGGTCGCCTGGTGCCTGCCAGGTCCGGCGACGGCAGGTACAGCTCCCCGTACTGGGACTCGTCGCCGCCGTAGGAGTAACGGTGCCGGCTGGCTGGCGGCGGCTGGTCGGTGTCCGTCACGGCGCCAGTCTGCCCGAGCACGCTTGGAAGCTGGTGGATGGAGTAAGCGCGTGGAAGATCAGCGCGCTACCCGGGCCAGGAGACACGAAACGAACCGGCTCACGACTGCGACGAATACAAAAGAAAAACCCGGTCCACGAGGAACCGGGTGAGTTATAGAAATACTGTAGCCCACGACGTGAGTGAATAACAGTTGGATGGCGTGCTCACCAACCTACCGGCTTTGTGTAACCGGCGACAGGATCTGGAAGCTGATGAGCTCGGTAGTCGGACTCCTTGAGCCGTCGCCACCAGTGGTCACCGACCCCGGCGGTGGCAGTTCCTCTGAGATCTCCCGCATGGTAGGTGTTCCGGGGGTTGACTATCCCTACCGGGACTCGGGTTCGGGCGTATGTAACGGGGTACCGCAAGTCGCTGTCATTGGAGACAACAACCACGGCATCCACCTCGTCCGTCAAGATGTCGATGAGCAGGTGGGCGCCGACGTTCACGTCGGAGCCCTTCTCCTCCTGATGTAGGTAGGACACCATGAACCTGGCGTCGGTCACGCTCCTGTTGGAGGGGTCCTTGACCATGAGCGGCCACTGAGAAGTGGTAAGAACCGGCCGGGACGTTGTCGGGTCCTTAGTGGCCAGGAGGGCGTTCTTCACGCGAGCGACATAGTTGCCGAACTCAATATGATCCACGCTGTTGGACTTCCGCAGCGCAAGTAAGTACACGTCCTGGTCGGCGAAGCCTGACGGGTTGGTCACCGCATCAGTTCGGGCGGTGCAGTAGATGACGCGCTTGACGGACGGGTCCTGCCAGGAGGACTGGTTGATCACTTCAGTCACCAGGCTTCGAATGTCCAGCCAGCGCCAACCCGGCTGGCTTCGACCGCACTCCTGCCGGCCCCCGTAGTACAAGTTGTACGCATCTACATAAACACCCACCCTCACACCCAAACCCTATCCTTGACGTTCACGCGTGCTGGCCGGGTGTGGCTTCATCCCGGGTAGCGCCGCCGGACGGCGCCGCCTCGGGTCACGTGTGCCTGTGTCACGCTGGAGCGCATGAGGGTGGCCGTGCTGTCCGACACCCACGCGCCCCGGTACTGGAAGTCCTGCCCGCCGGCGGTCGCGCGGCTGCTGGAGCATGCCGAGGTGATCCTGCACGCCGGTGACGTCTGTACCCCGGACGTGCTGGACGAGCTGTCGGGGTGGGCGCCGGTGCACGCGGTGCGCGGCAACAACGACGGCACCGACGTGGCCGACTGGGGCGCGCCGGACACCCTGACGCTGGAGCTGGCCGGCCTGCCGGTGGCGATGGTGCACGACAGCGGGCAGGCCGCCGGCCGGGCCGACCGGCTGAGGCGCTGGTTTCCCGAGGCGGGGCTGGTGGTCTTCGGCCACTCGCACATCCCGCTGAACGAGGTGCACGACGGCCAGCGGATCTTCAATCCCGGCTCGCCGACCGACAAGCGGCGCCAGCCCCGGGGCACCGCGGGCCTGCTGCTGATCGAGGACGGTGAGCTGGTCCAGGCCGACATCGTCGCGGTGACCTGAGCCGGTTGCGTGGGTTGCTAGCCGGCTCACTCGTCGATGGCGACCGGGTGAGTTCACCTAGTTCTCGCGCACCGCTGGGAGTAGCCTTAGGTCACCATGGTGCCTACGCCGACGGCCTGTCGGACTCGCGGTGGTGAGAGTTGTGTTGACCCGTTCAACGGGTCTGCGAGGGCCAAGGATGCAAAAATCTCAGACAGTCGCTGAGTCAAGGACCGAGCACGATGACCTGCTGTGCGTGGCATGCGGGCACCCTAGGGAAATCCACGACTCGATCGCCGTGCGCTACTGCGCAGCGACCGGGGCCAGCGGGGCCGTCCGCGGCTGTCTGTGTTCGCCAAGTGCCGTTCACACGGGCATGCGGCCGCTGCGGACCACGCAGCCTTTCCGGTAACCAGCAGCCGCCAGCCGCTCTCCCTGCCAAATCGAGGAGCATCTGATGTCCGGCAAGAACAAGGGCGGCCGCGAGGTACGCAAACCCAAGCAGGAGAAGAAGCCGCAGGCCACTGAGGTCTTGGCGGCGGCACCTAAGCCCGGTACCAAGAAGCCGAAGTAAAGCCGAAATAAACCCAGCCGCAGGTCAGGGCTGCCCGCGGTTCTTGACCTGCGCTGTCTTAGCCTGAATGGTCGAGGGCCCGGCCCGGAACCGCCCCCGCGGCTGGAGCAGACTTGACCCATGACGCGCTTCGGAATCTTCGTGCCGCAGGGCTGGCGGATGGACCTGGTCGGCCTCGGTGACCCGGTCCAGCAGTGGGAGGCGATGACGGCGGTCGCCAAGGCGGCCGACGAGGGATCGTGGGATTCGATCTGGCTCTACGACCACTTCCACACCGTCCCCAAGCCCAGCACCGAGACGACCTTCGAGTGCTGGACGGCCACCGCGGCGCTGGCCCGCGACACCCACCGGGTCAACATCGGTCAGATGGTCGGCTGCAACGGCTACCGCAGCCCGGCGCTCTACGCCAAGATCTCCTCCACCGTGGACGTGGCCAGCAACGGCCGGCTCTACGCCGGGATCGGGGCCGGCTGGTTCGAGCAGGAGTGGAAGGCCTACGGCTACGAGTGGCCCGAGCTCAAGGACCGGATGGGCGCCTTCCGCGAGGCCGTCCAGATCGTGGTCGGCATGTGGACCCAGGACGAGTTCCAGTTCAGCGGCAAGTACTACTCGGTCGACAAGCCGATCAACGAGCCGAAGGGGGTACGCAGGCCGCACCCGTCGCTGTGGATCGGCGGCGGCGGTGAGAAGGTCACCCTGAAGCTGGTCGCCCAGTACGGCGACGCGGCCAACGTCGGCGGTGGCGACCCGGCGGTGATCTCCGACAAGCTGGCGATCCTGAAGCAGCACTGCGAGACGGTCGGCCGGGACTACGGCGACATCATCAAGTCCACCAGCATCAACGTGTACCCGATCAATGCCGGAGACGACCCGGCCAAGGCCACCGAGCATGTCCGCGGCGGCGTCGAATGGGAGGAGTTCTCGGCCGGCACCGTGATCGGCACCGAGGACGAGATCGCGGCTAGGGTCGATGCGGCGCTGCAGGCAGGGGCTGACTACATCATCTTCTACGTGCCGGGCGTGGCCCGTGACCTGGACCTGGTGGCCCGCGCCGAGGCGGTCGCCCGCCGGTTCAGCTGACGGTGCTCACCCCTCAACCGGACCCGCCCAGGATCCGGCCAGTTGACGTGCTCAACGGATCCGGCAGCTGACTTGCTCAGCCGGCCAGGATCCGGATCACCGTCGCTTCGCTGACCTGCCCGAAGTCCTGATACCCCTGGCTCACCGATCCGAAGTCCGGCGGTTGCCAGGGGCAGACCAGCGTGTCCACCAGCCCGGCCAGTGCCTGGCAGGTACGCGGCGAGCCGATCGGCACCGCCAGCACCAGCGGGCCGACTCCGGTGGCGCGCAGCGTGGCGACCGCGGCCCGCATGGTGGCACCGGTGGCCAGCCCGTCGTCCACCACGATCACCGACCGGGCCGCCAGCTCCAGCGGTTCCCGGGCGCCCCGGTAGCGGAGGGCTTGCCGGTGCATGATCTCCAGCTCGACGCGGCAGGCCGCGGCAAACTCGGCCGGTGGCACCCGCCGCTGCCGCAGCACCGGCTCGTTGCGGACCACCGCCGTCTGGTCACCGATCGCCGCCACCGCGCCCATCGCCAGCTCCGGCTGTTCGGGCAGGCCAACCTTGCGCACCAGCAGCACGTCCAGCGGCGCGCCCAGTTTTCTCGCCACCCGGTCGGCAACCGGGATACCGCCGCGCGGCAGGCCCAGCACCAGCAGCCGGTCCAGGGCGGGGTCACCGGCCAGCTGCTGCGCCAGCTGGTCGGCCAGCACGGTGCCTGCCTCGACCCGGTCGAGGTAGCGTCGCTGCCTGCCCGAAGGATGGAGCACCTCTCCAGCCAAGCACTGATCCGCGGCTTGCCCAAGGGCGGCCACCGTTTACAGTTCCGGCCATGATCGGCGTCGGCTGGGACAGCGTCCGGCTCTTCCTGCACGTGCTCGCGGCCACCGTCTGGGTCGGTGGCCAGCTCACCCTGGCGGCGCTGGTGCCGGCGCTGCGCGGTGCCGGGGTCGACGTGCCCAAGCGAGCCGCCCAGGCGTTCAACCGGATCGCCTGGCCGGCCTTCGCGGTGCTGGTGCTGACCGGAATCTGGAACGTGGCCGCCGAGAACGACCGGATGCACGGTGAGTACCGGACCACGCTGATGGTCAAGCTTGCCGTCGTGGTGGTGTCCGGCGTCGCGGCGGCCGCGCATGCCCGCTCGCGCAGCCGGAGGGGACTGGCCGTGTGGGGCGCGCTGACCGGACTGAGCGCGCTGCTGGCACTGTTCCTCGGCGTGCTGCTGGCCGGTTGAACTACCGGCCAGCCGGCTGGCGCAGCGGGAGCTCCTCGCCGGCCCGCCACCCTCGGTGTACCAGCGGCACGCCTGGCCGGTACGCCAGGTGCAGGTAGGACGGCGCATCCAGCGCGGTGAGGTCAGCCCGCAGGCCGACCGCGAGCCGGCCGATGTCCGCGCGCCGCAACGCCTGGGCGCCGCCGGCGGTGGCGGCATGGACCGCCTCGGCCGGGGTCATCCGCATCTCCCGGACGGCCAGCGCGATCGCCAGCGGCATCGACGTCGAGAACCCGGAGCCGGGATTGCAGTCGGTGGCCAGTGCCACCGTCGCGCCGGCGTCCAGCAGGCCCCGGGCGTCGGGGTAGGGCGAGCGGGTGGAGAACTCCACCAGCGGCAGCAGGGTCGCCACCGTCGACGAGCCGGCCAGGGCGTCGATGTCGGCCGGCGACAGGTGGGTGCAGTGATCGGCGCTGGCGGCGTCCAGCTCGACGGCCAGCGCCACCCCGCCACCGGCGGTCAGCTGGTTGGCGTGCAGCCGGGGCGCGAGGCCGGCGGCCATGCCGGCCCGCAGCACGGCCCGGCTCTCGTCCACGTCGAAGGCGCCCTGCTCGCAGAAGACGTCCACCCAGCGGGCGTGTGCCGCGCAGGCCTCGAGCATCGGCCCGCACACCAGGTCGAGGTAGTCGCCGCGGTCGGTGCCGGCCGGCACCACGTGCGCGCCGAGAAAGGTGACCTCGGGCGTCTGCTCGGCGGCCAGCCGGACCGAGCGCTCTTCGGTGGCGACGTCCAGGCCGTAGCCGGACTTGCATTCGAAGGTGGTCACCCCGGCGGCGTGCAGCTCGGCCGCCAACCCGCTGAGGTTGGCCCGCAGCTGATCGTCGGACGCGGCCCGGGTGGCGGCCACCGTGGACCGGATGCCACCTGCGGTATAGGGCTGGCCGGTCATCCGGGCGGCGAACTCCTCGGCGCGGTCGCCGGCGAAGACCAGATGGGCGTGCGAGTCGACGAACCCGGGCAGCACGCAGCGGCCGCCGAGGTCGACCGCGGTGTCGGCGTCCGGCGCCCGGGTCGCCGGGCCGATCCAGCCGATCCGGTCGCCGTCGATGAGCAGCGCGGCGTCGGCGATCTCGCCGAGGTCGGCGGCCTGCGTGGCCAGCAGCCCGATGCCCGTCAGCAGTGTCGTCACGCCGCGGACGCTACGGCAGCGGCGCGCTCATCCGCTGGGGCTGGTGCTCGGCGCGACTTGGGACAGCACATCGATCACGAACACTGTGATCCCATTCGCAGTGGGATTGACGATCTCGACCCGGCTGCCGACGCGCATGACATTGAGTAGGCCTCGGATTGCTATGTCAGCGTCCCCGGGCGGCAACTCGTCGCGGTCGATGCCGGCAGCCCATGAGTCGTGCAGAACTCGGCCGCTGCCCCATTCCGTCTTGACGTAGCGCACCTCGAGCGCGCCGCGAGGAACGATGGGGTCACCGGTTCCGTCGGAGAGGTAAAGCACCGACGGCGACTCGGGAGTGTCCTTGGCCGTGGCTTGGACGTGCGGTTGCTGGCCGAAGGTGCCGCTGACTGCCGGAAAGACGTCGCCCGCCTCCGGCTGTCCCGCGAAGGCACTACGGGCTATCACCCGCACACCAGAGGTGGGAGATCCAGGCTTCGGCGCCGAACTGCCGCAGGCAGTCAAGACCAGGACTGCTACGCCAAGCACGCTCGCGTGCCATGCCGTTCGTCTCATGTCACCCTCGCAGGACGTATGACCATGCCATGACGGCTGATCCCTCGGGTTGAGGCCACCAGCCGCCAGCAGGCTCAGATTCCCGCCTTGGCAGCGGCCTTCTGCTCCTTCTTGAACTCCCGGACCTTCTTCAGCGACTCGCCGTCCACCACGTCCGCGACCGACCGGAACGACCCGGACTCGCCGTATGCGGCCGCCGCCTTCTCCCAGCCGGCCGGCCGGACTCCGAACTGCTTGCCGAGCAGTGCGGTGAAGATCCGGGCCTTCTGCTCGCCGAAGCCTGGCAGCCCGGCGATCCGCTTGACCAGCTCGCGGCCGTCCGCGGCGCTCGTCCACACCGAGGCGGTGTCGCCGTCGTACTTCTCCACCAGCGCCCGGCACAGCTCCTGCACCCGCTTGGCCATCGCGGCCGGGAACCGGTGCAGCGCCGGCACCTGCCGGAACAGCTCCTCGAACGCGGCGGGGTCGTAGTCGGCGATCTGCCCGGCGTCCAGCCGGGACACCGCCATCCGCTCGGCGAGCACCTGCGGCGAGGTGAAGGCCTTCTCCATCGGGATCTGCTGGTCCAGCAGCATGCCGACCAGCAAGGCCAGCGGGTCGTCGGCCAGGAATTTGTTGGCGGCCGGAGTGGTGGCGAGATGCAGCGTCATGCGCCCATCTTGGTACAACAGCCACCGATGTGTGCCCCATTCGGCTCGGCTGGCGGCACCGCCGGCGCCCGGGTGGCTGATGGACGAGCGGTCTCGCGGCTAACGGCTCAGCTCCGCCTCCGCCCCGAGGCGGGTCAGCTTGTGCGGGTTGCGGATCGCGTAGATCCGGCTGATCCGGCCGTCCTCGATCACCAGGCTGACCGCGGTGACCTCGCCGCCGAAATCGATCCGCGCGGCCGGCGCGCCGTTCAGCCACACCGTGTCGACCCGGGCGCCGGGCGCGACCTTCGCCAACACGGCGAGGAAGCGAGCCACCGCCTCCGCACCCTCGATCGGGTGCCGAGCGGCGGCCACCACGCCGCCGCCGTCGGACCGGAGCACCACCTCGGGCGCCAGCACGTCGAGCAGGCCCTGGACGTCGCCGTTCTGCAGCGCGGCCAGGAACCGCTCGACGACCGCCCGCTGCTCGGCCCGGCTGACCTGCGCGCGCGGCCGGCGAGCGGCCACGTGCTCGCGCGCCCGGTGCGCGATCTGGCGGACCGCGGCCGGGGACTTCTCGACAGCGGCGGCGATCTCGTCGTAGGGCAGGTCGAACACCTCGCGCAGCACGAACACCGCGCGCTCGGCCGGGTCGAGCGTCTCCAGCACGGTCAGCATCGCGATCGAGACGCTCTCGGCGAGCTCGATGTCCTCGGCCACGTCAGGGCTGGTGAGCAGCGGCTCGGGGAGCCATTCCCCGACGTACTCCTCGCGCCGCCGGGCCAGCGTGCGCAGCCGGTTGAGCGCCTGCCGGGTGACGATGCGGACCAGGTAGGCGCGCGGGTCCCGCACCTGCGCCTGGTCCACGTCCGCCCACCGCAGCCAGGTCTCCTGCACCACGTCCTCAGCGTCCGCGGCTGAGCCCAGCATCTCGTAGGCGACGGTGAACAGCAGCCGTCGATGCGCCACGAACGGGTCCAGGCTCATGGGGCCGAAGACGCGACGCCGCTCGGCTCCGCGAGCGGTCGCAGGTCACACGCCGCGGCGAAGCCCTGCGACTCGATGCCGAACGCGGTGTTGGTCCGGGTCCACAGGTTCGCCAACGCGACGTAGGCGGTGAGCTCCACCATCGCCGGCGCACCCAGCGCCGTCAGCAACCGGGCCGAGAGCTCGTCGGTCACCGTCGGGGGCGTCCGGGTCATCGCCTCGGCGTACTCCAGGACGTCGCGCTCCAGCGGCGTGAACGCGCCGGACTCGCGCCAGCGCGGCACCTCGCGTGCCTTGTCCAGGTCGAGCTTCTCGTTGTGGGCGCGGAAGTACCCCAGGTCCAGGCACCAGGAGCAGCCCACCAGCGATGCGACGGCCAGGTGGGCGAACGACTTCAGGCTGGGGTCGCAGGCACCCCACTTCTCAGCCTTGCCGCCGAGCGCGAAGTACGCCTTGAGCACCGGGCGGTTGTGCCACATCACCCCGAGCGGGTCCGGCACCTCGCCGAACTGCTTCTTGCTGAACCTGGTCGCCAACGCCCCGTAGACGCCGGTGATCTCAGCCTTGTCGATCCGGGCCGTGCTGGTCATGTCTCCTCCTATGTCTGGCGGACTTGACATGGAGACACCGGCCGGGCGCCGGGTGTGACAGACCAATCATCATGCAGCCCCATATCGCCGTCAAACCCCGGGGGTTCGCCCCCTTAGCCACCCGCGACCAGCAAGCCGGGACACCCACACATCACCCCGCTGTCCCAGGACCATGGCGTGCATACGATGGGTCGTAGCGAGGTAAGTCGTAGCGAGTAAGTCATAGCGAGGTAATCGGCCAGCGAGGTAATCGGCCAGCGAGGTAACCAGCCAGCGAGGTAACCAGCCGGCGGGACGACCAGCCGGCGGACGACCAGCCTGAGGAAGGACGACGTGAGCCCGACCTTCTCCGCACAGACCCAGCTCGGCTGGCAGGCCGGCATGCTGTCGGCCCGGCCGGGCCGTCCGGGCGAGCCGCCGTTGCCGCCCGGGTTGCACCTGATGTCCGGCGGCGGTGGTTCCCACGATGCTGACGCCGAATCGGCGCTGTTCGTGCCGCCGGGGACGGCCGGCGCGGCGCTGCCGCTGGTGGTGTTGCTGCACGGTGCGACCTCGCACCCGGCGCAGGTGCTGCCCATCCTGCAGGGTGAGGCCGAGCGCCGGGGCATCCTGCTGCTGGCGCCCAAATCCCGGGAGTACAGCTGGGACATCATCCGCGGCGACTTCGGCCCCGACATCGCGGTGCTCGATCGGCTGCTCATCGAGGTGTTCGAGCACTTCGAGGTGGACCCGGCGCGGATCGCGCTGGCCGGTTTCTCCGACGGTGCCTCCTACGCGCTGTCCGTCGGCCTGGTCAATGGTGAGCTGTTCAGCCGGATCCTGGCCTTCTCGCCGGGTTTCCTGGTGCCCGGCCGCCGCAGCGGCAAGCCGGCCATCTTCATCTCCCACGGCAACGCCGACGGCGTGCTGCCCATCCAGCGCTGCAGCCGGCGGATCGTCCCGCAGCTGCGGGCGGACGGCTACCCGGTCGACTACCGCGAGTTCGCCGGCGGCCATACGGTGCCCGCCGACCTGGCCACTGCCGCCGTCGAACCGCTGGCCCCGGCGCCGGGCAGCTGAGCGGTCAGCGCAGCAAGATCGTCGCCAGGACCAGCGCGGCGTTGAGTGCCAGCACGAGCCAGCCGGCGCTCGGACGGTGCTGGACGGGCGGCCGGGCAGGCCGCCCAGCAGACCATTCGTGGCTCGTAGCTGAGCACTCTTGGGCAGAAGGCATTCTAGGCAGTTCGTCTAGGGAACCTGGTAAGGATTTGTCAGTGGTTAGTACTACAGTCGGACGGGATCAGTAGCCTAGGTGAATACCTGCCACTTAACGAGTAGACGCTATCGGGCTGGTGACTAACCTGGCCCTCGCTCTATAGGCGAACCGTCTACACTACCCAAGTTATGATTCACACTCAGCAGCTTCGACCTGTGTCTAAAGATGACGTCATCAGCGTCTGCGTCAGTGAGTCAGTGATAAGCCCTTTTCTTGAATCTGGGGGCATCACGCGTTAAAGGAACGCAGCCTGACATACTCCGACGAGCACTTGCGCTTCTGGTCATCCGACCGATGTCTTGGCGACCGGTAGGTTTAGTTACGGTCCGGGGGCTCTAGTCGACACAAACCGTGTCGTCCTATGTCGCAAGGCAAACGCCGATGACCCACCATGCGAGCGAAGCGCATCTGAGCGCCCAGCAGAAGGTACGTGTACTGCGAGCATTAGTGTCAGCCAGTGGTGACAGATCCGGACGTGACGGGTACCGTCTGTCACGGTCGATACGAGGGGTTTGCGATGAGAGCCGGTTTGCTCGGTGCCAAGGCGCGGCCTGTCCGGCCGCGCCTTAGCCCTCCCGATCACACGCGGGTGTTTACGGCCATCCCCACTGACGCGACATTCAATACACCCCCTTCGACCATTGACGTCCGTGCCAGCGCTCCCATGAATCCGCTCATGAAACGCTGCACGTACTTAAGTGTCAGCGGTTCCTGAGATGATCGGACCCGACGACCTTTGCTTCCTGCTTTTGGCAACGATCAGTGTTACCTATTCCATCTCGGTTCGGCGGTTAGAACGTCTTCGGCGCGCCCTCTCCGAAGAAAAAATGCCAGACCTTATAAGTACCTGGACCTTCGCTGCTGCGCTGACCCTGCCACCGCTGTACATCGCCGCAGTGGTTACCGTCACTTACTTGGCCGAGTGGCCATCTCGCAGAATCGTCAGGCGTGCAAATCCGCTTAAGTACATCTATACCGGCGCTGCTGCCGCCAGCTCATGCGTTGTCGCCTCGGTTGTTCTACATGCAGTGGACGGAGTCGCAGGGGTTCCGCTCGCGATGCTTACCCACTCCGCTGTTGACATCGCCTTGATCGCTACTGCAGTGATGCTGGCTCGGCAGAAGCATGTGCTAAGGATGTTCGCCAACCCAAGAGCACATGCGGCCGAGGCAGCAACGCAATGTCTGGGCATAGCACTCGCAGGGCTTCTGAATTGGAACGTTGCGATGGGCGTACTCGTGGTCCCGGCGTTGCTTCTCGTTCACCATTGGTCGCTGCGGGAGACGGTCAAGGTCGAGGAGGCCTTTGACCCGGTAACTCGGCTGTGGTCCGAAACGGCGTGGATGGTGCAGGCCCAGCAGATGCTCCATGACGTGCATGGTCACGTCGCCTTGCTCATGATCGACCCGGACGAGGCCGGCCAGGAGCTGCGCATCCTGCAGTCGATCGAGTCGGGGCTCCACCCCTCGGACTTGCTGGGCCGCTACGGAACCCGGCAGATCGTGGTGCTGATCCCGGTTGGCCGGCGGGAGGGCGGCCCCTTCTTGAGCACCGGCTTCCGAGCGGACCTTGCCGCTAATAACATCCCCGCGGCCATCGGCTGCGCGACAACGGCGGACTCCGAGCTGGAGGCGTTGCTGATCGAG